>NZ_JABWRV010000043.1:0-18231 GCF_014269105.1 Pseudomonas sp. SWRI77 | reverse complement strand
GGCCAACAGGCCAACCACCATCGACAGCCCACGTTCGACGCAGATCGCCACCCGATCATCAGGCTTCACGCCCAACGCGATCAGGTGATGTGCCAGGCGGTTGGCCTGTTCGTTCAGCTCGCGGTAGCTCAACAAACCTTCCTCGGCCCGCACTGCAACCGCATCCGGTGTGCGCACGACCTGAGCTTCGATCAGCCCATGCAGGGTCTGCTCAAGGTCGTAAGCCACCGCAGTATCGTTGAAGCCCTGCAGCAACCGCTTGCGCTCATCGGCATCGGGCAACCCGGTATGGGCAGGGATGGCCCGATCACTTTCAGCGAAGGTCCACAGTAACTGTTCGAAATACCCCGCATAACGCTCGATGGTGGCCCGCTCGAACAGGGCTGTCGCGTAGACGATACCGCCAGCAAAGCCATCGCCAGACTCGCCCAGGCTCAGGCTCAGGTCAAACTTGGCAATGCATGCCGGCCCACCCACTGCGCTCACCGTCAGGTCGGCCAACTGCAGCGCCTGCCGCTCCGGGCTGGCCTCCCAGTCCAGGGTGGCCTGGTAGAGCGGCGTATGCGCCAGGCTGCGGCGTGGGCGCAGCAGCTCGACCACCTGCTCGAACGGCAGGTCCTGGTGCGCCTGCCCGGCCAGCACCACAGCCTTGACCCTGGCCAGCAACGTGGCGACATCCGGTGCATCCGAAGTCTGCACGCGCAACGCCATGGCGTTCACGAACATGCCGACCAGGCCATCCACTTCGGCTTGCCTGCGGTTGGCCACGGGCGAGCCGATCACCACTTCGTCCTGGCCAGCCAGCCGGCTCAACAGCACCGCCCAGGCCGCCATGAACAGCATGTAAGGCGTCACGCCATGGCGCCGGCACAGCGCTTTCAAGTCGCGGCTCAAGCGCGGCTCCAGGCACACCGCGACGCTGTCACCGGCATATTGCTGGCGCTCGGGCCGTGGGTGGTCCCAGGGCAGGCTGATCAGCGCCGGTGCCCCGGCCAACTGGCCGACCCAGTAATCGGCCTGCTGGCGCAGCGCATCGCCGCTCAGCCAGTGCCGCTGCCACAGGGCATAGTCGATGTACTGCACAGGCAAGGCTGGCAACGGGTCGTCGCCACCGCTGCCGAAGGCCTGGTACAGCGCGCCAAGCTCGCGTACCAACACCGCCAGCGACCAGCCATCGGCCACCAGGTGATGCAAGGTCAGCAACAGCACATGGTGGTCCGGGGCGAGCTGCAGCATGCGCGCCCGCACCGGCAAGTCCCTGGCCAGGGCGAAGGGTCGGCCGGCCTCCTCGCGAATCAGCGCCGCCAGCGCTAGCTCATCCAGCCCACTGCAGATTTCCCAGCCAAGCTGGAAGCCATCGCTGCCGCTGGCCAGTACCACCTGCGGCTCGCCGTCCCGCTCCACAAAATGGCTGCGCAAAATCTCATGGCGCTCGACCAGGCGCCGCAAGGCCCGCTCCAGCGCCGCGCGGTCCAGGCGGCCCTGCAAGCGCAGGGCCAGCGGAATGTGATAGGCCGCACTGGCCTCTTCCATCTGCGCCAGAAACCACAGCCGCTGCTGGGCGAACGACAACGGCAAGGCGCCCTGGCGTGGGCCCGGCTGGATAGCCGGCAACGCATTGCCGTCATGGGCCAGGCGCGCCGCCACCGCCGCCAGGCTGTCATCGGCGAACAGATCGCCCAGGGCCAGCTCAAGGCCCAGGCGTTGGCGAACCTGGGCCACCATGCGCATCGCCAGCAACGAATGGCCCCCCAGTTCGAAGAAGCGGTCCTGGCGCCCGACGCTCTGCAGTTGCAGCAGTTCGCCCCACAGCGTGGCCAGTGCCTGCTCGCGCTCGCCTTCGGGCGCTTCGTAAGCCGTCAGCGCAAGGTCCTGGGGCCCCGGTGCCGGCAAGGCCTGGCGATCGACCTTGCCGTTGTTGTTCAGGGGCATCCGTGGCAACGCGACAAAGGCGCTCGGCACCATGTACTCCGGCAAGCGGCCACGCAGGAACGCGCGCAGCTCTGTGGCCTGCAGCGCTGCCTCGAGCGGGGTGAACCAGGCCACCAGCCGCAGCGGCCCCTGTTCGCCAGGCACGGCCATCACCACCACCTCGCCAACCCCCGGTGCCAAGGCCAACTGCTGCTCGATTTCACCCAGCTCGATCCGGTAGCCGCGGATCTTGACCTGGTCGTCATTGCGCCCCAGGCACTCCAGTAGGCCGTCAGACTGCCAGCGCACCAAGTCGCCGGTGCGGTACAGCCTGGCACCGGGTTGCTGGCTGAACGGGTCATCGATGAAACGCTGCGCCGTCAGCTCCGGGCGATTCAGGTAGCCCAGGGCTACACCGTCACCGCCGATGTACAGCTCACCGACCACACCCTGCGGCACGGGTTGCTGCCAGGCGTCCAGCACATACACCTGTGTGTTGCCGATAGGCCGGCCAATCGGCACCTGAGGCGCGTTCGGCGCCAGTTCATGCACTTCGAAAGTGACCGCGAAGGTGGTGGTTTCGGTCGGCCCGTAGCCATTGACCAGGCGCAACCCAGGCGCCTTCTGCAGCAGCGTACGGAAGGCCGCGGGCTCTGCACGCTCACCGCCGCTGATCAGCACGCGCAGCAGCGCCAGGGCATCGGGGATCAGTTGCACGTACTGGTTGAACAGCGCCGTGGTCAGGAACAGCACGGTGATGCCTTGGTCCACCAGCGCCGCCGCGAAACGCTGCGGGTCGACCAGCGTGTGGTGATCGATCACCCGCACCTGCCCGCCGTTGAGCAGTGCGCCCCAGACCTCCAGGGTGCTGGCATCGAATGCCGGGTTGGAGGCGAAGGCGATACGGTCGCCCGCCGTCAGTTCGGCAAAGCTGTCGTTCAGCACCAGCCGCGCGATGCCCCGGTGCGTGACGCAAACGCCCTTGGGTTTGCCGGTGGTGCCGGAGGTGTACATCACATAGGCCGTGCTCCCAGCGTCCTGGGCCAGCCCAGGGTTGTGGCCGGGCTGGTCGTCGAGTGACAGTTGGTCGAGGTTCACACGCCGCACCGCAAGATCGACTGGCGTAGCGGCAAGCGTCAGCACTGCGGCGGCCAGGCAGTCCTCGACCATGAACGCCTGGCGATCGGCGGGGGCATGGATGTCCAACGGTACATAGACCGCACCACACTTGAGCACTGCCAGTTGCGCCACCAGCAGTTGCAACGAGCGCGGCAACAACACCGCAACGCAGGCGCCCGGCGCCACACCGGTGCCCATCAGGTAATGCGCCAGGCGGTTGGCGCGTTCATTAAGCGTGGCGTAGTCCACGGACTGGTCGCCATGCACCGCCGCCAGTGCCAGCGGGTGGCGGGCCACGCGCTGTTCGAACAGGCGGTCCACCGCACATTCGCGAGGGTAGTCGCGCTGGGTGGCATTGAAGCCATTCAGTAATGCCTGGCGTTCTGCGTCGCCAACCAGCTGCACCTGCGCCAGTGGCTGTTGATCGTTATCGATCATGGCCCACATCAACGTCTCGAAGTAGCCCACATAGCGCCGCACGGTGGCTTCGTCGAACAGCGAAGTGGCGTAGTCGAGGCTGCCACGCAAGTTGTCGCCATGCTCGCCAAGGTTCAGCGTCAGGTCGAACTTGGCCACCTGGCCAGCCTGGGCCACGGCTTCCAGTTGCAGGCCCGGCAACTGCAAGGCGGCACCCTCGGTGGCCTGCCAGTTCAGGGTGGCCTGGAACAACGGCGTATGGCCCAGGCTGCGCAGCGGGCGGACGATTTCCACCACCTGTTCGAACGGCAAGTCCTGGTGCGCCTGGGCGTCCAGTACACGCGCGCGCACCTGCTCTAGCAGGGCGTGCGCTGTCGGTGCTGTTGCAGTGTCGATGCGCACGGCCAGGGTATTGACGAACACGCCCACCAAGGGCTCCAGCTCGGCACGGCCGCGGCCCGCCACAGGGCAACCGATCACCACCTCAGCTTGGCCGGACAACCGCGACAGCACGCCAGCCCAGGCGCTGAGCACGGCCATGTACAGCGTCACCCCATGACGCTGGGCCAGGGTGCGCAGGCCCGCCGCCAGGCGTGGCTCCAGCTGCAGTGGCAGGCTTGCCCCGGCAAAGTCCTGGCGCTCGGGGCGTGGGCGGTCGCTGGGTAGCTTGAGCAGGCTAGGCGCGCCGTCCAGGGCCTGGCGCCAGTAATCGGCCTGGCGCTGCAACTGGGCGCCGGATAGCCAGCGGCGCTGCCAAACGGCGTAATCGCCATACTGAATGGCCAACGCCGGCAGTGGTTCATCCCTGCCTTGGCAGATGGCGGTGTACAGCGCGCTCAACTCGTGGGTGAGCACACCCAGCGACCAGCCGTCGGCGACGATATGGTGCACGGTCAAGGCCAGCACATGATGCTCGGCGCCCAGGCGCAGCAGACACGCCCGCAGC
This sequence comes from Pseudomonas sp. SWRI77, assembly GCF_014269105.1. Taxonomy (NCBI): domain Bacteria; kingdom Pseudomonadati; phylum Pseudomonadota; class Gammaproteobacteria; order Pseudomonadales; family Pseudomonadaceae; genus Pseudomonas; species Pseudomonas sp. SWRI77. The sequence goes on along the minus strand of NZ_JABWRV010000043.1, from coordinate 13,838 downwards.
AACGGCCCGTGGGCCAGGTCGAACGGCGCACTGGCCGCTTCATGCAAGCGGGCTGGCAGGGCATCGGCGCCAATGCCTTCGCGCTGGAACCACTCGCCACCCGCTGTGGCTGCAAACACCACCTCGGCACTGGCATCACGCGGCACGAAGCGGCTGCGCAAGGTTTCGTGGCGCTCGATGATCCGCAGCAATGCAGTCTCGAGGGCATCCGCGTCCAGTGGCCCGCGCAGGCCCAGGGCCATCGGCACGTTGTAAGCCTGGTTGCCGCCGTCCATCTGCGCCAGAAACCACAACCGCTGCTGGGCAAACGACATTGGCAGCGGCGCATCGCGTGGCACCGGGCATATCGCCGGCAGCTCGCTGCGCTCGGCCTTGGCCAGCACGTCGGCCACCGCAGCCAGCTCCGGGTTGGCGAACAGTTCGCTCAGGCTCAGCTCGACGCCCAGGCGCACGCGCACTTGGGAGACCATGCGCATGGCCAGCAAGGAATGGCCGCCAAGGCTGAAGAAATGGTCGCGACGGCCGACGCGTTCGACCTGCAGCAGCTCGGCCCACACGTGCGCCAGGGCCTGCTCCAGCTCGCCCACGGGGGCCTCGTAACCCTGCTCGAACAATGCCGAGCGGTCAGGCTGCGGCAATGCCCGGCGGTCGAGTTTGCCATTGGCGGTCAGCGGCAACGCCTGCAGCGCGACGAACGCCACCGGCACCATGTATTCGGGCAAGTGCGCCTGCAACTGGGCACGCAGGCCTTCGGGGGTGAGCGGCTCGACGTCAGCCTGGGCGGTGAAGTAAGCCACCAGCCGTGGCTGGCCGGGCTGGTCCTCGCGGGCCAGCACCACCGCCTCATCGATGCCGGCCAAGGCGCTCAGGCGGCTTTCGATTTCGCCCAGTTCGATGCGTACGCCGCGGATCTTGACCTGGTCGTCGTTGCGCCCCAGGTAGTCCAGGGTGCCGTCGGGCAACCAGCGCACCAGGTCGCCCGTGCGGTACATACGCCCACCGGCCGTGGCGACGAAGGGGTCGTCAAGGAAGCGCTCGGCGGTCAATGCCGGGCGGTTCAGGTAGCCCCGGGCAACCCCGGCACCGCCAATGTACAGCTCCCCTGGCACGCCCAGCGCGACAGGTTGCTGATGGGCGTCGAGGACATACAGGCGCGCGTTATCGACCGGCCGGCCGATGTGCAGCGCCGCGCCGGGCTCCAACACGCCAGAGCTGGCCACCACGGTGGTTTCAGTGGGGCCGTAGTTGTTGACCACGGCAAAGCGCTGGGTGCGGTTGAACTGGCGCAGGCGGTCGCCGCCGATCAACAGAGTGCGCAAAGTCGGGTGTTCGAGCTGGTGATTGAAGGCGTATTCGGCCACCGGCGTGGGCAGGAAACTGACGTCCAGCGGCTGTGCCTGCCACCAGGCGAGCATGGCGTCGAGGTCTTCGTTGCCCTGGGATGCCGGCGCCAGGTGCAACGTGGCCCCGGCACACAACGCCGGCCAGACTTCCCAGGCCATGGCATCGAAACCAAAGCCGGCCAGGCTCGACGTGTGCCGGCCAGGGCACAGGTCGAAGGCGCGGCAATGCCAGTCGACCAGGTTGTTGACCGTGCGGTGCTCAACCATCACCCCCTTGGGCTGACCGGTCGAGCCCGAGGTGTAGATCACATAGGCCAGGTTGCTTGCATCCAGGCCGGGCACAAGGGGGTTACTGTCGCAGGCGGGCCAGCCCGGCTGGTCCAGCAGCAGCACCGGCACCTCGACGGGCCCCAGGCGCGCCTGCAATGCCTGTTGCGTCAGTACCACCACCGGGCCGCTGTCGCTGAGCAGGTAGTGCACGCGCTCATCCGGGTGGGCCGGGTCTACCGGCACGTAGCCCGCCCCTGCCTTGAGCACAGCCAACAAGCCAACCAGCGTCTCCAGGCTGCGCCGGGCGACCACGGCGACACGGTCATCGGGCCGCACCCCCAGGCTGATCAGGTGCTGCGCAAGGGCATTGGCCTGGCGGTTGAGCGCGGCGTAAGTCAGGCACGCGCCGGCGCAGGTGGCGGCAACGTGGTCAGGGTACTGCTCGGCCAGTTGTGCGATGCGCTGGTGCAGCGCCAGCTGCCGTTCGTAGCTGGCCGGGTAATCGTTGAACGTTTCCAGCAGTTGCTGGCGCTCGCTGTCAGGCAGCATGGCAAGCGCCATGACCGCTGCCTGAGGGGCCTGCAACAGGCCTTCAAGGACCTGCTGCAAATACCCGCAGACGCGCTGCGCCGGGACCTCGGCACTGGCCAGCAAGGTCAGGCGAAAGCCCTCGCCCAGGTCATCGACGCTCAAGGTCAACGGGTAGTTGGTGGCCTCGGCGGACTCGACGATGTCGATACCCGCCAGGGCTGCGCGGCGAGGCTGGGCAGTGTCCACCGCGCTGTGACGGTAGTTGAGCAAGGCATTGAACAGCGGCGCCGGCGCTGCCACACCGCTGCAACGCTGGGCCAGCGCCAGGGGCGCGTGTTCGTGGCGCATCAATGCACTCAGCCGCTGGTGGGTGGCGCGAATGGCCGTTGCCAGGTCCTCGCTGCCCAGGTCCACACGTACTGGCAGGGTGTTGATGAAAATCCCCAACGCCCGGTCAGTGGCTTCGGCCCCTTGCAGGCGCCCCATCAGTACCGTGCCGAACACCACCTGCTCACGGCCGGTCAGCCCCCCCAGCACACGCCCCCAGGCCAGGTGGAACACGCTGGCGACGCTCACCCCCAGGCTGCGCGCCAGGGTGCGCAGTTGCTGGCACAGGGCGAGCGGCAGGTCGAGCGAGTGCTCGTTGTGCACTTCGCCAACGCCTTGCACATCCTGGATGCCATACGCCAGAGTCGATTCATCAATGCCCTCCAGCATGTCGCGGAAGAACGCCTCGTGCTCGGCCTCGCTGATCCCCAGCACGGCCTGCGCCACGTAGTTGCGAAACGGCACCGGCGTGCCCAGGCGCTCGCCCTCGCCCGCCAGAAACGCGATCAGTTCGTGGCGCACCACCTCCAGGGCACTGTGGTCCATGGCGATGTGATGAAACTGCAGGGTGGCACTCAATGCGCCATCGGCCTCTGGGGCGTCACGTAGCAGGCGGATCAGCGGCGCCTGGGTCAAGTCGAGCGTGCCGCGCTGGGGGTCGCTGGCGGGCAGTGTCGCCACTTGCAGGTCGGCACGGCGCCACACCACCTGTACCGGTGTTTCCAGCCCTTCCCAGTGCACCGAGGTGCGCAGGATATCGTGGCGGGCGATCACCCCGCGCAGGGCCTCGGCGAACGCCTGCAGGCGTGCTTCGCTGGCGAACACGAAACGCGCCTGCATCACGTAAGGGTCGCTGTCGGTGGCGCTGGCATGGTGGAACAACATGCCCTGCTGCAAGGGTGCCAGCGGGTAGATGTCCTGCACATTGGCCGCGCCGCCGGGGATGCAGGCAACGATGCCATCGAGGGTGTCCTGGTCGAGGTCGATCAGGTTGAGCATTTGCGGGGTGATGCGTGTGCAGCCAGGCGCGATCAGGTTTGCCGGCACCTGCACCGCGCCCTGTCTCACGGCCACGTACTCGCCGCGCTCGATCATCGCCACCAGCGCCGGCTTGTGCTCGCGCAGTTGCGCCACCAGTGTGGCGTCGGTCAAGGCCTGGCGATTGCCCTGGACGGCCAGCTGGCCGTCCTTCAGCGCCAGCTGCACGTTTTTGGCCGTCAGTGTTGCCAGTAGTTGGTTGATGCTCACAGGACGATCTCCATTCTGTCTGTGATGGCTGCGTAGCCTGCCAATGTCGGTTGGTCGAACAGGGCGCGCACATCGGCTTCCAGGCCTTGGTCGCGCAGGCGGGAGGTCAGGGTCACTGCCAGCAGTGAGTGGCCGCCCAGTTCGAAGAAGTTGTCGTGGCGCCCTACCCGCTCCACGCCCAGCAGTTCGGCCCAGATCGTGGCCAGCAGGGTCTCGGTGTCGCCTTCGGGGGCTTGGTATTCGCGGTGTTGCAGGGCTTCGGCGTCCGGCAGCGGCAAGGCCTTGCGGTCGAGCTTGCCATTGGGGCTCAGCGGTAGCGCCGGCAGGTGCATGAACAGCGCGGGCACCATGAACGCTGGCAGATGAGCCAGCAGTGCACTGCGCAGGGCTTCCACGGCCTGCTGCTCGCCGGTGTAGTACGCCACCAGACGCTGGTCGCGGGCGATAACGACCGCTTCCTTGACGCCGTCGATGGCGGTGAGCCCGGCCTGGATTTCACCCAGCTCGATGCGCAGGCCATGGATCTTCACCTGATCGTCGTTGCGGCCCAGGTACTCGATATTGCCATCGCTCAGGTGCCGCGCCAGGTCGCCGGTGCGGTACAGGCGTGCGCCGGGGCGAGTGCTGAACGGGTCGTCGATGAAGCGTTCGGCGGTCAGTTCGGCGCGGTTGAGGTAGCCACGGGCGACTTGCACACCGCCGATGAACAGCTCGCCAGCGACGCCTTGCGGTACTGGCTGGCCCAGCGTATCGAGCACGTACAGCGTGGTGTTGGCGATGGGCTTGCCGATTGGGGTGTTGTCCGGCGCCGTCATGCAATGCCAGACGCTGACGTCCACCGCCGCTTCTGTCGGGCCATACAGGTTATGCAGTTCGACCGTTGGCAACTGCGCGTGGAAGCGCCGTACCAGGCTGCCCGGCAGGGCTTCACCGCTGCACAGCACGCGCTTGAGGGCATCTGCCGAAGCGTCGCCGTGGGCCAGGAACACATCCAGCATCGATGGCACGAAGTGCAAGGTGGTGACGCCTTCGCTGCGGATCACCTGACGCAGGTACTCCGGATCGCGATGGCCACCGGGACGAGCCATGACCAGGCGTGCGCCGGTTTGCAGCGGCCAGAGGAACTCCCATACAGACACGTCGAAGCTGAATGGGGTCTTTTGCAAGACAACGTCTTCTGCGCCGAGGTTGTAGGCGTCCTGCATCCACAGCAGGCGGTTGACCACACCGGCGTGCTCGTTCATCACACCTTTCGGCAAGCCTGTAGAGCCTGAGGTGTAGATCACGTAGGCCAGATGATGCGGGGTCAACGCAGAAACTACCGGGTTGCTGGAAGGCTGCGCGTTCCAGGTTGGCTGGTCCAGATCAATTAGCCGGGCCGCTTCCGGTACGTGTCGCGTAGCGCTGTGCACCAGCACCGCCACCGGCGCGCTGTCGCTCAGCATGTGGCGCACGCGTTCGGTCGGGTAATCCGGGTCCACCGGCACATAGGCGCCGCCCGCCTTGAGGATGGCCAACAGGCCAACCACCATCGACAGCCCACGTTCGACGCAGATCGCCACCCGATCATCAGGCTTCACGCCCAACGCGATCAGGTGATGTGCCAGGCGGTTGGCCTGTTCGTTCAGCTCGCGGTAGCTCAACAAACCTTCCTCGGCCCGCACTGCAACCGCATCCGGTGTGCGCACGACCTGAGCTTCGATCAGCCCATGCAGGGTCTGCTCAAGGTCGTACGCCGCCGCCGTATCATTGAAGCCCACCAACACCCGCTGGCGCTCCTCTGGCTCCAGCACCGGCAAGCGCTGCAACGCCAACTCAGGCGTCTGCTCCAGGGCCTCGGCCATGGCCTCCAGCACCTGGTTCATCTGCCCGCAAATACGAGCCGCACCCACTTCGGCCGGGGTCATGGCAACCAGGCGGAAGCCTTCACCCAGGTCGTCCACGTTCAGGCCCAACGGGTAGTTGCTGCGCTCCTGGCTCTCGAGGTTCTCCATACCCTGGGTAGCCTGACGCTGGCTGTCAGTGACCTGCGTACTGTGCCGGTAGTTGAGCATGGCGCTGAACAACGGCAAGGGTGCAGCCACGCCACTGCAACGCTGGGCCAATGCCAAGGATGCGTGCTCATGGGCCAGCAAGGCGCTGAGGCGCTGATGCACGGCCTGCGCACCCTCGCGCAGGCTCACTTCGTTCAGGTCGACCCGCAGCGGCAAGGTGTTGATGAACATGCCCAGCGCCCGCTCGGCGCCTTCGCCGCCTTGCAAACGGCCAAGCAGCACCGTGCCGAACACCACCTGGTCCTTGCCGCTGGCAGCCGCCAGCAGGCGTGCCCACGCCAGGTGGAATAGGCTGGCAACGCTGATCCCCAGCTGCCGGCCGTGCTGACGCAGACGTTGTGCCAGGTCGTCCCGCAGCCACAGCTGGGCCTCTTCGATGTCGCGGCCATCGCCTTGTACATCGCTGAGGCCGAACGGCAGGGTCGGTTCGTCGATATCCGCCAACTGCTCGCGGAAGAACGCTTCGTGTTCGGCCTGGCTGATACCCAGGCGCGCCTGGGCTACATAGTTGCGATATGGCACCGGCGCCTGCGCCGGCTCGCCAGCGCCCTGCAGGTAACCGATCAGTTCCTCGCCGACCACCTCCATGGCGGTGTGGTCGAGCACGATGTGGTGGAACTGCAGGGTCGCTTCGATACGTTCCGTACCCGGCTGCTGGGTGTAGCGCAGGCGGATCAGCGGTGCCTGGCCCAGGTCGAGCGTTGCATCGCGCTCATCGCCGCCCGGCATGACCGACAACGGCGCATGCCGCCAGACCACCTGCACGGCTTGCGGCAGGCCCTGCCAAAGCACAGCAGTGCGCAGCACGTCATGCCTGGCGATGACCTTGCCCAGCGCTGTGGCAAAGTGGTCCAGGTGCTCGCGGCTGGCAAAGGCGAAGCGTGACTGCAACACATAAGGGTCATGGGCCTGCGCGCTGAGGTGGTGATAGAGAATGCCCTCCTGCAACGGCGCCAACGGGTAGATGTCCTGCACATTGCTGGCGCCGCCCGGCACCTGGGCAACGATGCGCTCGATGGCCGCCTGCTCCAGCGCGATCAGGGGCAGCATGCCCGGGGTGATGTGCTGGCAGCCAGCCGGGATCAGGTTGGCCGGCACCTGCACCTGGCCTCCCTGGCCCAGGGTTGCTGCCAGCGCCGCCACGGTCGGTTGGCCGAACAGCGTGCGCACATCGACCTGCAAGCCTTCCCGGCGCAGGCGCGCGGTCAGGTTCACGGCCAGCAGCGAATGGCCACCCAGCTCGAAGAAGTTGTCGTGCCGGCCCACGCGTTCGACGCCCAGCATGTCGGCCCATACTGCCGCGAGGGCGGTTTCCACCTCACCTTGCGGGGCAACGTGGGCCTGGCCTGCGAGCAGGTTCGGGTCGGGGTCGGGCAACGCGTTGCGGTCAAGCTTGCCATGGCTGGTCAACGGCAATGCCGGCAGGTGCATGAAGGCCATCGGCACCAGGTGCGCGGGCAGGCTTGCCTGCAACGCCTGGCGCAGTGTGTCCACGGCCACCGGTGCGGTTTCGGTGAACCAGGCCAGCAACCGCTCGCCGCGCACCAGCACCACCGCATCGCCAATACCGGGCTGGGCGGCCAACACGCTTTCGATCTCGCCAAGCTCCACGCGTACACCACGGATCTTCACCTGGTCGTCGTTACGGCCCAGGTAGTCGAGGGTGCCGTCAGCGTTCCAGCGCACCAGGTCACCCGTGCGGTACAGCCGCGCCTCGGGTTGCCCGCTGAACGGGTCGGCGACAAAGCGCTCTGCGGTCAGTTGCGGGCGGTTGAAGTAACCGCGGGCGACCCCCGCCCCGCCAATGTACAACTCGCCCACGGCGCCCACTGGCAGCGGTTGCTGGCGTTCGTCGAGCACATACACCCGGGTGTTGGCGATCGGCATGCCGATATGCAGCGCACCGGCCGCCGCCAACTGCCCGGAGGTGGCAACCACCGTGGCCTCGGTGGGCCCATAGTTGTTGACCAGGGCAAAGCCTGGGTCACGCTCGAACTGGCGCAGGCGATCCCCCCCGACCAGCAGCGTGCGCAAGGTCGGGTGCTGGCGCTCGCGGCGCAGCGCTTGCTCGGCCACCGGCGTTGGCAGGAAGCTGACCGCCAGCGGTTGCGCAAGCCACCAGTCGAGCAGTTCATCGACGTGCTCAGCGGCGATACGCGCAGGCGGCAGGTGCAGCACGGCCCCGGTACACAACGCCGGCCAAACCTCCCAGGCCACCGCATCGAAGCCGAAACCGGCCACCGTGCTGGTATGGCTACCAGCGTTCAGGGCAAAGGCCTCACCGTGCCAATGCACCAGGTTGGCCAGTGTGGCGTGCTCGACCATCACCCCTTTGGGCTGGCCGGTAGAGCCGGAGGTGTAGATCACGTACGCCAGTTGGCGATCATCCAGGCCAGCCACACGCGGGTTGCTGTCGGCTGCGCCCTGCCAGGCATCGCGGTGCAACTGGACGCAAGGGGTCTCGCCGACCAGCGCCAGGGTGGCGGACTCGACCAGCACCAGTGCCGGTGCGCTGTCTTCGAGCAGGTAGGCGATGCGCTCGGCCGGGTACGCCGGGTCGATCGGCACGTAGGCTGCACCGGCCTTGAGCACGGCCAGCAGTGCCAGCACGCGCTCCAGGGTACGCGGCAAGCACAACGCAACCCGGTCGCCGACCTTTACCCCACGCTCGATCAGGTGGTGGGCGAGGCGGTTGGCGCTGCGGTTCAGCTCGCCATAGCTCAGCACCTGGCCATCCTGCACCAACGCCGCCGCTTGCGGCGTGCGGGCCGCCTGGGCTTCGACCAGGGCGTGCACGGTGAACCCTTTCGGGTAGTCGCGTGCGGTGGTATTGAAGGCTTCCAGCACCTGTCGGCGCGCTGCCGGGTCGAGGATCGACAACGTATCCACCGGTTTGTCCGGCGTTTGGGTCAGGGCCTGCAACAGCTCGATCAGGGCCTGGTTCATCCAGCCAGCAACCCGTTCGGCGCCGATGCCCTCCTGGGCCAGCACGCTCAGGGCAAACCCTTCACCCAGGTCGTCGACACTCAGGGTCAGCGGGTAATTGCTGCGCTCCTCGCCGCCCAGCAGGCGCACGCCCGGGGTGCCGGTATCGGCCTCGGCAGGTGCCCCTGCCGTGCTGTGCCGGTAGTTGAACAAGGCGCTGAACAACGGCGTGGAGGCCGCCACGCCACTGCAACGCTGGGCCAATGCCAAGGACGCGTGCTCGTGCGCCAGTAACGCCGAGAGCCGCTGGTGGGTGATGCGCACCGCTTGCGCCACGGGTGCGCAGAGGTCGATGCGCAGCGGCAGGGTATTGATGAACACGCCCAACGCCCGGTCGGCCCCTTCGCCGCCCTGCAAGCGCCCCATCAGTACCGTGCCGAATACCACATCGGTGCGGTTGGCGAGCACCCCGAGCACCCGTGCCCAGGCCAGGTGCGCCAGGCTGGCGGCGCTCACCCCGAGGCGTCGCGCCTGCTCGCGCAGGCCGCGTGCCAAGCTGGCATCGATGGCCAGGCGGGCTTCTTCGATGGCGCGGCCATCCCCCTGCACATCGGCCAGACCGAACGGCAAGGTTGGCGCGTCGAGGTCGCCCAGCATGTCGCGGAAGAACGCCTCGTGGCCGGCATCGTCGGCCCCCAGGCGCGCCTGGGCGACATAGGTGCGGTAAGGCACTGGCGCCGGCAAACGCTCGCCATGGCCCGCCAGCACCGCCTGCATCTCGCTGGCGATGACTTCCATGGCGGTGTGGTCCAGGGCCAGGTGGTGGAACTGCAACATCGCCACCACACGCTGGTTGGCCGGGTCGTCGGCATGCAGCAGGCGCAACAGCGGTGCACGCGACAAGTCCAGGCGCTGGTGGCGGGCGTCGAAGCGTGCCTGCAAGGCGTCGATCACCGAGCCGGCGGCCAAGTCGTCGATTGCGCACACCTGCATCCGCGCTTCACGCCATACCACCTGCACGGCGTGCTCCAAGCCTTCACTGACCACCGCAGTACGCAGGATGTCGTGCCGGTCGATGACCTGCTGCAAGGCACCCGCCCAGCGCTGCAACTGCGCCAGGTTGTCGAACGCCAGGCGCGATTGCAGCAGATACGGGTCGCCCTGTGCGGCGCTCAGGTGGTGGTACAGGATGCCCTCCTGCAACGGCGCCAGCGGGTAGATCTCCTGCACATTGGCCGCGCCGCCGGGTACGGTGGCGACGATACGGTCGATACTGGCCTGGTCGAGCGTGATCAGGCTGAGCATGTCCGGGGTAATGTGGCGGGCACCTTGCGGCACACGGTTGGCCGGCACCTGCACTTCGCGCCCGCTGCCCACCGCAGCAGCCAAAGCTGCCAGCGTCGGTTGGGCAAACAGCACACGCACATCGGCGCCAAGGCCGGCCTTGCGCATGCGCTCGACCAGGGTCACGGCCAGCAGCGAGTGGCCGCCCAGTTCGAAGAAATGGTCGTGGCGGCCGACCTGCGCGACCTTGAGCAGCTCGGCCCAGATCGCTGCCAAGGTGGTTTCGACCTCACCCTGCGGAGCCTCGAACGCACGGTTCAGCACGGCATCACTGCCTGGCTGCGGCAAGGCACTGCGGTCAAGCTTGCCGTTGGCGGTCAGCGGCAGCCCACCCAGGCAGACATAGGCGGCCGGCAGCATGTAGTCCGGCAACTGGCCTTGCAACTGCTGGTGCAGTTCGGCAATGCCTGGGGCAGGCTCACTGGCGGTGAAATAAGCCACCAGGCGCTTGTCGCCCGGCACATCTTCGCGCACCACCACCGCCGTCTCGCGGATACCGGCGCACGCCCCCAGGCGCGCTTCGATCTCGCCCAGTTCGACACGGAAGCCGCGCAGCTTGATCTGCTGGTCGGCACGGCCCAGGTAGCGCAAGGTACCGTCGGCCTGCCAGCAGGCCAGGTCGCCACTGCGGTACATGCGCGCACCCGGCTCGCGGCTGAACGGGTCGTCGAGGAAGCGTTCGGCGGTCAGCGCGGGCTGGCCGAGGTAACCCAGGGCGACGCCGTCGCCACCGATGTACAGCTCACCGACCGCGCCGACTGGCAACGGCTGCTGACGCGCATCGAGCACATAGCAGCGGCCATTGCCGATCGGTTTGCCGATGGGAATGCTGCCCGCATCGACCGCACGGATGGCGTAGGTGGTACTGAACGTCGTGGCTTCGGTCGGGCCATAGCCATTGAGCAGGTGCGCCGGGGCGCCATGGCGCAATACCCGGTTGACCACGGCCGGGTCCAGTACATCGCCGCCAACCATCAGGTAACGCAGCTTGGCGAAGGCCGGCAGCAAGTCGTCGGCAAACTGGTGGAACAAGCCGGCAGTCAGCCACAGCACCGTCACGCCCTGCTCCAGCAACACCTCACGCAGGGCCTGACGCGACAGCACCTGGTGCTGGTCGATGACCACCACTGCGCCGCCGTTGAGCAGCGGCGCCCAGACTTCCAAGGTGCTGGCGTCGAACGCCGGGTTGGAGGCGAACGCGACGCGGTCCTGGCAGGTGAAGTCGGCGAAGCCGTTGTTGATCACCAGGCGCACGATGGCCCGGTGCGGTACCTGCACGCCCTTGGGGGTGCCGGTAGAGCCGGAGGTATACATGATGTAGGCGGCGCTTTCGGCATCCACCACCAGGCCCGGAGACTGCTGCGGGTAGCCGGCAAGGTCAAGGCGGTCCAGCTCGACGCGCAGGGCGTGGCCCACCACGTGTTCACTGCTGAGGGTGAGCAACACCCGCGCCTGGCTGTCATCGAGCATGAAGGCCTGGCGTTCGACCGGCGCATTGCTGTCCAGCGGTACGAACACCGCCGCGCACTTGCTGGCCGCCAGTTGCGCCGCCAGCAGTTCGATGCTGCGTGGCAACAACAGCGCAACCCGGTCACCAGGGCGTACGCCCAGGCCCAACAGGTGATGAGCCAGGCGGTTGGCGTGCTGTTCGAGCTGCGCGTAGCTCCATTGCCGGTCACCGTGCAACACCGCCGGCGCAGTAGGGCTGAGCGCGGCATAGGTGTCGAACAGGGTATGCAGCGCCTGTTCGCGTGGGTAATCGCGGCGGGTGGCGTTGAAGCCTTGAAGCACCCGCTCGCGCTCGGCTGGCGCCAGGCTGCTCACCTGGTGCAAGGCCATGGACGGTGCCTGTGCAAGGGCCTCGGCCAATTGTTCGAGGGCGGTGCTCAGCAACTGACAGACTTGCGCGCCATCGACCTCTGGCACCGCTTGCACGGTCAGCACAAAGGCGTCGCCCAGGTCGTCGACATTGACCACCAGTGGGTAGTTGCTGCGCTCATGTGCGGCCAGTTGTTCGATACCCTGCCAGGCCCGGCGCAGCTCGGCCTTGGCCGGGGCACTGTGGCGGAAGTTGAGCAGGCTGGTGAACAGCGCCTGGGACGCGGGCACTGCGCTGCAACGCTGGGCCAGGGCCAGCGAGGCTTGCTCGTGGGCCAGCAAACGCGCCAGACGCTGGTGGGTCAGGCGCACGCCCTCGGCCACCGCCATCGCGCCCACGCTCACCCGCAGCGGCAAGGTATTGATGAACATGCCCAGCGCCCGTTCGGCCCCCTCGCCGCCTTGCAGGCGGCCGAGCAGCACGGTGCCGAACACTACCTCTTCGCGCCCGGACAATTGCGCCAGCACCTGCCCCCAGGCCTGGTGCACCAGGCTGGCGACGCTGATACCCAGCACACGGGCCTGCTCACGCAGGCGGCCGGCCAGGGCGCTGTCTAGTGCCAGGCGGCTGTCCAGCACCCGGCTGGCATCACTGTGCGCATCGCGCAGGCCGAACACGGTGGTGGGTTCGTCGATGTCGCCCAGCAGCTCGCCGAACATGGCTTGGTCGGCCTGGGCATCGGCGCCCAGGCGCGCCTGGGCCACGTAGTTGCGGTAAGGCACGCTGGCGTGCGACAGGGCCTGGCCTTGCAGCACCGCAGTGATCTCGGCCACCAGTTGCTCGACAGCCGCATGGTCGAGAATGATGTGGTGAATCAGCAGGGTCGCCTCCACGCGACCTTCGCCTGGGCTTGGCACCAGGCGGATCAAGGGGGCCTGGTTCAGGTCGAGGGTGGTGGTGCCAGCCTGGCCGGCCACTGCAGGCGTGCTGCGCCAGACGACCTGCACGGGTTCGTCCAGGCCCTGCCAGTGGATGCTGGTGCGCAGGATATCGTGGCGGGCAATGACCTGATCCAACGCCGCGGCGAAGGCATCGAGTTCGGCCTGCCCCGGGAACGCAAAGCGCGCTTGCAGCACATAGGGGTCGGCGCCCTCGCTGGCGAGGTGGTGGTAGAGGATACCTTGTTGCAGCGGGGCCAGGCCGTAGATGTCCTGGACATTGGCCAAGCCCCCTGGGATCTGCCCGACCAGGGTGTCGATGGCCGCCTGGGACAGCTCGGCGAGCGGCAGCATGTCCGGGGTTATGCGGGTGCCATCTATCGGGATGCGGTTGGCCGGCACGCTCACGCCGGTTTCACCGCCGATGGCGGCGGCCAACGCAGCCAGGGTCGGCTCGCCGAACAGCACGCGGATATCGGCATGCAGGCCTTGCTGACGCAGGCGCGAGGTGAGGCTGACTGCCAGCAGCGAATGGCCGCCCAGTTCGAAGAAGTTGTCGTGGCGCCCTACCCGCTCCACGCCCAGTAGTTCGGCCCAGATCGTGGCCAGCAGGGTCTCGGTGTCGCCTTCGGGGGCTTGGTATTCGCGGTGTTGCAGGGCTTCGGCGTCCGGCAGCGGCAAGGCCTTGCGGTCGAGCTTGCCATTGGGGCTCAGCGGTAGCGCCGGCAGGTGCATGAACAGCGCGGGCACCATGAACGCTGGCAGATGAGCCAGCAGTGCACTGCGCAGGGCTTCCACGGCCTGCTGCTCGCCGGTGTAGTACGCCACCAGACGCTGGTCGCGGGCGATAACGACCGCTTCCTTGACGCCGTCGATGGCGGTGAGCCCGGCCTGGATTTCACCCAGCTCGATGCGCAGGCCATGGATCTTCACCTGGTCGTCGTTGCGGCCCAGGTACTCGATATTGCCATCGCTCAGGTGCCGCGCCAGGTCGCCGGTGCGGTACAGGCGTGCGCCGGGGCGAGTGCTGAACGGGTCG
>NZ_JABWRV010000042.1:0-26489 GCF_014269105.1 Pseudomonas sp. SWRI77 | reverse complement strand
GGCCAACAGGCCAACCACCATCGACAGCCCACGTTCGACGCAGATCGCCACCCGATCATCAGGCTTCACGCCCAACGCGATCAGGTGATGTGCCAGGCGGTTGGCCTGTTCATTCAACTCGCGATAACTGAGCGAACCTTCCTCGGCCCGCACTGCAACCGCATCCGGTGTGCGCACCACCTGCGCCTCGATCAGCCCGTGCAAGGTCTGCTCAAGGTCGTAAGCCACCGCGGTGTCATTGAAGCCCACCAACACCCGCTGGCGTTCCTCTGGCGCCAGCACCGGCAAGCGCTGCAATGCCAACTCCGGCGTCTGCTCCAGGGCCTCGGCCATGGCCTCCAGCACCTGGTTCATCTGCCCGCAAATACGTGCCGCGCCCACTTCTGCCAGGGTCGTGGCAACCAGGCGGAAGCCTTCACCCAGGTCATCCACGTTCAGGCTCAGCGGGTAGTTGGTACGCTCCTGGCCTTCCAACACCTCGATGCCTTGCCATGCCTGACGCTGCTCGGCGCTGGTTTCAGCGCCATGGCGGTAGTTGAGCATGGCGCTGAACAGTGGCAATGGCGCAGCCACACCGCTGCAACGCTGGGCCAACGCCAAGGACGCGTGCTCGTGGGCCAGCAGTGCGCTGAGGCGCTGGTGCACGGCCTGCGCGCCCTCGCGCACGCTCACCTCGTTAAGGTCGACGCGCAGCGGCAGGGTATTGATGAACATGCCCAGCGCCCGCTCGGCGCCTTCGCCACCTTGTAAACGGCCAAGCAGCACGGTACCGAACACCACGCAGTCCTTGCCACTGGCAGCCGCCAGCAGGCGTGCCCATGCCAGGTGGAACAGGCTGGCGACACTGATGCCAAGCTGCCGCGCCTGGCGTCGCAGCCCTGCGGCCAGCTCGGCCGACAGCGCCAGCTTGGCCTCGTGCATGTCGCGGCCATCGCCTTGCACATCGCTGAGGTCGAACGGCAAGGTCGGCTCATCGATATCGGCAAGTTGTTCGCGGAAGAACCGCTCATGCTCTGCCGGGCTGATGCCCAGGCGCGCCTGGGCCACATAGTTGCGATACGGCACCGGGGTGGCCACCGGCGGCGTGCCGTGCAGGAAGCCGATCAGCTCTTCGCCGACCACCTCCAGGGCCGTGTGGTCGAGGACGATGTGGTGGAACTGCAAGGTGGCTTCGATCTGCTCGGTGCCAGGCACTTGACGGTGCAGCAGACGGATCAGCGGCGCCTGGCTCAGGTCCAGGCCGCTCGCGCCTGCATCGAGGTGCAACAGCTGCAGCGGCGCATGACGCCAGACCACCTGCACGGCTTGTGGCAGGCCATCCCAGAGCACGGCGGTACGCAGCACATCATGGCGGGCGATGACCTGGTCCAGCGCGCTGGCGAAGGCTTGCAAGCGCTCCAGGCTGGCAAAGCGCAGCCGTGAATACAGCACGTAAGGATCGTGCTCGGCGCTCAGGTGATGGTAGAGAATGCCTTCCTGCAGGGGCGCCAGGGGGTAGATATCCTGCACATTGGCGGCACCGCCCGGCACGCTCGCAACGATGCGGTCGAGCGCCGCTTGGTCGAGTTCGATCAGGCTGAGCAGGTCTGGGGTGATACGCGGGCAGTCGGCAGGGATACGGTTTGCAGGCACCACTACTTGCTGATTACGCCCCAGTGTCGCGGCCAAGGCCGCAACCGTTGGTTGACCGAACAGGGTGCGCACATCGACTTGCAGGCCCTCCAGCCGCAGCCGTGCAGTCAGGCTGACCGCCAGCAGCGAATGGCCACCGAGTTCGAAGAAGTTGTCGTGCCGGCCTACCTGCTGCACGCCGAGCAGTTCGGCCCACAATCGAGCCAGCAGGGTTTCGGTTTCACCGAGCGGGGCCTCGTACAGGCGCTCATGCAATGCACCGTCCGGGGCAGGCAGCGCGTTGCGGTCGAGTTTGCCATTCGGCGTCAAAGGCAGGTGGTCGAGGTGGATGTACTGCGCCGGCAGCATGTATTCCGGTAGATGCATCAGCAACGCTTTGCGCAGGCCGTCTGCCGCCTGCGGCTCACCGGTGAGGTAGGCCACCAGGCGCGCGCCACTGACCGGGGCATCGAAGGCCATCACCACTGCCTCGCGTACGCCGGGAATACGCACCAGGCAGGCTTCGATCTCACCCGGTTCGATGCGCAGGCCGCGAATCTTCACCTGGTGATCGTTGCGGCCTAGGAAGACCAGGTTACCGTCCTGGCACTGGCGCACCAAGTCACCGCTGCGGTACAGGCGCTCGCCGTCGACGAAGGGGCTGGCAATGAAACGCTCGGCCTGTTGCGCTGGCAAGCCCAGGTAACCACGGGCCACGCCGGCGCCACCGATGTGCAGGTGGCCGACCACGCCCCAGGGCACCGGTTGGTCGTAGGGGTCGAGTACATACAGGCGGGTATTGTCGATGGCGACGCCAATCGGCAATGCCCCTTGCGGCAGCTCGGCGCCCGGTTCCAGCGTCCAGGCGCTGCAATCGACGGTGGTCTCGGTTGGGCCATAGACGTTATGCAGGCGCACACCCGGCAGGCGCTGACGCACCAGGGCGGCCAGGGCTTCGGTCAACTCGCCGCCACCGCAGACGATATCGCTGAGGCGGGTACAGCGGCTGCTGGCGGGGGTTTCAAGGAACTGCTGCAGCAACGCCGGCACAAATTGCACCACGCTGACCTGCTGCGCTTCGATCAGTTGCGCGAGGTACTGCGGGTCGCGCTGGCCGTCCGGGCGTGCCAGCACCAGGCGCAGGCCGCTGCACAGTGGCCAGAACAGCTCCCACACCGAGGCATCGAAGCTGACCGGGGTTTTGTGCAGCACCGCGCCGTCACCCGCCGGCTGGCAAAGGCGCTGGCTCCAGCGCACCAGGTTGACCACGTTGCGGTGCTCGACCATGACCCCTTTGGGCAGGCCCGTGGAGCCGGAGGTGTAGATCACATAAGCCAGATGCCGAGCGTTCAGCGCAGGCACGCGTGGGTTGCTGATCGGCTGGGCGTGCCAGCAAGGCTGGTCGAGGTCGACCAGGGGCGCTTGGGCGCCGTGCGCGGCCTCGCGGGTGGCGCTGTGCACCAGCACCGCCAGCGGCGCACTGTCCACCAGCATGTGGCGAATGCGTTCGGCCGGGTAACCCGGGTCGACCGGCACATAGGCACCGCCCGCCTTGAGGATGGCCAGTAAGCCGACCACCATCGACAAACCACGCTCGACGCAGATCGCCACACGGTCATCGGGTTTTACCCCCAGGCCGATCAGGTGATGGGCCAGGCGATTGGCCTGCTCGTCGAGCTGGCGATAGCTCAGTTCGC
Organism: Pseudomonas sp. SWRI77; assembly: GCF_014269105.1. Lineage (NCBI taxonomy): Bacteria > Pseudomonadati > Pseudomonadota > Gammaproteobacteria > Pseudomonadales > Pseudomonadaceae > Pseudomonas > Pseudomonas sp. SWRI77. The sequence goes on along the minus strand of NZ_JABWRV010000042.1, from coordinate 23,181 downwards.
CCTCCTCGGCGGCCAGGGCAATGGCATTCGGCGTGCGCCTCACCTGCGCCTCGAACAGCGCGTGCAACGGTTGCTCCGCAGCGTCGGGCCGCTGCGTGGCGTTGGCCAGCAGTTGCTGGCGTTCATTCGGTGTCAATACTGGCAGCTGCTGCACTAGCATCTGGGGCGCATGCTCAAGGGCATCCAGCAAGCCGACCAGCACCTGCAACAGTTGCTCGCAGACGCGCTGCGCGCCCACCTGGGCGCTGACCTGGGCGGTCAGGCGCAGGCCGTCGCCCAGGTCGTCGACGTTGACACTCAGCGGGTAGTTGCCGTGCCCGCCGCTGGGCAGGGCCTCGATGCCTTCCAGGGCTTCGCGCTGCGCTTGCTGTTCGGGCTGGCTGGCGCCGTGGCGGTAGTTGAGCATGGCACTGAACAAAGGTGTCGGCGCGGCCACACCGCTGCAGCGCTGGGCCAGGGCCAGCGAGGCATGCTCGTGCACCAGCAGCGCACTCAGGCGCTGGTGGGCCAGGCGCACACCGGCTTGCACACCCAGCCCCTGCAGGTCCAGGCGCAGCGGCAGGGTATTGATGAACATGCCCAGGCCGCGGTCGGCCCCCGCACCGCCTTGCAGGCGGCCGAGCAGCACGGTGCCGAATACCACGCGGTCCTGGCCACTGGTGGCGGCCACCAGCCGCGCCCAGGCCAGGTGTAGCACGCTGGCGGCGCTTACGCCCAGCTGCTGCGCCTGGCGGCGCAGGCGCCGGTATTGCTCGCTGTGCAGCTGCACGGTGGCCAGTTCGAAGGCACTGGCCTGGCCCTGCAGGTCGAGCAGGCCATAGGGCAAGGTCGGCGCGTCGATGTCGGCCAGTTCGGCGCGGAAGAACGCTTCGTGTTCGGCCTCGCTGATGGCCAGCCGGGCCTGGGCCACATAGTTGCGGTAGGGCACGGCCGGCTGGCCGGGCTGTTGCCCGCGCAGGTGATCGCGGATCTCCGCAAGCACCACTTTCATGGCCGTATGGTCAAGGGCGATGTGGTGGAATTGCAGGGTGGCCTCGATGCGTTCGGCGCCCGGCTGCGGGTTCGCCAGCAGGCGCATCAATGGGGCCTGGCTGAGGTCAATTCGGCCAGCCTGTTCGGTGCGCTCAACCAGCACCGACCCTGGCACGCTGCGCCAGACCACCTGGGCTGGCTGCGCCAGGCCGTCCCACAGCACGGCGGTGCGCAGGATATCGTGGCGGGCGATGACCTGGTCCAGGGCAGCGGCGAACGCGTGCAGGCGGGCCTGGCTGTCGAATGCCACGCGCCATTGCAGCAGGTACGGGTCTTGGTCGGCGGCGCTCAGGTGATGGTAGAGAATGCCTTCTTGCAGCGGTGCCAGCGGGTAGATGTCCTGCACGTTGGCGGCGCCACCCGGCACCGTGGCGACAATGCGCTCGATGGCGGCGGCGTCCAGGGCCAGCAACGGCAGCATGGCCGGGGTGATGTGGGTGCAGCCCTCTGCAATGCAGTAGTCCGGCACGCTTACCTGGCGGCCATTGCCCAGTGCGGCCGCCAGTGCGGCCACGGTCGGTTGGCCGAACAGCACCCGCACGTCGGTCGGCAGGCCTTGTTGGCGCAGGCGTTCGATCAGGGCCACTGCCAGCAACGAGTGGCCGCCCAGTTCGAAGAAATTGTCATGCCGCCCTACCCGCTCCACGCCCAGCACCTCGGCCCAGACGCTGGCCATGGCCGCTTCGGTCTCGCCGACGGGCGCCTCGTAACCCCGGCTGACCCAATCGGCGGTATCCGGTTCGGGCAGGGCACGGCGGTCCAGCTTGCCGTGGCTGGTCAGCGGCCACTCCTCCACACGGATAAACGCTTGCGGCAGCATGTGCCCTGGCAAGCTGGCCTGCAGCGCTTGACGCACAGCGTCGATCACCACCGATGCGGACTCGGTGAACCAGGCCAGCAAGCGCTCACCCCGCACCAGCACCACGGCATCGGCAATACCCGTCTGCGCGGCCAGGGCGGCTTCGATTTCACCCAACTCCACGCGCATGCCGCGAATCTTCACTTGGTCGTCGTTGCGGCCGAGGTAATCGAGGGTGCCATCGGCGTTCCAGCGCACCAGGTCGCCGCTGCGGTACATGCGCGCGCCAGGCTTGCGGCTGAACGGGTCGGCGAAAAAGCGCTGCTCGGTCAGTTCAGGGCGATTGAAGTACCCCCGCGCCACCTGCGCACCGCCGATGTACAGCTCGCCCACAACGCCCACCGGCACCGCTTGGCGATGCGCGTCGAGCACGTAGACGCGGGTATTGGCGATGGGCTTGCCGATGTGCAACGCAGCGCCGGGCTGCACCTGCCCAGAGGTGGCGACCACCGTGGTCTCGGTCGGCCCGTAGTTGTTGACCAGGGCAAAGCCTGGGTCACGCTCGAACTGACGCAGGCGGTCGCCACCTATCAGCAAGGTGCGCAAGGTCGGGTGCTGGCGTACGCGGCGCAGCGCCAGCTCGGCCACGGGCGTGGGCAGGAAGCTGACGGTCAGTGGCTGTTCGAGCCACCAGTCAAGCAGCGCTTCGACATGTTCATTGCCGATGTGCGCAGGTGGCAGGTGCAGCGTGGCACCGGCACACAATGCCGGCCAGAGCTCCCAGGCCATTGCGTCGAAACCGAAGCCCGCGACGCTTGAAGTACGTGTGCCGGTCTCCAGCGCAAAGGCCTGGCAGTGCCAGTGCACCAGGTTGGCCAGGGTATGGTGTTCGATCATCACCCCTTTGGGCTGGCCGGTGGAGCCAGAGGTGTAGACCAGGTAGGCCAACTGGTGAGCATCCAACCCGGGCACGTGCGGGTTGCTGTCGAGGGCGTCATCGCTGGCGGCCTGGTCGAGGTTCAGGCGCGGTATGCCAGCAGGCAAGCCGTCGATGGCCGCTTCGCTCAACAGCAGGGCGGGCGCGCTGTCGGCCAACAGGTAGGCGATGCGTTCGGCGGGATAGCTTGGGTCCACCGGTACATAGGCGGCCCCGGCCTTGAGCACGGCCAGCAGGCCGATCACCCGCTCGGCGCTACGGCCCAGGCACAACGCCACCCGGTCACCGCAGCGCACGCCGCGTGCGATCAGCTGGTGCGCCAGGCGGTTGGCCCGAAGGTTCAGGTCACCATAGCTGAGCGCCATGCCCGGCTGACTGACTGCCGTGGCATCCGGGGTCGCGGCTGCCCGGGCCTCGACCAGAGCATGCACCGTCAGCCCTTGCGGATAGTGCTGCGCGGTGGCATTGAAGCTGCCCAGCAGTTGCTGGCGAGCTTCATCGTTCAAGATCGATAGGCTGTCGACCGGCGCCTCCTGCCCCTGCTCCAGTGCTTGCAGCAGCTGGGTGACGGCATTGGCCATCCACGTGGCAACCCGCGCCGCACCAATGCCCTCGATGGCCAGCACACTGAACGTGAAGCCATCACCCAGGTCGTTGACACTGAGGGTCAGCGGGTAGTTGCTGCGCTCCTCGCCCCCGAGCAGGCGCACGCCCTCCCAGATGCCCTCGCCGTCACGCGTTGCATCGTCGGCGCTGTGCCGATAGTTGAGCAAGGCGCTAAACAGCGGCGCAGCGGCCGCCACGCCACTGCAGCGCTGGGCCAGGGCCAACGGCGCGTGCTCATGGCCGAGCAAGGCCGACAGGCTACGGTGGGTGGCGCGCACGGCGGCACGCACGGCCAGCGTGGTGTCCACCCGCAGCGGCAGGGTGTTGATGAACATGCCCAGCGCCCGATCGGCGCCCTCACCCCCTTGCAAGCGGCCCATCAGCACGGTACCGAAGACCACGTCATGGCGGTTAGCAAGCACCCCCAGCACCCGCGCCCAGGCCAGGTGCATCAGGCTCGCGGCGCTGACACCCAGTTGCCGGGCCTGGGCGCGCAAACCGAGGGCAACCTCGCCGTCCAGGGCCTGGAAGGCCGTTTCGATACCCCGGCCATCGCCCTGCACGTCGGCGAAGCCCAGCGGCAAGGTCGGCTCATCGACATCGGCCAGCATCTCGCGGAAGAACGCCTCGTGGCCGGCCTGATCACCCAGGCGGGCCTGGGCCACATAGTTGCGGTACGGCACCGCGGCCGGCAGCGTGTGCCCCTGGCCAAACAGCAATGCGCGCATTTCGCGGGCGACCACGTCCATGGCCGTGTGGTCGAGGGTGAGGTGGTGGAACAGCAGAATCGCCACCACCTGGTGGTTGGCGGGGTCCAGGCTGTAGTACAGGCGGGTCAGCGGCGCCTGGGTCAGGTCCAGCCGGTGGTGCCGTGCATCGAAACGCGCATGCAACTGCTCGATCCGAGGACTGCCATCCTCATCAGCCAGGTCATCGATTTCACTGACCACCAGCTCGGCCTTGCGCCAGACCACCTGCAGCGGCTGCGCCAGCCCTTGCCAGAGCACTGCGGTGCGCAGGATGTCATGGCGGTCGATAACCTGTTGCAGGGCACCGGCCCAGGCCAGCAGGCGCTCGACACTGTCGAAGGCCAGGCGGGTCTGCAGCAGGTAGGGGTCGCCCTGCTCGGCGCTCAGGTGATGGTAGAGAATGCCCTCCTGCAGGGGGGCCAGCGGGTAGATTTCCTGCACGTTGGCAGCGCCACCCGGCACGCTGGCGACGATGTCGTCGAGGGTCGCCTGCTCCAGGGTGACCAGGCTCAACATCTGCGGGGTAATCCGTTCAGCGTGCAGCGGCACCCGGTTGGCGGGCACTGTCACTTCGCGGCCGATAGCCGCTGCGCTGGCCAGCGCGGCCAGGGTCGGCTGGGCGAACAGCACCCGCACATCGATCAGCAGGCCAGCCTTGCGCAGGCGCTCGACCAGCGTCACCGCCAGCAGCGAGTGGCCGCCCAGTTCGAAGAAGTTGTCGTGCCGCCCTACCCGTTCCACGCCCAGCACGTCGGCCCAGATGGCCGCCATCGTGGCTTCGGTCTCACCTTCAGGCGCCTCGAATGCCTGGCCGAACAACTGCGAGGTAGCCGGGTCGGGCAGTGCGCGGCGGTCCAGCTTGCCGTGGCTGGTCAGCGGCAGCTCAGCCAGGCGCAGCAACGCCAGCGGTACCATGTGCGCCGGCAAGCGGGCCTGCAAGGCCTGGCGCAAGGCTTCGACATCCACCGGGGCGGTCTCGGTGAACCAGGCCAGCAGACGCTCGCCCCGCACCAGCACCACGGCCGCGTCGATGCCGGGCTGCGCTGCGAGGGTGGCTTCGATTTCGCCCAGCTCTACCCGCACGCCGCGAATCTTCACCTGGTCGTCGTTGCGGCCAAGGTAATCGAGGGTGCCATCGGCATTCCAGCGCACCCGGTCACCGCTGCGGTACATCCGTGCGTTGGGCTGCGCGCTGAACGGGTCGACGAGAAACGCCTGCTCGGTCAACGCTGGGCGGTTGAAGTAGCCACGCGCCACTTGCGCCCCGCCGATGAACAGCTCACCGGTGACGCCGACCGGTACCGGCTGCAGGCCTTCGTCCAGCACATAGACGCGGGTATTGGCGATCGGCCGGCCGATGTGCAGAGGCCCGCCAGGCACCACCTGCCCGGAGGTAGCGACGACGGTGGTTTCGGTCGGCCCGTAGTTGTTGACCAAGGCAAACCCTGGGTCACGCTCGAACTGGCGCAGGCGGTCGCCGCCTACCAGCAAGGTGCGCAGTGTCGGGTGCTGACGTTCGCGGCGCAGGGCCTGCTCGGCCACCGGTGTAGGCAGGAAACTGACCGTCAACGGCTGCGCCAGCCACCAGTCGAGCAGTTCATCGACATGCTCGTTGGCGATGTGCGCAGGCGGCAGGTGCAACGTGGCTCCGGCGCACAGGGCGGGCCAGACTTCCCAGACCATGGCGTCGAAGCCGAAACCGGCCACGCTGGACGCGTGTGCAGTGGCGTCCAGCGCGAAGGCCTGGCAGTGCCAGTGCACCAGGTTGGCGAGGGTGTGATGCTCGATCATCACACCCTTCGGCTGGCCGGTGGAGCCGGAGGTGTAGACCAGATACGCCAGGTGCTGCGCGTGCAACTCAGGCAACTGAGGGTTGCTGTCGTGCACGGCGATGCTTTGTGCAAGATCCAGGTCGAGGCGCGGCACCCCGGCCGGCAACCCGGTAATAGCAGCCTCGCTCACCACCAGTGCCGGTTCGCTGTCGGCCAGCAGATAGGCAATGCGCTCTGCCGGGTAGGCGGGGTCTACCGGTACATAGGCCGCGCCCGCCTTGAGCACGCCCAGCAACGCGACCACGCGCCCGCTGTTGCGCGGCAGGCATAGGGCAACACGGTCGCCCATCTTGACACCACGCGCGATCAGCTGATGCGCAAGCTGGTTGGCGTGGCAGTTGAGTGCGTGGTAACTCAAAGCCTGGTCACCCTGCCGCAGCGCCACTGCAGCCGGTGCGCGGGCCGCGCGGGCCTCGACCAAAGCATGGACGGTCTGCCCCTGTGGGTACACCTGAGCCGTGTGGTTGAACTGTTGCAGCAACTGTTCGCGCTCTGCCAGGGGCAGTGCCTGCAGCCCTTGCATGGGTGCAGTGGGCGCATGTTCCAACGCCTCGACCAGGCTGGCCAGGACCTGCTCGAATTGCGCGCACAAGCGCGCCGCGCCCCATTCGGGCAGGCTCTGTACGGTCAGGCGCAGATCGTCGCCCAAATCATCGACGCTGACGGTCAACGGGTAATCGGTACGTTCCTCGGCGCCGACGATATCGATGCCGTCGGCCACCGGGATGACCTCGGCAGCATCGCCCGCATCGCTGTGGCGGTAATTGAGCAGGGTGTTGAACAGCGGCGCCGGTGCCGCCACGCCGCTGCAGCGCTGGGCCAGGGCCAGGGACGCCTGTTCGTGGCCAAGCAAGGCGCTGAGCCGTCGGTGGGTGGCCAGCAACGCATCACGCACGCCGGTTGCGCCAAGGTCAATACGCAGCGGCAGGCTGTTGATGAACATGCCCAGCGCCTGCTCGCTACCATCGCCGGTAGTCATGCGGCCCAGCAGCACACTGCCGAACACCACCTGCTGACGCGCCGAAAGTTGCCCCACCAGCCGGCCGAAGCCCAGGTGCAGTACGCTCGCCGGGCTTACCCCGAGTTGCCGGGCCTGGCTGCGCAGGCGCTGGCTGAGCGCCGGGGCCAGAGTCAGGCGTGCCTGCTCCAGCAGCGCATCGCCTTTGGCTTGCAGGCCGAAGGCCAGTGTCGGCTCATCAATGTCACCCAGCATCTCGCGGAAGAACCCTTCATGGGCCTGCTCATCCAGTGCCTGGCGGGCGGCGGCCAGCACGTTGCGAAACGGCATGGGCGCGGCCAAGTGTTCGGCCTGGCCGGCAAGGTGCGCCTGGATTTCCCGGCGCACGATATCCAGCGCGGTATGGTCCATGACCACATGGTGGAACATCAGCAGTGCCACCCACGTCTCACCTTCGCCCTGCGCGTGCATCAACTGCATCAGCGGCGCCTGGCGCAGGTCGAGGCGGTATTGGCGCGGGTCGAAGCGCGCGCACAACTCGGCCAGCGCCGCGCTACCGGTAACCGGGACGGCTTCGCGAACCAGCGTCGCCTGCTGCCAGACCACTTGCACCGGTTGGTCAAGGTACTCCCAGTGCAGCGCGGTGCGCAGGATGTCATGGCGCTGGATCACCCACTGCAGTGCCTCGGCGAAGGCTTCGAGGTGGGCTTTGCTGGCAAAGCGCAGTTGCACCTGCGACAGGTACGGGTCGCCGTCGCTGGCGGACAGGTGGTGGTACAGCATGCCCTGCTGCAGCGGCGCCAGCGGGTAGATGTCCTGAACGTTGGCGGCGCCGCCGGGCACGCTGGCGACGATGCGGTCGATGGCCTGTTGCTCCAGGGCTACCAGCGGCAACATGTCGGGGGTGATGCGAAAGGCTGGGCTCAGCCAGTCGTCCTCGCGTTCGGCGAGCATCTCCAGCAACGCCGGCTTGTGCCGTGACAACGCCTCCCACAAGCTATCGTCCAAGGTGTCGTCATCGCCGAGGACGATCAGGTCCTGGTCTTCACGCTGGAGTCGGATTGCACGGGTGGAAAGAGCAGCCATCAGTTCGCTGAAGTGCATCGGTAAGCATCCTGCTTTGCCTGGAAATAGGGATCGTGGACACGCTAAAGGATCGTGACCGGTCGGTCTGACATGGGAAGCGGGGACAATTGCGGATAGCACCGGGGCCGCTATGCGGCCCCGGTGCTTTCAGATGCGCCTGCGTTTGCCCAGGCTGGGAATGGTGGTCTGCGGTATCACCACCTCGACCTGTTCGAGGCGGGTGCTGGCCGCAAGCCCCGCCAGGGTCGGCTGGCTGAACAAGGTGCGGGCATCCACATGTAGGCCGGCCTGGCGCATGCGTGCCACCAGGCCGACGGCCAGCAGTGAATGGCCACCCAGCTCGAAGAAGTTGTCGTCCCGCCCGACTTGCTCGATCTTCAGCACATCGGTCCAGATCTCGGCCAGCGCGGTTTCCAGCTCGCCGCGCGGGGCATGGTAGGCGCGGCTGATCACCGACTCTGCACCCGGCGCCGGCAGGGCCTGGCGGTCGACCTTGCCGTTGTTGCTCAAAGGCAACTGGGCCAAAGCAACGAACGCCTGCGGCACCATGTACTCGGGCATGCGCGCCAACAGGTGACTGCGCAGTACTTCAAGCGCCGGCGCGCTGCTGCCCTCGCGGCAGGTGAAGTAGGCCACCAGGCGCTCTTCGCGCATCAGCACCACGGCGTGGCCGATTGCCGGGTGTGCGGTCAGCGACGCTTCGATCTCGCCAAGCTCCACCCGCAAACCGCGCAGCTTGACCTGGAAGTCGTTGCGGCCGACGAAGTCCAATTCGCCGTCCAGGCGGTAGCGCACCAGGTCGCCGGTGCGATACAGCCGGTCGCCCTCGACAAATGGGCTGGCGATGAAACGCTCGGCCTGCAGCGCCGGCAGCCCAAGGTAGCCACGGGCCACGCCGACACCGCCAATGTGCAGCTGGCCCACCGCACCCAGCGGCACCGGCCGGTCGTGCGCATCGAGCACATACAGGCGGGTATTGGCGATCGGCCGGCCAATCGGCGGCGCCAGCAGCGGCAGCGGCTCATGGGGCTGCAAGGTCCATGCGGTGCTGTCTACCGTGGCTTCCGTGGGGCCATAGACGTTGTGTAGGCGCACCTTGGGCAGGCGCTCGCGCACACGCTGCAGCAACGCCAGTGTCAGTTCGCCGCCGCCGCAGAAGATGTCCGTCAGGCTGGTGCAACCCTCGACGCCAGGTTCTTCGAGAAACTGATGCAGCAACGCCGGCACGAACTTGATCGTGGTCACCTGGCTGGCCTGGACCCGTTGCACCAGGTACGCAGGGTCACGGTGCCCGTCAGGGCGTGCCAGGACCAGGCGCAGGCCGGCGGTCAGCGGCCAGAACAGCTCCCAGACCGAACCGTCGAAACTGAACGGCGCCCGCTGCAGCAGGGCATCGCCCGGGCGGGGCGGGCAGATTAGCGAACCCCAGTGCATCAGGTTGCACAGGCCACGGTGCTCGATCATCACCCCCTTCGGGGTGCCGGTTGAGCCCGAGGTGTACATCACATAGGCCAGTTGCGACGGGCCAAGGCCCAATACCTGCGGGTCAGTTGTCGGGCAGGCGTGCCAGTCGCCACGGTCGAGGTCGAGCACAGGGCCTGGCAGTTGGTCGAACAGGCCCTGGGTAGCGCCGTGTACCAGCACCACCGTCGGGGTACTGTCATCAAGCATGAAGCGCAGGCGCTCGGCCGGGTAGCCAGGGTCCAGTGGTACGTAGGCACCGCCCGCCTTGAGCACGCCGAGCAACGCCACCATGAGTGCGACGCCGCGCTCGACGCACACCGCCACCCGCGCATCGGGGCGTACGCCCAGGCCGATCAGGTGGTGGGCCAGGCGGTTGGCCTGGGCGTTGAGGGCCTGGTAATCGAGGAAACTGTCATCGGTCTGCAGCGCGATGGCCTGGGGCGTACGCCGCACCTGGGCCTGGAACAGCGCAGGCAAGGTCTGCGTGACCGGGCTTTGCAGGTCTTGCGTGGCGTTGAAGCCATGCAGCAAGCGGTGTAGCTCGTCTTCAGGCACCGCGCACAACGCCGTCAGGCTTACGCTGCGGCGTTCGGCAAGGGCGCTGCCCAGCTGGCGCAAGGTCGTCAGCAAGTAGTTCAATACCCGCTGCGCGCCAATCGCTCGCGGCGCACGCACGGCAAGCTGCAGCCCGTCGGCGTGGTCGTCGACCGTCAACACCAGGCCATGGCTCAGGACTTCACTGGCCTCGACCAGTTCCACACCCGGCAGCACCTGCCCGTGCAGCACAGCCCCTTGGCGGTAGTTGATCAGGCTGTCGAACAGCGCGGTGCCCGCCGGCAGGCCGCTGCACCGCTGAGCGAGCATCAGCGGTGCGTCCTCGTGGCCGAGCAATGCGGCCAGGCCCGTGTGGGTCTCGCCCAGCGCCTGTTCGACCGAACGATGCTCCAGCTGCACCCGCAACGGCAAACTGTTGATGAACATGCCCAAGGCACGATCAGCGCCTTTGCCCGCCATGCTGCGGCCCAGCAGCACTGTGCCAAGGGTGACTTCATCACGCCCGCCGAGGGTCCCTAGCACCTGGGCCCAGGCCAGGTGCAGCAAGCTGGCGAGGCTCGCCCCCTGATGCCGGGCCTGGGTACGCAACAACCCCGCCAGCGGCGCTTCGACGGCCTGGCTATGGCTGTGCAGATCACACGCATCCACCGGCTCGCCGCCGAGCCCGGCAATAGGCGCAGGCGGCTCAATGCCGGCCAGTTGCTCGCGGAAGAACGCCTCGTGCCGTGCCTGGCGCTCGGCAGCCGCACTCAGCGCTACATACTCGCGATAGGGCACAGGTGCCGGCAGCTGTTCGCCACGCCCGGCCATGAAGGCTTCGAGCTCGCCCAACAGCACCTGCAGCGAGACGGCATCGTTGACCAGGTGGTGGAAGCGCAGCAAACCCAGCCAGCGCCCGTGCTGGGCATCCTCGGTGCAGGCCAGCGCCATCATCGGTGCCTGACGCAGGTCCAAGGGCCGATGCTGGGGGTCGTAGTGGCTGCGCAGTTGCCCAGCGATGTTGCCGTCGGGCGCTGTCGTCAGCCAGTTATCGACCGGCAGGCGCGCCTGGCGCCAGACCACCTGCTGGGGCTGTTCGAGCCCCTCCCAGGCCAGGCTGGTACGCAGGATGACGTGCCGGTCGATCACCTGCTGCAACGCCTCGCCGAAGGCCTGCAACTGCTGGGCGCTGGCAAAGGCGAACAACGCCTGCTGCTGGTAAGGGTCGCGTACATCGGTGACATGGTGGTACAGCAGGCCCTGTTGCAGGGGAGCCAGCGGATAGATTTCCTGCACGTTGCCAGCACCGCCCGGTACCGAGGTGACGATGCGGTCGATGGCGGTTTGCGTCAGCACGCTGAGCGTGAGCATGTCAGGCGTGATGCGCTGGCACTGCGGCGCTACCCGGTTGGCCGGTATGCGAGCGGCTTCCCCGACCATCACGGATGCGGCGAGGCTGGCCAGGGTCGATTGGCCGAACAGCACCTGCACATCAGCTTGCAGGCCTTGCTGACGCATGCGCTCGATCAGTTGCACGGCCAGCAGCGAATGGCCGCCCAGCTCGAAAAAGTGATCCTGGCGCCCTACCCGCTCGACCTGCAGCAATTCAGCCCAAAGCACGGCCAGGCGTTGCTCGACTTCACCAATGGGCACCTCATGTTCGCGGCGCACCTTGGCGGCTTCGTCCGCAGTCGGCAAGGCGCGGCGGTCGAGCTTGCCATTGGCGGTCAGCGGCCAGGCCGCCAGGTTGACATAGGCCACCGGCAGCAAAGCCGCTGGCAGGCGTTCGCGCAGGTGTTCATGCAGTGCCCGCGGTGTTACCGCCAACTGGCCGATATACCACGCTTGCAGTTGGCCTTCGCGCAGCATCACCACGCACTCGCGTACCGCCGCGTGGCTGGCCAGGGCGGCCTCGATTTCGGCCAGCTCAACCCGGACACCGCGGATTTTCACCTGGTCGTCGTTGCGCCCGAGGTATTCCAGGGTGCCGTCGGGCAACCAGCGCACGAGGTCGCCGGTGCGGTACATCCGCGCCCCTGGCAGCGTGCTGAACGGGTCGTCGAGAAAGCGCTCGGCGCTCATCTGCGGCCGCTTGAGGTAACCCCGGGCAACCCCCTTGCCGCCCACATACAGCTCGCCCGGGGCGCCGATGGGCAACAGGCGGCGCTGCTCGTCGAGCACGTACAACTGCGTGTTGGCCACCGGCCCGCCGATATGCAGCGGGCCACCTGCCGTCACCTCGCCCGAGGTCGCCACCACCGTGGCTTCGGTGGGGCCGTAGTTGTTGATGACCCGGTAGCGCCGCTCGCGGGCCATGCGCCGCAGGCGGTCGCCGCCAATCAGCAGGGTCTGCAAGGTGGGGTGTAGCTCACCTTGGGCGAAGGCATGCTCGGCCACCGGCGTGGGCAGGAAGCTGACATCCAGCGGCTGGGCGCGCCACCAGCGGAGCAAGGCATCGATGTCCTCGGCACCGTCACGCACGGGTGCCAGGTGCAGGGTCGCGCCGCTGCACAGGGCCGGCCACACCTCCCAGGCCATGGCGTCGAAGCCGAAGCCGGCCAGGCTCGACTGATGGCGGCCTGGGCCCAGCTCGAACGCACTGCAGTGCCAGTCGATCAGGTTGGCCAGCATGTGGTGCTCGACCATCACGCCTTTAGGCTGCCCTGTAGAGCCGGAGGTATAGATGACGTAAGCCAGATCGCTGGGCAGCGGCTGCGCAGGCCGGGCCAGGACGGCGGGCGGCGCATTCCAGTCCCAGCGATCCAGCTCGATCTGCGCCAGACCATGCGCGGGAAGGCGATCACACAGCCATGACTGGGTCAACACGACGTCTGGCTCGCTGTCGTCCAGCAGGTAGGCCAGGCGTTCCTGCGGGTGGGCCGGGTCGATCGGCACGTAGGCGGCACCGGCCTTGAGCACGGCCAACAGGCCGACCAGGGTGTCCAGGCCGCGTTGGGCGACCACCGCCACGCGCCGGTCAGGCTTGGCACCCAGGCTCGCCAAGTGCTGGGCCAGCGCGTCGGCGCGGCGGTCGAGCTCGCCGTAGCTCAGGCTCTGGCCATCCTGAAACGCTGCCAAGGCCTGCGGCGTGGCCTTGGCCTGGGCCTCGATACGACGATGAATCAACGCCTCGCCATTGTCGGGCCCTCGTTGCGCCGTGGCATTCCACTGCCGCAGGCGGGCGTGCTCGCTGGCGGTCAGCAGGTCAAAGGACGCGATACTTTGCTCCGGTTGTTCCAGGCCTTGCTCAAGGACGTGCAAAAGGCGCTCGGCCAGCGCCGTAGCGTCCTGTTCACTGAACCAGGCGCGGTTGTGCACCAGGTGCAGGCGAGCGCTATCACGTTGGCTGTTGCAGCGCAGGTGAATGCTCAACGGGGTGGGTTCATGGCCATTGCAAACCATCACGGTGTGGCCAGGCACGTCACCGAAACGCAGGTCGTTGCCATCCTCTTCGAACGACACCATCAGTTCGAACAGCTGTGGCCGTTCTTCACGCAATGCACCGAGGCTGCGGTTGAGTTCGCTGAGGGCGAAACGCTGGTGGCGGAAGTCCTGCTTGAGCGCATCGCGTATCCCCTGCACCAGCGCCGCGAAGGTGCGCTCGCGGCCAAAGTCCATGCGCAACGCGCTGACTTGGGTAAACAGCCCCAGGGTCGACTTGAACTGCGCGTTGCCGCGGTTGCGCACCGGCAAACCGACCACCCACTCGTCACGCTGCCAGGTGCGTGCGCTGCACACATGCAGGGCGGCCAGCAGTACATGAAATGGCGAGGCCTGTAGCGTGCTTCCCAGCGCTCGCATACGTGCCAGCAAACGGACATCGAATGGCTGTTCGAGCACTGCGCTGGGCGGCGAAAGGTGCACCGCGTTACGCTCGCGCGGCGCCAGCAAGGCGTCCGGCAATTGCTGGTATCTAGCCAGCCAATAATCGCGGTCACGGTCATGCCGTGGCGAACCCTGGTACTGGGCATCGTCCTCGATGAACGCCCGATAGGACGGTGCGCCGCTCGGCAGGGGCAGCCCCTGTTCGAGCAGGTTGTAGTATTCGGCGATCTGCTTGAACCACTGGTCCACCCCCCAACCGTCGAGGACCAGGTGGTGGGCCTGTACGGCAAACAGGTAGCGCTGCTCGCCCAGGCGAATCAGTGTGGTGCCCCAAAGCGGGCTGGCATCCAGGCGATAGGGCGTCTGCATCCGGGCTTGCAGCAGGGCCTGGGCGGCCGCCCACGGCGCCTCTGCATCGCGCACATCGTGCCGCACCAGTTCCACTTCCAGGGTGGGGGCAAAGTACTGCCGCGCCATGCCCCCCTGTGTCACCAGCACCGTACGCAGGCCGTCATGCTGGGCAACCAGGTGCGCCAGTGCCTGGCGCAGCCGCGCGGCATCCACCCCGCCGTTCAGTTCGACATAGGCGCCGATGTTGTACAGCGGCGAGTCGCCGTGGCTGATCTGGTCCAACCAGATGTCGCGCTGGGCAACGCTCAGGGCAAAGGTTTCGGCGGCAGGCATGAGTCGGCAGGTCCTTCTGATTGATCATCCGCGGATTCAAGCACCCCGCCCCCAGGCTGTATGGCCCCTGAAACCCGGACACACGCTGGACCTGTAGAAGCCTGCTGAAAAACATGTAGGAGATTTGCTACAGCATCTACCCGGTATTGCCTACACCCGAAACTATCGGCATGGAACAGGCCTGGATCGCCACGCTTCTGGCGTCAATTGGCTGGCCAAGCCCTCATTCGCCACTACCCACAGCGTCCGTGCCCCTGCACACCTGATCCGCAATCGGTGGCACTTTCTGTCCCCGTTTTCCACTACAGACGCAGCACCCCGGCCGGGCTTGAATACCGCCACTCCCACCTACCCCCAGAGGACTCGACCGCGAGACCACCCGCCGCAAAGCTTAGAATCAAGGAAGACAATGATATGAAGCTGACCGACAGCCTCGAACACCGCCCCGACCCGCAGTTGTATCTGCAACTGGGCGAACTGATCGCCAGTACCGGCGCCGAGCGCTTCGCCGACCAGATGTTGCATCTGGTCAATGCCCAGGTGCCGGTCCACAGGCTCGACCTCAGTGAATGGACCCTTGACCCACGCCAGGCCAGCATCAGCCGCATCAGGGTACTGGGCAGTGCCGGCCCTGCCCCTGAACTGCCCAACGTCAACAACCTGCGCCACCCGCTGCTGCAAAGCATCATGCAGATGAAGGACCCGCTGCTGATCGAATTCAAAGCCCCACAACACGCAGGGCAGCCTCGCCAGAGTGCCCACCAGTGCAACCTGGTGTCCTGCAGCGGTGTGCAGCGCTGGGTCATCTGCTTTCATCGCTTGCCCAGCCAGCGTGGCTTTTCGCTGGCTGAACTGTCGCAACTGAAAAGCCTGTCTGACACCTTGCTGCCGCTGGTCGAGCACCACGGCCAGTTGCTGCGCCAAGGGGGGGCACGGCATGCCGGCTCGCCGCTGGCCGATTTGCCAGCAGGCTCGTTGCGCCATTCGTTTGGCGAGCGCCTGGTGCAGGAAGCCGTGAGGCTGTCGACCCGGGAACAGGAGGTCTGCCTGGGCCTGCTGACCGGCGGCACGGTGCCGGAAATGGCGCAGCGGCTGAACGTGAAAAACAGCTCGATCGAAACTTACCTCAAGCGCGCCACCGCCAAGCTGGGGGTCAGTGGCCGCCATGGCCTGACCAAATGGATGGCCGGCGCCTGACTCTGCGAGACACACCGATGCCCCGATCTAGCCTTATCCTGTGCGCTGCGCTGTTGTGTGGCTGTTCGCTGGCCCCTGACTACCAGCGCCCAGGCGCAGCGGTGGCCGCGCACTACCCACAAGGGCCTGCCTATCAAGGCGATGTGCAGGCGCACCCGGCCGTCGATGACTGGCGCCAAGTGTTCCAGGACCCGGTATTGCGCCAATTGATCGACAACGCCTTGGCCAATAACCGCGACCTGCGCAGTGCAGCGCTGAATGTCGAGGCCTACCGCGCCCAGTACCGCATTCAGCGCGCCGAGCTGTTGCCCAAGGTCTCCGC
This sequence comes from Pseudomonas sp. SWRI77, assembly GCF_014269105.1. Taxonomy (NCBI): domain Bacteria; kingdom Pseudomonadati; phylum Pseudomonadota; class Gammaproteobacteria; order Pseudomonadales; family Pseudomonadaceae; genus Pseudomonas; species Pseudomonas sp. SWRI77. Next base: position 7,156 of record NZ_JABWRV010000042.1, on the reverse strand, counting down.
CAATGGGCAGGGGCAGCGCCAGTACCTGCCGCGGCGCATGACCGGCACCGATCAGGGCATGATCAGCTCCACCTATGCGGCGACCTTGGGCGTGAGCGCCTACGAGCTCGACCTGTTCGGCCGCCTGCGCAGCCTCAGTGACCAAGCGCTGCTGACCTACCTGGCCAGCGACCAGGCCCGGCGCAGCACCCAGTTGAGCCTGGTGGCCAGCGTCGCCAGCGTGTACCTGACCTGGCGTGCCGACCAGGAGCTGCTGGCCCTGGCCAACGACACCCTGGTAGCGGACGAGCGCAGCCTGCGCCTGACCGTCAACCAGCGCCGCGCGGGTACTGTTTCGGCTCTGGACCAGATCCAGGCACGTACCAGCGTCGACAGCACGCGCGCGGCCGTGGCCCGTTACAAACGCCAGGTGGCCCAGGACCTCAACCAACTGACGCTACTGGTGGGTGCCCCTGTGGCTGACGACCTCCGCGCCCTGCCCCTGGCCAATGAACAGATCGCCGGCTTGCAAGCCGGCCTGCCCTCCGACCTGCTGCAACGCCGCCCGGACATTGTCCAGGCCGAGTACCAGCTGCGCGCGGCCAATGCCGACATTGGCGCAGCACGTGCGGCGTTTTTCCCCAGTATCAGCCTGACCGCCAATGCCGGCAGCACCAGCCCCGCGCTCAGCGGGCTGTTCGATGCAGGCTCGGGGACCTGGCTGTTCCAGCCGCAGATCAACCTGCCGATCTTCACCGCCGGCAGCCTGCGAGCCAGCCTGGACTACGCCCGGCTGCAGAAGGAGATTCAGGTGGCGCAGTACCAGAAGGCGATCCAGGGCGCCTTCCAGGAAGTGGCGGACGGTTTGGCTGCGCGCGCGACCTACCAGCGGCAGTTGCAGGCCCAGCGCGATTTGGTGGCGTCGAACCAGCGCTACTACGACCTGGCCGAGCACCGTTACCGCATTGGCGTGGACAGCAGCCTGACGTTTCTCGATGCGCAGCGGTCGTTGTTCAGTGCCCAGCAGGGGCTGATCAATGACCGCTTGGCGCAGCTGGTGGCGGAGGTGAATCTGTATGCGGCGTTGGGTGGCGGCTGGCAGGAGGCTGCCGACGCTCACGCTCGCGATGGGGCGCCCGACAGCGCGTTCGTGGGTCTAAACTGAACAGGGCCAGATCACCAGGCATGAACCGGGGGGCTTCCACACGCGGAGGTGTGAGATGAGCCAGTTCAAACGTTTGTTCGTCATGCTCGGCCCGCAGATGCGCCACACGCCCGCGCTGCAACGTGCGGCGGCCTTGGCCGAGTCTAGCGGTGCATTACTCGATATCAACGTATTCGTCGACGATGTCGACACGTTCGGCTTGATGAGCGACGGCCGGGAACGTGAACGGCTGCTCAGCGACAACCGCCAATGGCTGGCCGATGAAGCCGAGCAACTGGCCGATGCCGGCCTGGATGTGTCCACCGAATTGCTGCTGACCCGCGACCCGTTGGCCAGTGTGATCGAGCGCATCGAACGCCTGGGCTGCGACTTGCTGGTCAAAGACGTGCAGCACGAACCGGTGCTCAAGCGTTTGCTGGTAACCCCCCTGGACTGGCAGTTGCTCAAGGACAGCCCAGTCGCCGTGCACCTGGTCAGCGACATCCGCCTGCCCCTGCCCCGGCAGATCGCCGCCGCAGTAGACCTCAACAGCCATGGCGCAGGCGAGCACCTGGACGAGCAGGTGATCCACAGCGCCCATGCCTTGGCCTTGCAGTGCAACGCCGAGTTGCACCTGTTGCATGTGTGCGACGCAGCCAAAACCCATATCGCCGACTTCGGCGCTGGCACGGTCACCATGCCTGGGTTCGATGGCAGTGTGCGCAACGCGCAACGGGCGTCGTTCAACCGCCTGGGTGACCATCACCAGGTGCCATTGGAGCGCAGGCATTTCGTGGAGGGGCCGGCGATTCGTGCGATTGCCCAGTTCATCAGCCATAGCCGGGTCGATGTGATCGTCATGGGCAGCCATCGGCATGACGCCATGCAGACCTTCCTGGGCGGCACCACGGCGCATGTGCTTGAGCATCCGTTGTGCAACGTGCTGGCGATCAAGGCGGGGGCCTGAGGGTTTTCGTTACCTGCAGGTTGCGCGGCGTAGGAGCGGCCTTGCCGGGGCGGCGAGAGGTGAACTGGCACGGGCGCTCCATTTAAAAAGAATGCATTTGATAATGATTCGTAGTAATTTCACGCCGCTTTGTACCCCTTCCCCTAGCGCCCTACTCCAGGATCGTACCGTCGATGCGTCGCACGTTCGTTTCGCTTTGTGTGCTTCATGCTGTCTCCCCGCTGGCCTGGGCTGAACCCGACTCGCTCAGCGATTCCGCCCAGATTGAACTCCAGGCCTTGAACATCACCGGTACCGCCGACAGTGAACGTGCCGATGGCCCGGTCGTTGGTTACAAGGCGAGCCGTTCGGCTAGCGCCACGCGCACCGACACCGCCCTGCACGAGACCCCGCAGTCGGTCAGCGTGGTACCCAAGGACGTGCTCGAAGACACCGGCGCCACGCGGCTACAGGATGGCCTGGACTACGCCGGCGGTGTAGGCCGCGCCAACAACTTCGGTGGCCAGGGCCTGACCACCTTCACGGTACGTGGCTTTACCACGGGCGAGTTCTACCGCAATGGCTTCCCGATCAACCGCGGCTACCCCAATGCCCCCGACGCCAACACCGTCGAGCGCCTGGAAGTGATCCGCGGCCCGGCCACCAGCCTGTACGGCCGCGGCGACCCCGGTGGGACCTTCAACGTGGTCAGCAAGCAACCGCAGGCTGAACGCAAGGTCACCCTGGGCAGCCAGATCGACGACCAGGGCATGCACCGCGCCACCCTCGACGCCACCGGCGCGCTAAATGAGGAAGGCACCCTCGCCTACCGGCTGAACGTGCTCGGTGAAGGCGGCGAAAGCTTTCGCGATGATGTGCAGAGCGAGCGCTACGACGTGGCGCCCGTGCTCAGCTGGCAGGTCAACGACAGCACCCGGATCGTCTTCGAAGGCGACTTCATGCGCAACAACCACCCGCTCGACCGTGGCCTGACCCGCTATGCCACCCAGACCGGCAGCGCCTCGCGCGACACCTACATCTGGGAGAAAGGCAGCGACAATTTGCTGCACAACGACAACAACATGGCCCAGGTGCGCTTCGAGCACCTGCTCAATGACAACTGGACGCTGGCTGGCGGTTTCCAGTTTCTCGATGGCTCGCTCAAGGGCAACGCGGTTGAAGCCAATGGCGCGCCCGCTGACGGGCGCACCCTGCAGCGCAACTTCAACTATCGCAAGCTGGAATGGACCGACCGTGACTGGCAACTGAACCTCACCGGCCACTTCGATACCGGTGGTTTCAGCCACACGCTGCTGACGGGCATCGAGTACGAGAACTACGACTACAACTCGATCATCCAGCGCTCCTCGGCGGCCTATCCGATCGATATCTACAACCCGGTGCTCGGCCAGCCAAGGCCCGCGCTGACGCGTACCACAACGTGGGACAAGGAAAACCTGCAGACCTGGGCGTTCTTCATCCAGGACCAGGTGGCCCTGACCGAGCGCCTCAAGGCCTTGGCCGGCGTGCGCTTCGAACGCTTCGAGCACGACTACGACGACAAGCTGGTCAACACCCGCGACTTCAGCAAGGGCGAGAATGGCGTGACCCCGCGCTTTGGCCTGATCTACGACCTGACCGACACCGTGGCGGTCTATGCCAACACGGCGCGCTCATTCAAGCCTAACAGTGGCACGCCCGCTGGCAGCGGTGGCTTCGATCCCGAGAAGGGCAAATCCTACGAGCTGGGCGTGAAGTGGGAAGCGCTCGATCGCCAGCTGAGCATTGATGCGGCGGTGTACCACATCGTCAAGGAAAACGTGCTGGCACGCGACCCCAACTACCCCTTGGGTATTTACAGCATCGCAACGGGCGAGGTGCGCAGCCGCGGCCTGGACATCAACATCGCTGGCAATATCACCCCTGCGTGGCGTGTGATGGGTGGCTATGCCTATGTCGATGCCGAAGTGACCAAGGACACCACCGTGCCGACCGGCACCCGCCTGGCCAACATCCCGCGTAACAGCTTCAGCCTGCTGAACACCTACGAGTTCCAGGATGGCCTGGCCAAAGGCCTGGGGCTTGGGGTGGGGGTCAAGTACGTGGATGATCGCGCCGGCCAGACAGCCGCGACGACCTACACCATGGAACGCTACAGCGTGGTCGACCTGCTCAGCTTCTACAAGGTCAATGAACACGTGAGGCTAAACCTGGATGTGAAGAACGTCTTCAACAAGGGGTATGACGAAGGGGCGTTCAATAGCTACGCCTACCCAGGCGCACCGCGCACGGTGCAGGCCGGGGTTTCCTACACGTTCTGACCGCCGCGCAATTGTAGGAGCGGCCTTGCGTCGCGAAAGGGGCGCGGAGCGGCCCCCTACGTTCTTGCTGGCACCCGAAAACCCGGGGCCGCTGCGCAGCCCTTTCGCGACGCAAGGCCGCTCCTACAAGGCACCGGCACCGCAGTCAGAACGCCTTGCTGTAGAACAGCGAGTACGACTCGATCCCGTCGTTCGGCTGCTTGATGCCCGCATTCGAGTAGTGCATGGCACGGATGCCTACCTTCTGCGCCCCAGGCAGCTTCAGGCCAAAGCCGATGCGGTCCTCGAAGTTGACCGCAGAACCCAGCCGCTGGTTGCCCACATCCGTCTTGGAAAACGCCGCCAGGCCAATACCGGCCTCGATGTAGGGGGTGTAGGTGAAGCCGCTGAACTCGTAGGTGAACACCGGGCTGAACGACAGCGAGTGCGCGCCGCTGGCATCGCCGCCCTCCCAATAGGTGTAAGCCGCATCCCAGTAACCGGTCACATAGCCGGTACTGCTTTCCAGCCATTTCTTGTCCCAATCGAACGACAGGCCGATTCGGTAGGTCATGTCGCCTTGGCCGGTGGCACCAACGGCACCGGAAATCTGCGCAGCCTGAGCCAGATTGGCCCCGGCGAAGGCCAGCACTGCAGCGGCCAGCGAAGCAGCGAGACGGGTTTTCATCAATGACATCTCCTGATGGTCTACACGGCAAGTGGGGGCTTGAGCCCCTCGATCTTGTGCGGTGGCCGGCGCATCCAGACCGGTCACACGAGGTAATAATTTTTCGATTATTGTCCAGATAATCAGAAAGTTGAAAGAGCTTTGCCACTATCGGCTAATGCTGACGGCCAACGCCCTGCCGCGTGGCCCGAGCGGGTTCAGTCGTATTCCCCCTCTTCATGCTCCCCTAACAGCCGCCGCTGCCTGGGCGTGGCTTCCTCCAGCACACGTGGGTTGAACTGCCAATGCAGGTACGGTGAAAACTTCTGCGCCACCATGCGCCGGCCGTAATGCACTTGCAGCATGTCGCGCTCGCGCGCCTGCGTGCAGTTGGCGCCGCCGCTGTGCCAGACATCACTGCGAAACAGCAAAGCATCCCCCGCCTTGCACAATACCGGAAGCGCTTCACGCCCTTGCCATTGCACTTCGCCGGCCTGCGGCGGGCGAGCGGCACGATGGCTGCCCGGTACGATCCAGGTCGGCCCGATGCTGTGATCGATATCGCTGAGGTACACCTGCGCAGTCAGAATCTGCATCGGCTGGGTAAAGGCCCCGCGCTCGCTGATCCAGGCCGGCAGTTGCAGGGGCAGATGGTCAAGGTGCAGCGCCATGCCGGGGTAACCGGGGTGGCTACGCCAGGCAGTCTGGCCGATCACGTGGCAGTCCTCGCCAAGCGCGGCCTCTGCCAGGTTGATCAGCGGTGGCAGATCAAGAAACGGCAACCACAGCGGGTTGCGGTTGAACACGCATTTGTAGTGTTCAAGCAGCCCCTGGTAGTCCCAGTGAATCGGCTGCAAGTCATCGATAGCGCAGCGCAGCAGCGCGATGCGCAGGGGTTCGAGCACACCGGGGATCAGCACGAAACCCTGCTCGTCCAACATCTCCAGCTGAAGCGCCAAGCTCATGGCGGTGTGCTCCATTTCAGCAGGAGTACAAATGTACCCCTGCCCGCATTTTATCTGTCAACGCCAGTGCAAATTCACCGTGGCAGGTGCTTTGCCATCCACTACCACCTGTTGCTGGACAGTCTCACCCTCGGCATTGCCGGTGACCTTGTAATGACCCGGTGGTAGCTGCACAAAGAGCAGCGGGCCGACATCGGTAACGCTGAGCACGGGCTGCCCTTGCGCACTTTGAATATCAACAGAGGCACCGCTTTGGAACTTGCCTTGCGCACCAGTCGAGAGTTCGACGTGCAAGTCATAGCCTTTGGTCTTGCGCAGGGCATTGGCTTCATCCTGGCCGATACCGCCTTGCAGGTAACGCACGCCGTTCTGCTCTTGCGGTTGCAACTGCACGGCCTGCATGTCGATGGGCGCATTGGGGTCGGCGGCGGCTGCCAACGTCCAGGGCAACGCCAGGGTGAACAGCAGCGCCGCGCCAAGGGCATAGTGATGATTACGCATGGTATGACCCTCCTTCTGAGGATGGTTTACCTATTATCCGATCCTTTGAAGGCACTGGCGTTTGCACTGATGCGTGGTCGTTGAGTCACGTCTACAGCCTCGCGAAGTGCTGCAGCGCGATTGTTCACGGGCTTGCTACTTGCGGTGTTTACGACATCTCTTTTCATAAACAGCCTGGATCAGAAATAACTTGCAAATCACACATTCGCTTACATCCAAATGCTCGACATGAAACCAACTATCGGTACATGGTTATTTGCTCTGCTCGCACAAACTAACACACGTTTAGTTTACAGCGGGGTGAGACAGTAGGGAATTTCCTACAAACATCTGGCTCGGCATCGCGCCACACCGAGAAACTACTTAGCAAATTGACCTCTATAAACAATGAACGCACTAACGCCACGGTAGGCATTGGAATAATTATTGGAAAAAGGGATTTCACATGCCTCGCCAATCCGATCTGCATTACAGCTTTCAGCCCCTCGTGGGCGATGCTCAATTCGACGTCGTGTCGTTCACGCTCAAGGAAGGCATCAGCCAACCCTTCTCGCTCGAGCTGGAACTGATCAGCTACCAGGACGACATCGACTTCGGCCAGCTGCTCGACCAACCTGTGCTGTTCACCCTCTGGGACCGCGAACGCCCCGTGCG
>NZ_JABWRV010000041.1:0-29936 GCF_014269105.1 Pseudomonas sp. SWRI77 | reverse complement strand
ATCGTGCTTCGAACTATGCTTTTTCATGGTCTCGCCCTCGCTGCCGTTGGCTTCTATGAACGCCACCGTGGCACTGTGATGCCTCGGCGGGGGCGAGTCCATCGATTACAAAGGCCGTGCGTGACGTTTTAACAGAGGAGCCACTGTGAGCCTCGAAGCCGGCAGTGCAGGTTTCGCCACCGTCAACCAGGCCCCGGCCGTGCATCGGCTGCGGGTACTCACGGTCAACACTCACAAAGGGTTTACCGCCTTCAACCGGCGCTTCATCCTGCCGGAACTGCGCGAGGCGGTGCGCAGTACCCAGGCCGACATCGTCTTCCTCCAGGAAGTGCTGGGCAGCCACGACCGCCACGCTGCGCGCTACCCCGGTTGGCCGCAAACCTCCCAGTACGAATTTCTCGCCGACAGCATGTGGAGCGACTTCGCCTACGGCCGCAACGCGGTCTACCCCGACGGCCACCATGGCAACGCCCTGCTGTCGAAGTACCCGATCATCGAGCACCGCAACCTCGACGTGTCAATCACCGGCCCCGAACGCCGTGGCCTGTTGCATTGCATCCTCGATGTGCCCGGCCCACACCAGGTGCATGCCATCTGCGTGCACTTGTCGCTACTGGAAAGCCACCGCCAGCAACAGTTGCAACTGCTGCGCAGGTTGCTCGAATCACTGCCGGAAGGCGCCCCGGTGATCATCGCCGGCGACTTCAACGACTGGAAGCTGCGCGGCAATCGCACCTTGGGCCTGCGCAACGACTTGCACGAAGCGTTCGAGCGCCACCACGGGCACTTGGCGCGCACCTACCCCGCGCGCATGCCGCTGCTGCGCCTGGACCGTATCTACCTGCGCAACGCCGAAAGCCATGCACCGCGGATTCTGGGGCACAAACCTTGGACGCACCTCTCCGACCATCTGCCGCTGGCCGTCGAGGTCAAGCTGTAGCAATCATTCTTCATAGCCAAGCAGCGGTAAATAGCGAACTTCGATATCCCCGAGTATTTCACTCAACAAATCAGCTACTTGTACCGAATCACAGGCTATGAACAGATCCTTCACGCTTTCTTGACGCAAGCCCAGACCTCTCCTTAGCTGAACAGTATCTAGTCGTAAAGATCTCGCGCCGGGCCTCTAGCTCGCGCCTTCGTGCGCGTTTGCGAAAGCAGGCGTGCTGGTTTGGGTCGCCCCCTGTTTTTGCCGTACAGCTCGTGACAACAGGCCAGGTCCTTGGGCTGTACCACAAAAACTACGGAGATCCGCCATGAAAAGAACCTCGAATCCCTTGCGCTTCGACAGCATTTTCTGCGCGGTTTCCACGTCGCTGCTTCTGGCAACCCCGGTGGAAACTTTCGCATTCGAATTGCAGGACGACCCGACCTCCCCCCGTTTTCTGCAACAAGCGGCGGTCCCGCAGCTATCGCTCGACCCGGTCAGCGCCAGCGGGTTGAACATCGGTACCCTCAACGCATTCTCGGAAAAGATGTCCGAGCGCCACGACCAGGGAGTAGCCGACCTGGTCGCCAGCCAGTGGTCGCAATTCTTCCCTGGCGCCCCGCGCACCGGTGCACAGGCGCCCGACCAGTTAGAGGCCCCCAGCCAGCAACTGATGATCGGCCCGGACCTGTTCATGCGTGAAACCACGGCGGGCAATGTGCACCGCGCGGGCATCTTCGTTGGCCACAACAACCTGCAGAGCAGCTTCAATGGCATTCGCCCGCTGCTGGGCGACAAGCAGCGCAATGCCGTGAACCTGAGTGGCGAAAGCCTGGGCGTGTACTGGAGCATGACCCATGAACGGGGCTGGCACCTGGATGCCGTGGCCATGGGCTCGCGTATCGATATCAATGGCCGTGGCGAGAGCGGCCAGCGCCTGGACGACAGCGGCCATGCCATGACCTTCTCGCTGGAAGGTGGCTACCCGATCGGCCTGGGCGGGGGTTGGGTGATCGAGCCGCAGGCACAGTTGATCAACCAGCAGTTTTTCCCCGGCAGTCGCGTGCAGGAGGAGACGTTGCAGGCGTTCGACAGCCAGCCCAGCTGGAGCGGCCGGGTCGGTGCCAAGTTGTCCGGGCGCTACGAGGTGCGTGGCATGCCGATCGAACCTTATGTGCGGACCAACGTCTGGTACGACTTCAGCAATGCCGACGAGGTGAAGCTGGACCAGGTCGACAAGATTTCCAGCTCGCGGTATTCGACCACAGTGGAATTGGGGTTGGGGCTGGTGGCCCGGGTGACGCCGAATGTGGCGTTGTTTGTGAGTGCCGATTACAGCAGCGATGTGGATGACAATGACCTGAATGGGTTGATCGGCAGCCTTGGGGTGCGGATGCGCTGGTAGCCGGTAAGCTCGGTTGTGTAGGAGCGGCCTTGCGTCGCGAAAGGGTCGCGCAGCGGCCCCTGGATTTCAGCTTCGCCGCAGAGCTGGATTTCAGCTTCGCCGCAGAGCTGGATTTCAGCTTCGCCGCAGAGATTGCTGGGGCCGCTGCGCAGCCCTTTCGCGACGCAAGGCCGCTCCTACAACAGCAACCGAGTTGGCAGGCCGATCAGGCGGGTTTGAGGATCAATACGCCCAGCGGCGGCAGGTTCAGCGCCAGCGACAATGGCTGCCCATGGCTGGACACCTGGTCACTTTCCACGGCCCCCAGGTTGCCTACATTCGACCCGGCATACAGTTCGGCATCGCTGTTCAGCAGTTCTTCCCAGCGCTCGCCAAACGGCACGCCAATCCGGTACCCCTCGCGCGGCACCGGGGTGAAGTTGGCCACCACCAGCAACGGCTCGCCATTGCTGCTCCAGCGCAGCCAGGCATACACGCTGTTTTGCGCGTCGTCGCCGATCAGCCACTGGAAGCCCTGGGGCTGGCAATCCTGTTCGTGCAGCGCCGGCACCTCGCGATACAGCCGGTTGAGGTCGCCGACCAAGCGCTGCACGCCCTTGTGCTCGGGGTACTGCAGCAGGTACCAGTCCAGCTCGCTGTCGTGGTTCCACTCGCGCCACTGGCCAAATTCGCAGCCCATGAACAACAGCTTCTTGCCCGGGTGCGCCCACATGAACGTCAGGTAGGCCCGCAGGTTGGCAAACTTCTGCCAGCGGTCGCCCGGCATCTTGTCGATCAGCGAATGCTTGCCATGCACCACTTCGTCGTGGGAAATCGGCAGGATGAAATGCTCGGAGTAGGCATAGATCAGCCCGAAGCTCATCTCGTTGTGGTGATAGGTGCGGTGCACCGGGTCGTTCTGGATGTAGTGCAAGGTGTCGTGCATCCAGCCCATGTTCCACTTGTAGGCAAAGCCCAGCCCGCCCTGCTGGATCGGCTGGCTCACGCCCGGCCAGGCGGTGGACTCTTCGGCGATGATCAATGCGCCCGGGGCCTCGTGCGCCGCCACGCCATTGAGGTGGCGGATGAAGTCGATGGCCTCCAGGTTCTCGCGCCCGCCATGGCGGTTGGGCACCCATTCGCCGGCCTTGCGCGAGTAGTCGCGGTAGAGCATCGATGCCACCGCGTCGACCCGCAGGCCGTCGATGTGGAACTGCTTGAGCCAGAGCAACGCCGAGGCCAGCATGAAGCCGCGCACTTCGTTACGCCCAAGGTTGTAGATCAGCGTGTTCCAGTCCTGGTGGTAACCCTCCAGCGGGTTCTCGTATTCGTACAAGGCGGTGCCGTCGAAACGCGCCAGGCCATGTTCGTCGGTGGGGAAATGCGCCGGCACCCAGTCGAGGATCACACCGATGCCGCCCTGGTGGCAGGCGTCGATGAAGGCGGCGAAGTCTTCGGCACTGCCGTAGCGCGAGGTGGGCGCGAACATCGACAGGGGCTGGTAGCCCCACGAGCCGCCGAACGGGTGCTCCATGATCGGCATCAGTTCGATGTGGGTGAAGCCCAGCGCCTGCACATAGGGCACCAGGCGCTCGGCCAGCTCGCGCCAGTTGTAGTAACGCGCGACTTCGCCCAGGTCATCCAGCTCGCATTGCCACGAGCCGACATGCAACTCATAGATCGACAGGGGCGCGCTGTAGGCGTGACGTTGCGCACGCTGCGCCATCCAGTCGTGGTCCTGCCAGGGGTGGCTGAGCGCGCTGGCCACCTTCGACGCCGTGCTCGGCGGCAGTTCGGTGGCACGGGCCAGCGGGTCGGCTTTCAAGGGCAACACACCGTCTTTGCCCAGCACCTCGAACTTGTAGGTTTCGCCAACGCCAAGGCGTGGCACGAACAGCTCCCAGACCCCTGCACTGTGACGCAGGCGCATGGGGTGACGGCGGCCGTCCCAGTTGTTGAAGTCACCCACCACCGACACCCGTCGGGCATTCGGTGCCCACACCGAGAAGCACACGCCGTCGACGCCGTCGGCCTGCATCGGCTGCGCACCGAAGCGCCCCGACAGGTCGCGGTGGTTGCCCTCGGCGAACAGGTACAAGTCCATATCGCCCAATTGCGGGCCAAAGCTGTACGGGTCTTCGGTCACCTGCTCGCCGCCGGCCCAAGCAATGTGCAGCTGGTACGGCTGTGCCTCATCAAGGTGCGCGGTAAACAGCCCCGGCAGGCTGCCCTGGCGCATTTCGGCGAGTACGCGCCCATCGTCGCGCGCCAGTACGCGCACATTCAGGGCAGTGGGCAGGAAGGCGCGCACGAACTGCCCACCCGCGCCATCGCCATGGGGGCCAAGTACCGCAAATGGATCGGCGTGCTCGGCGCGGGCCAGGGCGTCGAGGTCCCGTTGCCGAAGACCGCCGTTTTCACGCGTGGTTGCATTCATCTATGACTCTCCCCAGGTACTGATCAGTCCATGCAAGCCATGCAAAGGCACGGCCAGCCAATTCGGTCGATTTTCAGCTTCGTATGTGATTTCGTACGCGGCTTTTTCCAGGCAGAACAATTCCAGCGCGGCACGCTCGCCTTCCGCCTGTTGCCAGGCGTGGGGCATGGCAGCGGTGGCCAGGCCATAGGCTTCGACAAAGGCATGCCGCGACTGGTGCAGGTACTGCCTGGCCACCCGTTGCCACGCCTTGCGCGCAGGGTCGGAAAGGTCCACGGCAGAGGCGCTGCGCAGAATCATCGCAGCAGCATAGTCGAAGGATCGCAGCACGCCGCTGACATCTTTGTAGGGGCTGTGCCGGGCCCGGCGCTCTTCCACGGGGCGGGACGGCTCACCCTCGAAATCGATCAGGTAGGCATCGCCCTGCACCACCAGCACCTGGCCCAGGTGCAGATCGCCGTGCACCCGCATCAGCAAGCCGCCCTGGGCCTGGTGCGCGAGGTTATCGATGTGCTGGGCAAGGCCGTCGCGCTGTTGCTGCAGGTCATCTACCAGCGCCTGGCTGTCGCTGTCGAGGCTGTCGCGGTGCTGGGCCAGCAGGTCGAGGGCGTGGGTCAGTTCGGCGCTGATCTGGCGGCTCCAGCGTTCGCTGTCCCGGGCATCGCTTGGGCGCGGCTGGAAGGCGGTGTCTTCGGTTGGTGCCGCCAGCAACAGGTGCATTTCGCCCAGGCGCTGGCCGAGCAAGGCGGCGAAGCCGTCGAGTTCGGCCAGCGCATCGGTGTGGGCTTCGCTGGCCGCGCTGGACGGCTCCATTTCGTCGCGGATGGCCCGTTCCAGGGTGTTCTGGGTCCAGGCCCAGGCATCGCCCTGGTTGCTCAGGTAGCCCTGGGCAATCATCAGCAGGTGCGGGGTGGCGTGCTCGTCCACGCGGCTGACCCACGCCAGCAGCGGCGAAATATTGGTAAAGCCCGCCGCGGTCAGGTAGGCGCTCATCTCAAGCTCGGGGTGAATGCCCGGGTTGACCCGGCGGATCAACTTGAGCACCACCCGGTCAGCGACCACCACCGAGCTGTTGGACTGCTCGGCACTCAAGTAGCGCACCGGGCTGTCTTCGCCAAGCCCCAGCCCGGCCAGTTGATCGGTGCACTCGAAGCGCAGCTCGCCCAGGCCATTGCCGCACGGCAGCCGGTGGCGCTCCTGGCAGGCACGTAGCACGGCGCGGATAAACGGCTCGAGGACGAACGCGTCGGTGATCAGGCCGACCTGGCGGCCCCGGCGCACCCGCGACAGCGCCAGCTGCTGGGGTAAGGCGCTGTTGATCTGCTCTTCGGGCAACAGGCCGAAGGGCAGTTGGTAGTGGTTGGCCACACCGTCGCTGAGCACCTCCAGCTCGCTGAGCAGCACCGGTGTGGTCGCGGTGCCGAAGCGCACGCCATAGCGCAGGCGAACCTGGTCGAGCGGCCCTTCCTTGCCGGCGAACCAGCGCCGTTTAGGCAGGTACTGCGGCAGTATCGAGGCTTCGAGTGTTTCGCTGGAAGGCGCTTCGAGCAGCTCTTCCAGGCGCTTGCGCAGCACCAGTGTGGTCAATTCGGGTAACCCCTCGGTAGCCTGGATGTGCCAGCTGGGCATGCGGTCGTGCGAGGCCAGCAGGAACCAGTAGAACGCATACGGCGGTAACGTGAGCAGAAAAGGCAACTGGCCGATCGGTGGGAAGGCGCTGCCACCGAGCATTTCCACCGGCACTTTATCGGCGTATTGCGACAGCTCCAGTTCAGCGGCCTGTGCGGCACGGGACACGTTGGCCACACACAGGATCACCTCGCTGTTGCCGTCCTGGTCGACGTACTCGCGCAGGTAAGCGAGGATGCGCCGGTTGCTCGGTGTAAGCATGCGAATGCTGCCCCGGCCAAAGGCCTTCTGCTGGTTGCGCACCGCCAGCAGGCGGCGGTTCCAGTTGAGCAGCGAATGCGGGTCGTGGGCCTGGGCTTCGACGTTGACCGTCTGGTAGCCGTACAGCGGGTCCATGATCGGCGGCAGCACCAGGCGCTGCGGGTCGGCGCGGGAGAACCCGCCGTTGCGGTCCGGCGACCATTGCATGGGGGTGCGCACGCCATCGCGGTCGCCCAGGTAGATGTTGTCGCCCATGCCCAGCTCATCGCCGTAGTACAGGGTCGGTGTACCGGGCATCGACAGCAGCAGGCTGGTCAGCAGTTCGATGCGCCGGCGGTCGCGTTGCAGCAAAGGCGCCAACCTGCGGCGGATGCCGAGGTTGATACGCGCGCGGCGGTCTTCGGCGTAGTAGTTCCACAGGTAGTCGCGCTCGCGGTCGGTGACCATCTCCAGGGTCAGCTCATCGTGGTTGCGCAGGAAGATCGCCCACTGGCAGTGGGCGGGGATCTCTGGGGTCTGGCGCAGGATGTCGGTGATCGGGAAGCGGTCCTCCATCGCCAGGGCCATGTACATGCGCGGCATCAGCGGGAAATGGAAGGCCATGTGGCACTCGTCGCCGTCGCCCTCGCCAAAGTACGGGCGGGTGTCTTCGGGCCACTGGTTGGCTTCGGCCAGGAGCATGCGGTCCGGGTAGTTGGCGTCGATCTCGGCGCGGATGGCTTTGAGCACCCGGTGGGTCTCGGGGAGGTTTTCGTTGTTGGTGCCGTCGCGCTCGATCAGGTAGGGGATGGCGTCCAGGCGCAGGCCGTCGACGCCCAGGTCGAGCCAGAATCGCATCACCCCGATCACGGCCTTGAGCACCTGCGGGTTGTCGAAGTTGAGGTCCGGCTGATGCGAGTAGAAGCGGTGCCAGAAGTATTGGCCGGCGACCGGGTCCCAGGTCCAATTGGACTTTTCGGTGTCGAGGAAGATGATGCGTGTGCCGTCATACTTCTGGTCGTCATCCGACCACACGTAGAAGTCGCGCGCCTTGCTGCCGCGCTTGGCCAGGCGGGCGCGCTGGAACCACGGGTGCTGGTCGGAGGTATGGTTGATGACCAGTTCGGTGATCACCCGCAGGCCTCGCTTGTGCGCCTCGGCAATGAAGCGCCGGGCGTCGGCCATGCTGCCGTAGTCGGGGTGCACGGCCTTGTACTCGGCGATGTCGTAGCCGTCGTCGCGCCGTGGCGAGGGGTAGAACGGCAGCAGCCAGAGGGTGTTGACGCCCAGTTCGGCGATGTAGTCGAGCTTGCTGATCAGCCCGGCGAAATCGCCAATGCCGTCGTTGTTGGCGTCGAAGAACGACTTGATGTGCAGCTGGTAGATCACCGCGTCCTTGTACCACAGCGGGTCGTCGATGAAGGCTGCCGGGCGGGAACGCTTGGCCATGGGTGACTCCTTTCAATTGCGGGTTCAGCACCGCCCCTGAGGGACTAACGGGCCTTTTCTATGCGCCAGATACCAAACGGCTGATGCCAGGGTTCGATACGCATCCACTGGGTCTTGCCGTGCCAGGTCCAGCGGTGGCCGTTCATCAAGTCTTCACCCAACGTGTCGGCATTGTCGTCCAGCCCCAACTCCCACAGCGGCAACTCGAAGCTGGCTTCCTGGGCGTTGTGCGGGTCCAGGCTGATGGCCACCAGGATGAAGTTGTCGCGCTCGGGCGTGCGCTTGGCGAAGTACAGGATGTTGTCGTTCCAGCAATTGAAGAACGCCACCCCCAGGTGCGTCTGCAGGGCGCGGTTCTGCCGGCGAATTCGGTTGAGCTGGGCGATCTCGGCAATGATGTTGCCGGGTTGGGTGAAATCACGCGGGCGGATTTCGTACTTCTCCGAATCGAGGTATTCCTCCTTGCCGGGCAGCGGTGTGGCTTCGCACAGCTCGAAGCCCGAATACATGCCCCACAACCCCGACCCCATGGTGGCGAGGGCCGCGCGAATGAGAAAACCGGCACGCCCTGAGGTGTGCAGGAAAAACGGGTTGATGTCGGGTGTGTTGACGAAGAAGTTGGGCCGGTAGCACAGGCTCCACGGTGGCTGGTTGAGCTGTTCGTAGAACTCGCGCAATTCCTGCTTGGTGTTGCGCCAGGTGAAATAGGTGTAGCTCTGCGCGTAGCCGACCTTGCCCAGGCGCGCCATCATCGCAGGCCTGGTGAAGGCTTCGGCGAGAAAAATCACGTCCGGGTGCTGGCTGCGCACATTGGCGATCAGCCATTGCCAGAATGGCAACGGCTTGGTGTGCGGGTTGTCGACGCGGAAAGTCTTGACGCCCTCCTCGACCCAGCCGACCACCACATCGCGCAGCGCCAGCCACAGCGAAGGCACGGCGTCGGGGGCGTAGAAGTCGACGTTGACGATGTCCTGGTACTTCTTCGGCGGGTTTTCCGCATAGCGGATGGTGCCGTCGGGGCGCCAGCTGAACCAACCAGGGTGCTGTTTGAGCCACGGGTGGTCCTGGGAGCACTGGATGGCGAAATCCAGGGCGATTTCCAGGCCATGCTCGGCAGCGGCGGCCACCAGGCGGCGGAAGTCTTCACGGGTGCCCAATTCAGGATGAATGGCATCGTGCCCGCCTTCGTCGCTGCCGATGGCGTATGGGCTGCCCGGGTCGCTGGGCGCTGCCTGCAAGGCATTGTTGCGGCCCTTGCGGTGCTGCTTGCCAATCGGGTGAATGGGTGGGAAATACAGCACGTCAAAGCCCATGTCGCGGATCATCGGCAGGCGTTCGTGCACGTCATTGAAGGTGCCGTGGCGCTCGGGGCTGGCGGTGATCGAACGCGGAAACAGCTCGTACCAACTGGCGAATTGCGCGGCGGGGCGGTCGACGTCGACGGGGAAGTCACTGCTGCGGGTCAAGTAGCTGCGGTGCTCGGCCTCGCTCATCAGCCGCGCGGTGCTCTCGCACAGAAACACCGCCACTTGGTCATCGGTGCTCAACCCAGGCAAGCGCTGCTGCACGGTTTGGAGTTCGTCACGCAACGCGCCTTGGCTCAGCTCGATGCCTTTGCCCAGCATCAACCTGCCTTCTTCCAGCTCCAGCTTCACCTCCACCCCGGCGTGGTACTTTTTCTCCAGGTCGTGGCAGTAGGTGGCGAACGGGTCGATCCAGGCTTCGATGCTGAACAGGTGCGGGCCGAGCTCGGTCGGGGTGAACTCGGCCAGCCACAGGTCATTGCCCGGCGACTGCATCGGCACGCAGTGCCAGCGCCGGCTGTTCGCCTGGCGCCAATTGAGCATCACGGCCAGGCGGTCGTGGCCGTCGCTGTAGACCTTGCTGCTGACTGCGACCGCCTGGCCGCTGATGGCCTTGACGGCGAACTTACCACCGTCGAGCGCGGGTTGCGTGCCTTCGATCACAATGCGCGGCGCCAGCAGCGCCTGGGACAGGCTAATGGCCTGGTCCGGGTGATCATTCGCCGCAGGCACGCTCTGGAAGGGCTCGTTTCGTGACATCGGACCTTGCTCCCTTAGGCTGGTGGCGGTAAGGGTTCAGAGCCGAGCGCGGGCGTGGGGGTTCAAAAAAATTGAGCGAATGGCAGCCCCTGACAGTCAGAGCCTGCAGCACCTCTTCATTCACCCACGCGAGGTCAGGCCATGAACATTCCCATTCCACCGGAGACACCCGATCCCAACATCGACGACCCCAGCTTGCCGCAGCCCGTACCGGAAGAAGACCCGGACGAGCTGCCGATCAAGCCGACGGTACCGCCGACAGTGGGCGACCCGCCGAGCCAGGAGCCACCGGTGAAGGCTTAAGGATAGAGGCTTTTACAGTGGCTGCACTGGCCTCTTCGCGGGCTTACCCGCGAAGAGGCCGGCAGCGCAAACCTGTCAACCCGCAGAGACCGCCGAAATTTCCGCCGAGCTGATTTCGCGCATCCGAAACTTCTGCACCTTGCCCGTCACCGTCATCGGGAACTCGTCGACAAAGCGGAAATGCCGCGGCACCTTGTAATGCGCGATACGTGCCTTGCACCAGCCGTGCAGCTCATCAACCGTAGCGCTATGCCCCGGATGCAGTTTGATCCAGGCCACCACCTCTTCGCCATATTTGCTGCACGGAATGCCGATCACCTGCGCATCGGCCACCGCCGGGTGGGTATAGAAGAACTCCTCCAGCTCGCGTGGATAGATGTTCTCGCCACCGCGGATGATCATGTCCTTGTTGCGCCCGACGATGCGCACATGGCCCTCTTCGTCCATCACCGCCAGGTCGCCCGAGTGCATCCACCCCGCCGGGTCGATGGCATCTGCCGTGGCCTGCGGATTGTCCCAGTATCCCAGCATCACGCTGTAGCCACGGGTGCACAATTCGCCGATTTCGCCCCTGGGTACGATGCAGCCGTCGGCATCCACCAGCTTGTTCTCCAGCTGCGGCTGGGTGCGGCCGACCGTGGTCACGCGCAGTTCAAGCGCGTCATCCGGGCCGGTCTGCAGTGATACCGGGCTGGTCTCGGTCATGCCGTAGGCGATCTGCACCTGGGCCATGTGCATCTGGTCGATGACCCGGCGCATCACCTCGATCGGGCAGGTGGCGCCGGCCATGATGCCGCTGCGCAGGGTCGAGAGGTCCATGCCCTGGCGGGCCGGGTGGTCGAGCATGGCGATGAACATGGTGGGCACGCCGTAGAGGATGCTGGCGCGCTCTTCGGCAACCGCGCGCAGGGTCAGCTCGGCATCGAAGGCGTCATTGGGGTAGACCATCGTGCTGCCATGGGTAATGCAACCGAGGTTGGCCATGACCATGCCGAAGCAGTGGTACAACGGCACCGGGATCACCAAGCGGTCGTCGCTGGTCAGGCCCAGGCTCTCGCCGACCATGAAACCGTTGTTGAGGATGTTGTAGTGGCTGAGCGTCGCCCCCTTGGGTGCGCCAGTGGTACCGGAGGTGTACTGGATGTTCACCGGCTGGTCGAACTGCAGGCTCTGCTGGCGGGCCTGGTAGGCTTCGGCAGGCGTCTGCCCTGCCCGCTCTGCCAGCGCAGGCCAAGGCAGAAAGCCCTGCGGCGGGTTGCAGGCCAGGCTGATCACCCCGCGCAAATCGGGCAAGCGTTCGCTGGCCAGCTCACCGGGGGCCGCTGCAGCCAGCTCGGGTACCAGCTCCTGGACCATGGCGTGGTAATCGGACGTCTTGAAGGTATCGGCGCACACCAGCCAGCGGCAGCCAGACTGCCGCAGCACGTATTCCAGCTCACCCACGCGGTAGGCCGGGTTGATGTTGACCAGAATCGCGCCGACCTTGGCGCTGGCCAGTTGCAGGATGCACCACTGGGCGCAGTTGGGCGCCCAGATGCCGACCCGGTCGGCGGTGCCCACGCCCAGGGCCATCAAGGCGCGGGCGTGTACATCGACCTGTTCGGCCAACTGCCCCCAGGTGTACCGCAGGCCCTGGTGGCGCACCACCAACGCTTCGCGGTCGGGGTAACGGGCCACAGTGGCGTCGAAGGCCTGGCCGATGGTCAGGGTCAGCAAGGGCCGGTCCTGGCGACCGCGGGTATAGCTCGGTTGACTCATGGGTGTCCCTTCTTGTGGTTGTTCTGGGCACGATTGAAGCAAGCGGGAGATACTCTGGCGCAGATTTACGTTTACGTAAAGGTGATGCTGAGATTGACAGTAATAGAAGGCAGGTTTACGTTAACGTAAAGGTGAAAAAGACACTGTGCTTTCCCTATTTCAAGAACAAGAAGGTGCCCCCATGCATTACCCCTCCCTGAACTTCGCCCTGGGCGAGACCATCGACATGCTCCGCGACCAGGTGCGCAGCTTCGTCGCCGCCGAACTGGCGCCGCGTGCCGCGCAAATCGACCACGACAACCTGTTCCCTGCCGACATGTGGCGCAAATTCGGTGACATGGGCCTGCTGGGCATCACCGTATCGGAAGAATACGGCGGCGCTGGCCTGGGCTACCTGGCCCATGTGGTGTCGATGGAAGAAATCAGCCGCGGTTCGGCCTCGGTGGCACTGTCCTACGGCGCGCACTCCAACCTCTGCGTCAACCAGATCAACCGCAACGGCACCCATGAGCAAAAGCTCAAGTACCTGCCCAAGCTGATCAGCGGCGAACACATCGGCGCGCTGGCCATGAGCGAGCCCAACGCCGGCTCCGACGTGGTCTCGATGAAGCTGCGCGCCGAAAAACGCGGCGACCGCTACGTGCTCAACGGCAGCAAGACCTGGATCACCAATGGCCCCGACGCCAACACCTACGTGATCTACGCCAAGACCGACCTGGACAAGGGCGCACACGGCATCACTGCGTTCATCGTCGAACGTGACTGGAACGGCTTCAGCCGCAGCAACAAGTTCGACAAGCTGGGCATGCGCGGCTCCAACACCTGCGAGCTGTTCTTCGATGACGTCGAGGTGCCCGAAGAGAACATCCTCGGCCAGCTCAACGGCGGCGTACGCGTACTGATGAGCGGCCTGGACTACGAGCGCGTGGTGCTCTCCGGCGGCCCGACCGGCATCATGCAAAGCTGCATGGACCTGGTAGTGCCCTACATCCACGACCGCAAGCAATTTGGCCAGAGCATCGGCGAGTTCCAGCTGATCCAGGGCAAGATCGCCGACATGTACACCCAGCTCAACGCCAGCCGCGCCTACCTGTACGCCGTGGCCCAGGCCTGCGACCGTGGCGAGACCACCCGCAAGGACGCTGCCGGGGTCATCCTCTATACCGCCGAACGCGCCACGCAAATGGCCCTGGAGGCTATCCAGATTCTCGGCGGCAACGGCTACATCAACGAGTTCCCGGCCGGGCGCCTGCTGCGCGACGCGAAACTCTACGAGATCGGCGCCGGCACCAGCGAAATCCGCCGGATGCTGATCGGCCGCGAACTGTTCAACGAAACCCGCTGAGCACAAGGGACGGGCGCACATGGCTACCTTGCACACCCAGATCAACCCGCGTTCGGCGGAGTTCGCCGGCAACAGCGCGGCCATGCTCGAACAGGTCCAGGCCCTGCGTGGCCTGCTTGCCCACATCGCCCAGGGCGGCGGCCCCAAGGCCCAGGAACGGCATACCTCGCGCGGCAAACTGCTGCCGCGCGAGCGTATCGACCGCCTGCTGGACACAGGCTCACCCTTCCTCGAAATCGGCCAGCTGGCCGCCCATGAGGTGTATGGCGAAGACGTGCCCGCCGCGGGCGTGATTGCCGGCATCGGCCGAGTCGAAGGCGTGGAGTGCATGATCGTGGCCAACGACGCCACGGTCAAAGGCGGCTCCTACTACCCGCTGACGGTCAAGAAACACCTGCGCGCGCAAACCATCGCCCTGCAGAACCGCCTGCCGTGCATCTACCTGGTCGATTCCGGTGGCGCCAACCTGCCGCGTCAGGACGAAGTGTTCCCTGACCGCGAGCACTTCGGGCGGATCTTCTTCAACCAGGCCAACATGAGCGCGCTGGGCATCCCGCAGATCGCCGTGGTGATGGGCTCGTGTACCGCCGGCGGCGCCTATGTGCCGGCCATGGCCGACGAAGCGATCATGGTCCGCCAGCAGGCCACCATCTTCCTGGCCGGCCCGCCGCTGGTGAAGGCCGCCACCGGTGAGGTGGTGAGCGCCGAAGACCTCGGCGGCGCCGATGTGCACTGCCGCATCAGCGGCGTGGCCGACCATTACGCCGACAATGACGAACACGCCTTGGCCCTGGCCCGGCGCAGCGTGGCCAACCTCAACTGGCACAAGCTGGGCACCTTGCAGCGCCAGGCGCCGATCGCCCCGCTGTACCCTGCCGATGAGCTGTACGGCGTGGTACCGGCAGACGCCAAGCAGCCGTTCGACGTGCGCGAGGTCATTGCCCGCCTGGTCGATGGCTCGGTGTTCGATGAGTTCAAGGCACTGTTCGGCACCACCCTGGTGTGCGGTTTCGCCCACCTGCACGGTTACCCGATAGCGATCCTGGCCAACAACGGCATTCTGTTCGCCGAGGCCGCGCAAAAGGGCGCGCACTTCATCGAACTGGCCTGCCAGCGCGGCATCCCGCTGCTGTTCCTGCAGAACATCACCGGCTTCATGGTCGGCAAGAAGTACGAGGAAGGCGGCATCGCCAAGCATGGCGCCAAGCTGGTGACCGCGGTGGCCTGCGCCCAGGTACCGAAGTTCACGGTAATCATCGGCGGCAGCTTCGGCGCCGGCAACTATGGCATGTGCGGCCGCGCCTACGACCCACGCATGCTGTGGATGTGGCCTAACGCACGCATCGGCGTGATGGGCGCCGAGCAGGCCGCAGGCGTGCTGGCGCAGGTCAAACGCGAACAAAGCGAGCGCAGCGGCCAGCCCTTCAGCGCCGAGGACGAGGCCAGGCTCAAGCAGCCGATCCTCGACCAGTACGAGCACCAGGGCCACCCCTACTACTCCAGCGCCCGGCTGTGGGACGACGGCGTGATCGACCCGGCACAGACCCGCGACGTGCTCGGCCTGGCGTTGTCCGCCGCGCTGAACGCCCCGATCGAACAGAGCCGCTTCGGCATTTTCCGGATGTGATCCATGAGCGATTTCAGCACCCTTGAAGTGGTCAACGACCCTCGCGGCTTCGCCACCCTGTGGCTCAGCCGCGCAGACAAGAACAACGCCTTCAACGCCCAGATGATCCGCGAGCTGATCGTCGCCCTCGGCCAGCTAGCCGAAGACAGCAGCCTGCGTTTTCTGCTGCTGCGTGGCCGTGGCCGGCACTTCAGCGCCGGCGCCGACCTGGCCTGGATGCAACAGTCGGCACAACTGGACTTCAACACCAACCTCGATGACGCCCACGAGCTGGGCGAGCTGATGTACACCCTGCACCGGTTCAAGGCGCCGACCCTGGCCGTGGTGCAAGGCGCGGCCTTTGGTGGCGCGTTGGGCCTGATCAGTTGCTGCGACATGGCCATCGGCACCGAAGACGCCCAGCTGTGCCTGTCGGAAGTGCGCATCGGCCTGGCCCCGGCGGTCATCAGCCCGTTCGTGGTCAAGGCCATCGGCGAGCGCGCCACGCGCCGCTATGCCCTGACCGCCGAACGCTTCAGCGGTGCGCGCGCCCGTGAACTGGGCCTGCTGGCCGAGGTGTACCCGGCCCATGAACTGGATACTCAGGTCGAAGCCTGGGTGGCCAACCTGCTGCTCAACAGCCCGCAAGCCCTGCGCGCCAGCAAAGACCTGCTGCGCGAGGTCGATGACGGCGAGCTGAGCCCTGCCCTGCGCCGCTACTGCGAAAACACCATCGCTCGCATCCGCGTCAGCGCCGAAGGCCAGGAGGGCCTGCGCGCCTTCCTCGAAAAGCGCCGCCCAGCCTGGCAAACCGACGATAACAAGGAGCCGCGCCCATGAGCCGCACCCCGTTGACCACCCTGCTGGTCGCCAACCGCGGCGAGATTGCCTGCCGGGTGATGCGCACCGCCAAGGCCATGGGCCTGACCACCGTTGCCGTGCACAGCGCCACCGACCGTGACGCACGGCACAGCCGCGAAGCCGATATCCGCGTCGACCTCGGCGGCACCAAGGCCGCCGAAAGCTACTTGTTGGTGGACAAACTGCTTGCCGCGGCCAAGGCCAGCGGCGCCCAAGCCATCCACCCGGGCTATGGCTTTCTTTCCGAAAACGCAGGCTTTGCCCGCGCCATCGAAGACGCCGGGCTGATCTTCCTCGGCCCACCGGCCAGCGCCATCGACGCGATGGGCAGCAAGTCGGCGGCCAAGGCCCTGATGGACGCTGCCGGCGTGCCGCTGGTGCCGGGCTACCACGGTGAAGCCCAGGACCTGGATACCTTCCGCGCCGCCGCCGAACGCATCGGCTACCCGGTGCTGCTCAAGGCCAGCGCCGGTGGTGGCGGCAAAGGCATGAAAGTGGTCGAGGACGAAAGCCAACTGGCCGACGCCCTGGCCTCGGCGCAGCGTGAGGCGCAATCGTCGTTTGGCGATGCTCGCATGCTGGTGGAAAAGTACGTGCTCAAGCCACGCCACGTAGAAATCCAGGTGTTCGCCGACCAGCACGGCAACTGCCTGTACCTCAACGAACGTGACTGCTCGATCCAGCGCCGCCACCAGAAAGTGGTCGAAGAAGCCCCTGCCCCTGGCCTGTCCCCCGCGCAGCGCCAGGCCATGGGCGAGGCCGCGGTGCGCGCTGCCCAGGCCATCGGCTATGTGGGTGCGGGCACGGTGGAGTTTCTGCTCGATGCCCGCGGCGAGTTCTTCTTCATGGAGATGAACACCCGCCTGCAGGTCGAACACCCGGTTACCGAAGCGATCACCGGCCTCGACTTGGTCGCGTGGCAGATCCGCGTGGCGCGCGGCGAGGCATTGCCGATCACGCAGGCACAGGTGCCGCTGATCGGCCATGCCATCGAGGTGCGCCTGTATGCCGAAGACCCGGCCAACGGCTTTCTGCCAGCCACTGGCAAGCTGGCCCTGTACCGCGAGTCGACCCCGGGCGAAGGCCGTCGGGTGGACAGCGGGGTCAGCGAGGGTGACGAGGTGTCGCCGTTCTACGACCCCATGTTGGGCAAGCTGATTGCCTGGGGCGAGGACCGTGAACAGGCGCGCCTGCGCTTGCTGGCGATGCTGGACGAGTTCGCCATCGGCGGGTTGAAGACCAACATCGCCTTCCTGCGGCGCATTCTCGCTCACCCGGCGTTTGCCGAGGCCGAGCTCGACACCGGGTTCATCCCGCGTCACCAGGATGTTTTGCTGCCCGCCCCGCAAGCGCTGCCAGCACCTTTCTGGGAGGCGGCCGCCGAAGCCTGGCTACAGGGCCAGGCCGGTCAGCAACGGGACGACGACAACCGTTCGCCGTGGGCTGAGCGCAACGGCCTGCGCCTGGGGCTGCCAGCGCGTAGCTGCCTGCATCTGGCCAGTGCCGGGCAGGACCAGGCAGTGGCGCTGGAACGCAGCGCGGCCTCTACCTGGCAGCTCGATGGCGAGCAACTGGTGCACGACCAGGAAGGCGTGCGCCGTCAGCACCTGGCGATACGCCGCGGTGGCACCTTGTACCTGCGCTGGGAGGGCGAGATGCACGCCATCGAAGCCTTCGACCCGATTGCCGAGGCTGAGGCCAGCCATAGCCACCAAGGTGGCCTGGGCGCGCCCATGAACGGCAGCATCGTGCGGGTGCTGGTCGAGCCGGGGCAGGTGGTGGAGGCCGGTACGGCGCTGGTGGTGCTGGAGGCGATGAAAATGGAGCACAGCATTCGCGCACCGCATGCTGGGGCGGTGAAGGCGCTGTTCTGTCAGGAAGGGGATATGGTCAGCGAAGGGACGGTGCTGGTCGAATTGGTGGAATGATTCACGGCGGCCCGGCTTGAGGTTTGGGGTGTCTATGCGATCGAGTGCCGCGCGGGCGGCGCTCGATTACATAGGCGCTACAAAAAAACCAGCAGTCAAAACGCCCCATGCACCCGCACGACCACGCCCAGAAACACGCAGCCCTCCTCGCACAACAGTGCCGGGTAGCTGCTGTTCAGCGCCTTCAGGTACAACTGCCCACCCTCTTCGGCCAGCTCACGGAAAATCGCCTGTTTGCCAGGTTGGCGGGCGATGACCAAGCGCCCCGGCTCAGCCTCCACCCCTGGGTCCACCAGCATGCGCATGCCCTGCGGCACGCTGCGGCCACTGGCGGCACTCATCGCATCGTTTTCAACGGTCAGCCAGAACGCCTTGCCCTGGGCCATGTAGTCCGTCTGCTCGTATGCAACAGGCTCCGCCAGCGCCTCTGCACCGAGTTCATCCCAACTCAGTACCGGGTAGCGGAAACACACGATGTATTGCATGAGATCCAGGTCGTCGTCGGCATCATCCACATCATAGATGCCTCGCGCCTCGCCAACCTGCCCCACGATGCGCAGCCGTAAGCTGACATTGTAATGAGGCATGCCAAGCTCGATGAACGTTCGGTTCATCGACTCGATCTTCGGTTGTCGCCGCTTGTTCACCCAATGCCCTACGCTGCCTTGCGACACGCCAACGCGCTCGGCAAGCTGCTCTTGAGTAAGCCCTAGCTCCTCCATCCGGTCGCGGACGAGGGCAATCCATTTATCCATATTCATCGCTGGCACGATACGGACTGCCTTCCGGCGCTCAATAAACATTCAGTATTATTTATCAGAAAGCGCGAAAATACTTTAGGTATTAGTATCGACCTGAACCCTTTCCCTATTGGCATTCGCAGGTATCAGGATGAAACCACCGCAAAACGACGAAACAGATCTCGACAGCGAAGCGGCCCGCCGCGCCCTCGACTACTACCTCAACCCCAACCCGACGCGCCCCAGCACCGAGAACAAGATCTGGACGCTCCACGAAGGCGTAAGCGGTGAGCAAGCCCAGGAGCACGCCATCGCCCTGCTCCGCTGTGCCGCCGCCACGGCGCAGGAAACCGCTGTCCATCAGCAAGGCACCCAGCGTGAGCTGACCTTCGCATTGATGCACATGATGGACATGGCGCGCGCACTGCTGGAGCACAAACGCACCGCGCAGACGGGTTTGTAGGTAACAAGGAAGGGAGATACGTGATGGCCGGGTAACGGCAAAGGCCCCGATTGCCGGGACAAGGAAGCGCATCGGTAAAACTATTTTACCGAATTAGCGAAAAATCATTTGACTGGCAAATGATAACGATTATTATTGCACTCAGCTGATCGCGAGATCTGCTGGATAACCTGGAGCTTAGGTCGCTCTCAGATTATCTCCTCATCAGGCTAATCACGGTTTTTGACCCGGCTTTTTGCCGGGTCTTTTTTTTTGCTCTTCAGGCTAATGAAGATCGTGAATGGCCGGCATGATAGCAAAAGTGTGTCAGACCGTGAACGCTCATTACAAAACTTTGCCGAATCAGCACTTGAGAATCAATCTCGTTTCACCTACGCTGATGAGGCATCAAGGAAGATGCCCCCACACCTCCCCCTTTGAGCAAGGAGCTGTCCATGACACGTCTGCTGCTGCCCCTTGAACACCCAACCCCCACTGCCGAGCACGCTGCCGAAGACGCCCTGCTGCATGCCCTGAAACGCCTGCCCCGACGCGTCCAGCAAGTGTTCCTGCTCAACCGTCTCGACCAACTGGATTTCGCCACCCTCTCTGCCCGGCTTGATTTGCCGTTGAGCAGCATCGAGCGCCATATGAACCAGGCGCTGCAGGCAGGCCGTTCGCGCCTCGATGTGCTGGCGAGCGTTGCCGGGCAATGGTACGTGCGCCTGCAGAGCCCCCACGTGAGCGCGTGCGAGCGCATCGACTTTCGCCGCTGGCTGGATGCCGACCCGGCGAACTTGCAGGCGTTTCACGACACCGAGCTGCGCTGGCGCAGCCTACTGGCCCCGGCCCGGCAACTTGGCCAGGACGGTTGGTACCGCCAAGGGCGCGCGGCGCTGTCGTTGGGGGGGTGTTCGATTGCAATGGGCCTAGGCGTTGCAGCGTTGCTGCTGTTTGGCTTTTGGGCCTGACCCCTGCTCAGTAACGGGCATCACCCAAACAGCTGCACCATCCCCCACACAGGCACAACCGCCGCCAAGCCGACTGCCAGCCGTGGCCAGTACGGCAGCAGCATCACCAGCAGCATCCCCGACAACGACATCGCGCCCAGCCAGGCCACCGGCCCCATGGCCCAACCCCAGGCTTGAGCGCACAACAGCAGGCTGACCAGCAACGCGAGCCACCCCGCGCCGCGCAACCCCACACGCAGCGCACGTGGGCAGGGCCGCTGCCATACCTGCTTGTAATGCCGTTCCAGGCCCTGGCACAGTCCGAGCATGCCGACGTAAGCGAACAACACGCCACCTGTGATCCACATCATCATGTGCCAGCCTCCACATTGCGCCCAGCTTTGGCCCGGATCGGCGCCGGTACCGCTATGCCCACCCGCCACGCCACCAGCCCCAGCAAAACGCCCATCACCAGGGCACTGAGTACCACCCCCACGCGCATCGCATCCCCCACGCCGCCCAGTGCGCCCAAGCCGATGCACAGCACGGCCACCAGCAGCAGTTGCTCGACCCAAGCCCGCCGGGCCGGCCTGAGGCCTGCATGCAACAGCGCCAACACCCACACACCGAAGAACGTACGCACTTCCCAGCTTTCCCGTTGCGCCAGCTCGACCGGCAGCAAGCGGCTGGCCCACAGCAGGGCCACGCAAGCCAGCAGCAAGCCGCTGATGAAACCGACATTGCACACTTCGGCCACCCGGTACCAGCGCCGCGCCGAAGCCTGGGCCGTGCCGTTGGCATACTTGCGCCCACGCTTGACGCAGAACAACACCAACCCACTGGCGATCATCACGCAACTGACCAGCCCACAGATGAAGTACAACCAGCGCATCGGGTAACCGCCAAACTGCGCGAAGTGCAGGCCGACCATCACCCGCTGGGTCAGGGGGGCCGCGCGCCATTGCGGTACATCGCTGAGCAGCTCGCCACTGACGCCATCGAAGACCATGGCCTGGCCTTTGGCGAGGGCGATGCGGTTACCCAGCTCGGGGCGGATTTCGATGCGCGCACCGGCCGTGTTGGGGTTGCGGATGTTGAGGCCGCCCAGCGGCCCCAGCCGGGCCTCGGCCTGGGCCAGCAACGGTGCCACATCGACCAGTTGGCCCGGCTGCCTGGCCAGCTGCCGAGGCTGCTCCAGGCGGGCATTGCCCTGGGCATTGAAGTAGGCGCGGCTGTCGCCTTCGAACAGCGCATCGACCCCTGCCGGGATGTAGATGAGCATGAAGATCACCAGCCCGGTATAGGTGATCATCAGGTGGAACGGCAGCAACAGCACAGCGCTGGCATTGTGAAAGTCCAGCCATGAACGTTGGCCCTTGTTGGGCCGGAAGGTGAAGAACTCTTTGAAGATTTTCTTGTGGATCACGATGCCCGTGACCAGTGCGGCCAGCATCACCAGCGCCAACGCACCGACCACGAAAATGCCCCAGTTGCGCGGCAGGTCGAGGGTGAAATGGAAGCGGAAAAAGAAGTTGCCGCCAACGCTGTCACGCACCTCGATGGCCTCGCCGGTTCGCGGGTCGAGCTGCACGCCACCGCCATGGCGACGGTCGCCGGTGGATACGCGCAACCCCGGCGAGCGTTCGGTCGGCAGGCTGATGCCCCAGTTGCCGGCCTGCGGTTCATGGGCCTGCAGGTAGGCAACGGCCCGTCGCGCGGCATCGGCCTGGGAAACCTCGGTAGCCGGGACCTCTGGCTGCATCCAGTGGTCGAGTTCCTTGTCGAATACCGCCAGGGTGCCGGTGACGAAGATGGCGAACAACAGCCAGCCGAAGATCAGCCCGGCCCAGGTATGCAGCCAGGCCATCGATTGTGTGAAGGTATTCTTCATGCCAGCCACCCCAATGCCTGCGGCCAGAAGCCGAGCAATGCCAGCGGTGCGGCGAGGGCCAAGGGTACCCAGGCGCGCACGGCGTCACGGCTGGCAAAGGCCCAGAGGATTGCGCCGGTGTAGAAAACGAACGCTGGCAGGGTCGCGACAATGACTGCGTCGGCGGCCGACAGCGGCAACAACCGGGCCAGGCAGGCACTGGCGGCGTAGCTGAGCGCGTAGCCACCAAACAGTGCGGCCGCGCTGCGGGAGAGGATCTGCAGCCAGGCGGGGGCTTGGATCATCGGGTGTCCCTCAAAGGTCATGATGGGGCGCGAAGCAAGGCCGCGCCTGCGTACAGGAGCGGCCTTGCCGGGGCGCCGGACCGATCGCAAAGGGCCGCACAGCGGCCCCAGGGGTCAGAAGGTGATGTTCAACGAGGCAAACACCGCCCGACCCGGTTGGTTATAGGTATTGGCCCCCGAGCTGCTGGCATTGCCACCGCGCAGGATCTGTTTGTCGAACACGTTGTTCACCCCCACCCGCACGTCATAGTTGGCGTTGAATTTGTATCCCGTGCTCACGTCCACCAGGCCGTAGGCTTCCACATCCTGCTGCGCATCCTGGTCGTAGCTTTCCTGGGTGCGGTAGTTGTAAGTCGGCGATTTCTGCTTGCCGAAGTACGTACCCGCGACCTGGAACGACAGCTTGTCGGTGGCGCGCCAGTCGAGGGTGGTATTGACCGTGTACTCCGGGATCACCGACAGCGGCTCGCCAGTCTCGCGGCTGTCGTTGTCGAGCATCCAGGTCAGGTTGGTGTTCCAGTCCAGGGTCGGGGTCAGCTCGATGAAGAAGTTGCCCTCGATACCTTCCACGCGCGCCTCGCCGGCGTTCTCCCACTGGGTCACGCGACGGCCGCTGTTGATGGTGTAGAGCACATCGGTGTCACCGATGATCTTGTTCTTGTAGTCGTTGCGGAAGTAGGTCGCACTGGTACGCCAGGTGCCACGGTCGTACAGCAGGCCGATCTCCTTGTTGACGCTGATCTCGGGCTTGAGGTCGGCGTTGCCTTGCAGGTAGCAGCCACCGGAGTTGGTCTGCTGCACGCTGCAACCGTTACCCCGGCTGTAGAGCAAGTAATTGGGGTTGGACTGGTACAGGTTCGGCACCTTGTAGGCCCGGGCAATACCGCCCTTGAGCGACAGCGCCTCGGTCAGCTTGTGCGACAGGTTCAGGCTAGGGCTGAAGTTGTCGCCGAAGGTTTCGTGGTGGTCGAAGCGCAAGCCCGGGGTGACGGTGGTGTCGCCAACAATGATGTTGTCTTCGACGAACAGCGCGTAGCTCTTGGCGGTCATCTTCGAGTTGCTGCGATCGAAGCCGTTGATCGCGTCGTTGCCACCGCCGCTCGGGTCGAAACTCTGCGGGCGGAACGAGCCCTGATCGTTCAGCGACTCGTACAGGTACTCCCCCCCAAGGGTCAGCACATGTTCGGTGCTGCCCATCGCGAACGGCAGGTTCACTTCGCTGCTCAGGCGTGTATTGCGCAGCCGCGACATGGCCGCGCCGCTGTCGTTGATCGCGCCTTCCGGGCCACCGGCCAGGCCTTCATTGAGGCGCCAGTTGCGCACGTATTCATAGGCCAGGGTGGTCTTGCTGGTACCCCAGGTAAAATCGCCCAGGTGCGTCAGGTCGTAGGTGTTGCGTTGCATCACGTTGGTCTCGTGGCCATACAGGCTGGAGATCAGCTCGACATTGCTGCCACCGTTGCTGTTCATGGTGTCGCCGGCGTAGAGGTTGCCTTGGCGGCTATAGCCGGCGCTGGCTTCGAGGCGGTGCTCGTCGTTGAGCTTCCAGCTCAACAGGCCGTTGATGTCCTTGTTGCGCACGCCTTCGCGGCCAGCCGACAACGCACTGTTGGCATGGCTGGCGTTGATGTCCAGGTCGTCGGCATCGGTCTTGGCCAGGCCACCGTACAGGCGGAACCCAAGGTTTTCGGTGAGCCCGCCGCCCAGGTTGAAGTTGGCGCGGCGGCTGGCACCCTCAGCGCTGTCTTCGGGCATCTGCGTGTACAGGCTGACGCTGCCCTTGAGCTCATCGGTCGGGCGCTTGGTGATGATGTTGACCACCCCACCCATGGCGCCGGAGCCGTAACGCGCCGCCGCCGGCCCGCGCAGGATCTCGATGCGCTCGACCGCTTCAGCCGGCACCCAGTTGGTTTCGCCACGGGTGTCGCGGTCGCCGTTCCAGCCGTAGCGCACGGCGTTA
The DNA here is from genome assembly GCF_014269105.1 of Pseudomonas sp. SWRI77. Taxonomy (NCBI): domain Bacteria; kingdom Pseudomonadati; phylum Pseudomonadota; class Gammaproteobacteria; order Pseudomonadales; family Pseudomonadaceae; genus Pseudomonas; species Pseudomonas sp. SWRI77. The sequence continues at coordinate 5,738 of NZ_JABWRV010000041.1, read as the reverse complement.
CGGGCGTTCGAAGGCTTGCCGTCGATGAGGATCAAGGTGTTTTCCGGCCCCATGCCGCGCAGGTCGATCTGCCGGTTGTTGCCGCGCGCACCGCTGGCGCTGTTGCCGGTCAGGTTGACCCCAGGCTCGCGACGGATCAGCTCGGACAGGTCATTGCTCGGGGGGTGACGTTTGATGTCTTCTTCGGTGATGATCGACGAACCCAGTGCCTGCCGCGCCTCGCGCTCGGCGGTGACGAGGGTGTCCTGGATGACCAGGGCATTTTCAGCAACCGGTACTTCCAGCACTTCACCCGTGCGTTGCTCTTCGGCGTGGGCTGCGGTCGCGACCATGGCCGGCGAGGCCAGCGCGACGAACGCCAGGGCCAGGCTGTTGGGTGAGGTTCTGGATTGCATCGGTACATCTCCTGCGGTTCATGAGCGAAAGGCACATCCTTGCCAGGCCGGAGAGCCCTCGCCCACCGCCCTCGCAAACACAATGTGGAGGTCAATAGGGGTGGTAAATATAGTGATTCTCAAATGAGTTTAAATCTTATTTACGAAATTTACATGTTTGTAACGGAACTTTGCTGAAACGCCCGAGCTTGCCCTACTCTGTGGCGGCCTCTTTGGCCCATCGAGACCTCGCCATGCCGATGCTGCTGGCGCTGCGCTTCTCGCCTGCCGCGACTCTGGCCTACGTGATGGGCGCAGGTTTCATCGCCGACACCGCCAGCCTGCCGCTGGTGGTGGTGTCGAGCCTGGGGCTGCATGTGCTGGCGCGCAAAGGGGTCAGCATTGGCTGGGGGTATTACTTCAAGGTCGGGGTACTGCTGACGGTACCGGTGTTGCTGGTGACATTGGCGGCGTTGGCGGTGCGCTTGAGTATTTAGGTGCACCGGCGCGCTGTGGGCGCGCGGTTTACCCGCCACAACCCATCCACCTGCGTGGTAAAGCCTGCGCTCATCAACTCACGCCGCATCGCCCATTGCGCCGCCGCCGGCACCGCCGCACTGCGCAGCGTGCCCCTGCCCCAGCGCGCATTCACACCGTCGATCACGCTCATCACCCGCTCCGTCTGCAGCGTCTGCGACGGCGTAAACAAGTCGCCGGTGAACTCCCCGCGCCGGCACAACTGCAACAGCAACACCTCTGCCTTGCTGTAGCGAAAGCCCTGCCGATACACCCGGCCCACTGCCTCCAGGGCCATGCGCGTGAGCAGCCGCACGTCATCGGTAGGGTATGGCAACTGCACCACCACGCCATTGGCATACTTGGCTTCGTCCGGGTTGAACATGCCGGTACGGATGCTGACACGCATCTTGCTCGCCAGTGAACCCTGGCCACGCAACTTCTCCGAGGCGCGCATCACGTAGGTGGCTACTGCTTCCTTGATGGGCGCCAGTTCGGTCAGGCGCTGGCCGAACATACGGCTGCAACAGATTTCCTGGCGTGGCGGATCGATGTCCTGCAGTTGCAGGCACGGCGTGCCGGCCAGTTCGCGCGCGGTCTTTTCCACCACCACGCTGAAGGTCTTGCGCAACAAGCCCGGCTCGGCGCGGGACAGGTCCCAGGCCGTGCGGATGCCCAAGCCCTGCAGATGCGCGGTGAGGCGCTTGCCGATGCCCCAGACCTCGGACACGTCGCACTTTTTCAGCACCCACTCACGATGCGACGCAACCCGCAGGTCGACCACCCCGCCGCTGTGCACCGCCCAGCGCTTGGCCGCATGGTTGGCCAGCTTGGCCAGGGTCTTGGTGCCGGCGATGCCAACGCCCACAGGGATGCCGGTGTGCTTGAGCACCCGCTCGCGAATGCAACGGCCAAGGTAGTCGAGGTCGCCAGGCACGCCGGCCAGGTCCGCGAAAGCTTCGTCGATGGAATACACCTCCAGTGCCGGGACCATGCCTTCGATTACCGTCATTACGCGCTGGCTCATGTCGCCGTACAGCGCGTAGTTGGATGAAAAAGCCACGACACCATGGCGGTGCAGCAGCTCCTTCACCTGATAATACGGCTGGCCCATCTTCACCCACTGCTTGGCCTCGGCGCTGCGGGCGATGATGCAGCCGTCGTTGTTGCTCAACACGACGATGGGTGTGCGCAACAGATCGGGGCGGAACACACGCTCGCAACTGGCGTAGAAGCTGTTGCAATCGATCAGGGCGAAAACGGGAGAAGGATTCATCGGGCGGCAACACAAATACTGTATTTATATACAGTTAAACACATCGCTGCGCGGATGCTGCGACCCGCTCATCCGATTTGCATCCTGGGCCAGGGCTCCTACAGTTTCGAACGTAGCCACCAGGCCGAGGCCCCGCGATGCGCAGCGTCGAGAAACCCCAGCACATGGCCACCGCCAAGGCCTTGCCGAAGATCCCACGCAGTGTGCGCCGGGGCTACCTTTGCAGGGCTTGGCCTGCTGCGCTGAACGGGCTGCGCCGCTATTTCAGGTCATGGCTGCGGACGCTGAACGTCACCACGCCCCAGATCGTCAACTCGTCGCCTTCGAGGATGTACCTCGGCGGGTAACGCGGATTCTCCGAGCGCAACGCCACCTGCCCGCCAATGCGGTGCAGCCGCTTGCACAGCGGCTCGCCATTGACCGCAGCGATCACGATCTGGCCATGCCGCGCTTCGAGGGAGCGGTCGACCAGCACCAGGTCGCCGTCGAAGATCCCGGCGCCCTGCATGCTGTCGCCGTCTATCCTGACCAGATACATGTGCGGGGCGCGCAGGTTGAACAGTTCGTCCAGCGAAATGGGCTGCTCCATGTGATCCGCCGCCGGTGACGGAAAGCCTGCCGGGATACGGAACAGATAACGTGGAACAACACCGCTACCGCAGGTGATGGGGCCCAGGATGGATGTCATGGCACGGCCTTGAAATTAACTGTATATAGATACAGTATCGACCTGCTGAGTATCAGGTCAATTTCGGCGTAGGAAATTTCGACAAGTGGGGGTAGATGCCATGTGCGGACGCTTCGCTCAATATCAGGGCCTGGCCGATTACCTGCGTGAACTGGACGCCGAACAGGACGTAATAAGCGGCTACGACAACCTGCCAATCGGACGCTACAACGTTGCCCCCGGCAGCCGGGTGCTGATCCTGCACAATGCCGAGCACGGCCTGCGCATCGACCCTTGCCACTGGGGCTGGGCACCTTTCTGGGCCACTCGCAAACACCCGGCCCCCATCAATGCGCGGGTCGAGACAGTGACCACCGGCAAGTTCTTCAAGGCTCTGTGGCCTCAGGGGCGGGCCTTGGTAATGGCGGATGGTTGGTACGAATGGGTGGCCGACCCGCACGATGCCAAGCGCAAGCAGCCCTATTACATCCGCCTGAAAAGCCGCGCGCCGATGTTCATGGCCGCGTTGGCCGAAGTGCACACGGGGCTGGCGCCCAGCGAGGGCGATGGCTTCGTGATCATCACCGCCGCCAGTGATGAGGGAATGGTCGACATCCATGACCGCCGGCCTCTGGTGCTGGGGCCGGCGGACGCGCGCGCGTGGATTGACGCTGATGTGCCAGCCACACAAGCCGAACGCCTGGCGCGGGAGCGATGCCTGCCGGTGGAGGCGTTCGAGTGGTTTGCGGTGGGCAAGGACGTAGGGAATGTGCGCAACGACGGTGCCGAGTTGATCGTGATGCAGCATACCGAGCACCAGCCCTGACGTCGTCTTGCCGTTATCCGCGTGTGCAATGTCGCTAAACCGGAACCTGCGCCGGGTGCTGCTCCTGTACTGACCACCCCCCATGCCCATCCACTTCCAGGCGGTGGGTGTGGAACGCCGCCAAGGTACTGCGGTGGCCGACACTGACCAGCAAGGTGCCTGGCATTTCGCTGCGCAACAGCGCATACAGCGCATGCTCCAGCCCTTCATCCATTGCCGAGGTGGACTCGTCGAGAAACACCACCTGGGGCTGGTTGAACAGCACGCGGGCAAACGCCAGGCGTTGTTGTTCACCGACCGAGAGTATGTGCGACCAGTCACAACTGACATCTAGGCGCTCGGCAAGGTGGGCCAGGTTGACTTGGCGCAAAGCCTGCTGCATGCGCGCTTCGTCCTCGGGCACGCTGGCCGAGGGGTAGGCGATGATGGTACGCAGGTCACCCAACGGCAGGTAGGGCCGCTGCGACAGGAACAACGCCTGATGCCCCGTAGGCCGTTTCACCTCACCTTCGGCGTATGGCCAGAGGCCCGCCAGGGCGCGCAACAAGGTGGTTTTACCGCTACCCGACGGCCCTTTGATCAACAGCGCCTGACCGGCACGCAGGCTCAGGGCGAGGTCGGCGATCAGGTGATGGCCATCGGGGCGAAGCACCTGCAAACGGGTGATATCCAGGGCGTGCGCCTGTTCCTCGGTGTTGACGCGCGGCAGTGAACTGGCCTGCTCGTTGGCATCCAGGAAGCCGGTCAAACGATCGAGGGTGGCACGGTATTGGGCAAACGCATCGTAGGACTCACGGAAGAAAGACAACGAATCCTGCACTTGGCCAAATGCCTGGGAGGTCTGCATGACGTCACCCAGCTTGATTGCGCCACTGAAGAAGCGCGGCGCCTGGAGGATGAACGGGAACACTACGGCGACCTGGCTGATGCCCAGGTTGAAGCCGCTGAACTTGAGGTTTCGGAAGACCAGTGCCCACGCGTTGACGATCAATGCGCCAAAGCGGCCCAACAACGTACCCCGCTCGACATCCGCGCCCTGGTAGAAGGCAATGTTCTCGGCATTTTCGCGCAGACGCATCAGGGCGTAACGGAAGTTGGCGGTGAGTTTTTCGTTGAGGAAGTTCAGGCGAATCAGCGGGCGCCCGAGACGAAAAGCGATCCAGGTGGCGACGATCACATACAGGTACACGGCGAAGACCATCGCCCGTGGTACCTCGTACCCCGCCACTTCAAGCGGCGCCGACAACCCCCAGAGGATGCCAGTGAAGGCTACCAGCGAGACCAGCGCGCTGACCGCGCCGAGCGCAAGCGACACCGAGCTGCTGACGAACGCGTTTACGTCCAGCTCGATACGTTGGTCAGGGTTATCTACCGGCTCAGCGAGGAACTGACTACGGTAATAGGCATCGCCATGCATCCAGTCGCGGGTCAAGCGCTCGGTGAGCCAGACTCGCCATTGAATGCTGAAAGCCTGTGTCACGTAGAACGTGAACAGCGAGCGCAATACGTGAATGGTCGCCAGCACCGCAAATACCCCAAGCAGGTACCAGAAGGCATTCTGGTCGAGGCCTTGCAGGGCACTGTAGAACCCGTTGTACCAGAACGAGAACAGCACGTTCAGACGCACCGAGAACAGTGTCAGCACCAGTAGCAAGGCAAACACCAACAACGGCCGCCAGCTGCGCCTGAAGCTGAAATATGCCCCGGCAAGCTGCCAGAACTGGCTGCCCCAGCGGGTATAGCGTACTGCCAGTGTGGCGGCTGCGGTGAAGCAGACCAAGGTGATGAACGAGGCAATTGCAAGCCAGCTCAGACTCTCTTGCAGGGCCTGGTGCCAGTTCATTTCCATGATGGGTATCCATGCTGAGTATTTCCGCGAGGGTAGCACTACCCCGCGATTGATCAGGCATAGATGACGCAGATTTCATTGTCGGGTGCCCGGCAGCGCGATAGAGAGTGCAAGCCGGAAAAGACAAAACCCCTACCTGCTTGCGCAGATAGGGGTTTTGCGAAATGAATCTTGACGATGACCTACTCTCACATGGGGAGACCCCACACTACCATCGGCGATGCATCGTT
>NZ_JABWRV010000040.1:0-31846 GCF_014269105.1 Pseudomonas sp. SWRI77 | reverse complement strand
GGCCGGTGTCGGTGTTGATGCCGTACTGCACAGCGTTATACAGCTTGCCCGAAGACGACACCTTGGCGCCGTGGGTCAGGTGGCCGCCGTGGGCCAGGCTCATGCCCAGGAGGGTATCGCCAGCTTGCAGCAGGGCCAGGTACACCGCGCTGTTGGCGGAAGAGCCAGAGTGCGGCTGGACGTTGGCGTAATCGGCACCGAACAGCTGCTTGGCACGTTCGATGGCCAACTGTTCAACCACATCGACGTGTTCGCAGCCGCCGTAGTAGCGCTTGCCCGGGTAGCCTTCGGCGTACTTGTTGGTCAGCTCGGTGCCCTGGGCCTGCATCACTTGCGGGCTGGTGTAGTTCTCCGAGGCGATCAGCTCGATATGGTCTTCCTGGCGCTGCACTTCGCGGCTGATGGCCGCATGCAGCACAGGGTCGAAATCGGACAGGGTCAGGCTTTTATGGAACATGCGTGTGCTTCCTTGTTGTTGTGGGCAGGCAAGGCCCGGACCGGGTCCGGGCCCGAGCAGTCAGGCATCCTGGTAGAGCGACAGGGGTGGGCAGGCGCACGCCAGGTTGCGGTCACCGTAGACGTTGTCCACGCGCCCCACCGGCGGCCAGTACTTGTTATCGCGCAGCGCTGGCAGCGGGTACACCGCCAGCTCGCGGGCATAGCGATGGGGCCATTCGCCGACCAGTTCGCTGGCGGTGTGCGGTGCGTTCTTCAGCGGGTTGTCGAGCTTGTCGAGGGTGCCGTTTTCCACCGCGCGGATCTCCTCACGGATGCAGATCATGGCCTCGCAGAAGCGGTCGAGCTCTTCCTTGGACTCACTCTCGGTCGGCTCGACCATCAACGTGCCCGCCACAGGGAAGGACATGGTCGGGGCGTGGAAGCCGAAATCGATCAGGCGCTTGGCCACGTCTTCGACGCTGATGCCACTGCTGTCCTTTAGCGGGCGCAGGTCAAGGATGCACTCGTGGGCCACCAGGCCGTTCTCGCCGGTGTACAGCACCGGGTAGTGCTCCTCCAGGCGCCGGGCAATGTAGTTGGCACTCAGAATGGCCAGCTGCGAGGCACGCTTGAGCCCTTCCCCACCCATCATGCGGATGTACATCCAGGTGATCGGCAGGATGCTCGCGCTGCCATAAGGCGCCGCGCAGACAGCGCCCTCTTTGTGCGCCATGTGCGCGTGGCCGGGCAGGAACGGCGCCAGGTGCGCTTTGACACCGATCGGGCCGACCCCGGGGCCGCCGCCGCCGTGGGGGATGCAGAAGGTCTTGTGCAGGTTCAGGTGCGACACGTCACCACCGAACTTGCCCGGCGCGCAGAGACCGACCATGGCGTTCATGTTGGCGCCGTCCAGGTACACCTGGCCGCCGTGCGCATGGATGATGTCGCAGATGCGGGTGATCCCCGCTTCGAACACGCCATGGGTCGAGGGGTAGGTGATCATCAGCGCGGCCAACTGGTCGCGGTGCTGCTCGGCCTTGGCTTGCAGGTCGGCCACATCGACGTTGCCACGCTCGTCGCAGTTGACCACCACCACACGCATGCCGGCCATCTGTGCCGTGGCCGGGTTGGTGCCATGGGCCGACGACGGGATCAGGCACACATCGCGGCCCGCTTCGCCGCGGCTGGCATGGTAGGCGCGGATGGCCAACAGGCCTGCGTATTCACCTTGGGAGCCGGCGTTGGGCTGCAGCGACATTGCGTCATAACCGGTGGCCTCGCAGAGCATGGCCTGCAGTTCATCGGTCAACTGGCGGTAACCGAGTGACTGTTCGGCCGGGGCGAACGGGTGCAGGTTGCCGAACTCGGGCCAGGTGATCGGGATCATCTCACTGGCGGCGTTGAGCTTCATGGTGCACGAGCCCAGCGCGATCATGGTGCGGTCCAGGGCCAGGTCCTTGTCGGCCAGGCTACGCAGGTAGCGCATCAGCTCTGTTTCAGAGTGGTAGCGGTTGAACACCGGGTGCTGCAGGAACGCGGTTTCGCGCAGCAGTTGCGCCGGCAGGCGATCGCCACTGTCAGCGGCCAGGGCGGCGAAATCGGGCAGCGCCTGGCCAGGGGCGGCGAACACCTGCCACAAGGCCTCGACACTGGCCTGCTCGCAGGTTTCATCCAGCGACAGGCCGACGCGGGTCTGGTCAATCAGGCGCAAGTTCAACTGCGCACCCTGGGCGGCGGCCAGCACCTCGGCCACAGGCTGGGCAGTCACCACGCTGACGGTGTCGAAGAAGTGCGCCTGCTCCACCAGGTGCCCAAGCTGCTGCAGCCCTTGCACCAGGATCGCGGTCAGGCGGTGAACCCGCCGGGCAATCTGCGCCAGCCCGGCGGGGCCATGGTAGACCGCATACATGCTGGCAATGTTGGCCAGCAGCACCTGCGCGGTGCAGATGTTGCTGGTCGCCTTCTCACGACGGATGTGTTGCTCGCGGGTCTGCATGGCCAGGCGCAGGGCCGGGTTGCCGAAGCGGTCGATGGACACACCGACCAGGCGGCCAGGCATGTCGCGCTTGAACGCATCGCGGGTTGCAAAATACGCCGCGTGCGGGCCACCGAAGCCCAGCGGCACGCCGAAGCGCTGAGCGCTGCCCAGCACCACATCGGCATCAAATTCACCCGGTGGGGTCAGCAAGGTCAACGCCAGCAGGTCGGCAGACACCGCCACCAACGCACCGACGGCATGGGCGCGTGCTACCAGGCTGCGGTGGTCGGCGATGGCGCCGGTGCTGGCCGGGTACTGCAGCAGCAGGCCGAAGTATGGCTCAAGGCTTTGCCCCAACAGCGCCGCTTCATCACCGATGACCACTTCTATGCCCAGGGGTTGGGCGCGGGTGCGCAGCACGTCGAGGGTCTGCGGGTGGCAATGGCGGGAGGCAAAGAACGCCGGCGCCTTGCTCTTGGCCAGGCGTTTGCAGAAGGTCATGGCTTCGGCGGCGGCGGTGGCCTCGTCGAGCAAGGAGGCGTTGGCGATCTGCATGCCGGTGAGGTCGCTGACCAGGGTCTGGAAATTGAGCAGCGCTTCCAGGCGGCCTTGAGAAATCTCTGGCTGGTAAGGCGTGTACGCGGTGTACCAGGCCGGGTTTTCCAGCAGGTTGCGCAGGATCGGCGTCGGCGTATGGCACGGGTAGTAACCTTGGCCGATGTGGTTGCGAAACAGCTGGTTCTTCGCGGCGATGGCCTTGAGTGCTGCCAGGGCTTCAGCCTCGCCCTGCCCTTTGCTCAGCGCGAGCACGCTGGTGCCCTTGATGCTGTCGGGGATGACGCTGTCGATCAGGGCATCCAGGGTGTCGTGGCCGGTCAGCGCCAGCATCGCCTCGATGTCGTGCTCGCGAGGGCCGATGTGACGTGCGATGAACGCGTTATCCGTGGTCAATGCGACAGGTGCGTTGGTCATGTCGATACCCTGGTTCAGGCGTTGTCGGCCAGGAAGCACTCATAGCCTTCCTGGTCCATCAAGGTGTCGAGGTCGGCGAGGTTGGCGACCTGGATGCGGAAGAACCAGCCGTCCTGCATCGGTGAGGCATTGACCAGTTCCGGGTCGTCGGCCAGGGCTTGGTTGACCGCCACCACGCTACCGTTCAGGGGCATGCTGATGTTGCTGGCGGCCTTCACCGACTCCAGCACCGCGACTTCATTGCCCTCGGCGTACTCGCCCGGCTCCGGCAACTGCACGAACACCACGTCACCCAGCGCCTCCTGGGCATAGGTGGTGATGCCGACGGTCAACTCGCCAGTCGCTTCCAGACGCAGCCATTCGTGCTCGGGGGTAAAACGCAGCGTGCTCATGGGTCTTCCTCTCTTGTTATCAGGTAGGTCCCGGTCCAGGACTGAAACTACAAGAGCAAGGGCGATGCCAACTTGTATAAATCCTTTAATTTCAACAAGTTAGTTGAAATTTTGGATCATTTTCAAACGGCTTCTGCGGAACGAAACAACTCCAGCGCGTCGCGCCGAGAGGCACCCTTGAAGGGGCGTGCCAATGAATGTGGGGGCCCCGTTCCAGTGGAGTGCATTCACTCCACTGGAACGTATTGGCACCAGGGCGGCTACGAGGGCCGGCTGGCGATGCCGTATTTGCGCAAGCGCTGGCCGATAGCCGTGTGCGAGGTCTGCAGGCGCGCAGCCAATTGCCGGGTCGAGGGGTACGTCGCATACAGGTTTTCCAGCAAGGACTTTTCAAACCCCTGCACCGCCGCTTCCAGGCTGATGACCGCTTGGGCGTCAGGCTGCTGGCTGCTCAAGGCGGTGCCGGCCAGTTCCAGGTCGTCGCAGTCGATCACCTCCCCTTCGCTGATGGCTGCCGCACGGAACACCACGTTCTGCAACTGGCGCACGTTGCCCGCCCAGCGGTTGCCCAGCAGCAACGGGTGGGTGGCCAGCGCCAGCCGGCAGGGCGAGCGCTGGATCTGCGCGCAGGCCTGGCGCAGGAAGTGCTCGGCCAGCAGCAGGATGTCCTTGCCACGCTCGCGCAAGGGCGGCACCTTCAGGTTGAGCACGTTGAGGCGGTAGTAGAGGTCTTCGCGAAAGCTGCCTTCGAGCACCATGTTTTCCAGGTTGCGGTGGGTCGCACAGACCACCCGGACATTCACCCGCACCTCACCGCCGCCGCCCACCCGACGGAAGCTGCCGTCATTGAGAAAACGCAACAGCTTGGCCTGCAGGTAGGGCGACATCTCCCCCACCTCATCGAGAAACACCGTACCGCCATCGCCCAGCTCCAGCAGGCCAGGCTTGCCGCCGCGCTGTGCGCCAGTGAAGGCGCCGGCGGCGTAGCCGAACAGTTCGCTTTCGGCCAGGCTCTCTGGCAGTGCAGCACAGTTGAGCGCCAGAAACGACGCATCACGCCGGGCGCTGAGGGCATGGCAGGCACGGGCGACCAGCTCCTTGCCGGTGCCTGTCTCACCCTGGATCAGCAGCGGCGCTTCAAGGCCGGCCACTTTGTGCAGGCGCACCTTGAGTTCCTTGAGCGCGGTCGAGTCACCGAGCAGCCCGTCCAGCCCTTCACCAGGGTCGTGCAGCAACGACGCCAGGCGCTCGCCGATGCGGCTTGGCGGGTAAAGGGTGAGCAGGCCGCCGACCAGGGCCTCGGCACCGCCACTGATGGGCGTGGCTTCCAGCAACAGCGCCTGGCCCTGGAAACCCACCTCGCACATGGGCAGGCGAAAGCCCTTGTCGATCAAGGTTTGCGCCAGGTCTGCCTCGGCAAACAGCCGCGACAACGGCTCACCGGCCGGCTCGCGGCCAATCAGGCTGACCAGCGTAGGGTTGGCCAGCAGCACATGGCCGCCAGCGTCCACCGCCAGCACCGGGTCACTCATCGCCGCCAGCAGCGCCTCCAGTTGCAGGCGTCGGCGATGGCCGGGCAGGAAGTCGACCAGCTTGACCGCCTGCACACCGGCCACCCGCAACAGCGCAGCATGCAGTTCGTCCAGCACTGCCTGCTGCAGCGCCGGGGCGTCGATGTAGACGTTGGGCGGGATCATTTCCACCGCATCCAGGTTGAGGTTGCGCGCCCCCAGCAGTGCCAGGATTTCCTGGGTGATGCCGACGCGGTCGATGAAGGTGACGTGGATTCTCATCGTGATTCCCTGGTTGGCAAAACGACAACAGGGGGACGGCGCACCCTGCGCTGTCCCCCTGGGTAAACGTGACGTTGGCGATCAATCCGCTTCGAAGGACAACGCGCTGTTCCCCTGTTTTTTCTGGCGGATGGACCGGTAGAACAGGCCCAGCAGCGCGAACCACACCGGCATGGCGAACAACGCCATGCGGGTGTCCGCTTCCAGGGCCAGCAAGCCGAGGATGAAGGCGAAGAACGCCAGGCACACCCAGCACATGATGGTGCCGCCCGGCATCTTGAATTTCGACGCACGGTGCAGGTGGTCGCGCTGCTTGCGGTACGCCAGGTACGACAGCAGGATCATCGACCAGACGAACATGAACAGCAGGGCCGACACCGTGGTGATCAGGGTGAAGGCGTCGAGCATGTTGGGCACCAGGTAGATCACCAGCGCACCAGCGGTCAGGCACACACAAGAGAAGATCAGGCCGTTGGACGGCACGGCGCGGCGCGACAGTGCGCTGAACGTGCCCGGTGCATCACCTTCCATCGCCAGGCCGTAGAGCATGCGGCTGGTCGAGAACACGCCGCTGTTGGCCGAAGACGCCGCTGACGTCAGCACCACGAAGTTGATGATGCCCGCTGCGGCGGGTAGCCCGGCCAGCACGAACAGCTCGACGAAGGGGCTCTTGTTGGCCACCACATCTCGCCAGGGGGTAACGGCCATGATGGCGATCAACGCCAGCACGTAGAAGACGATGATGCGCAGCGGAATGGAGTTGATGGCCCGCGGCAGGTTGCGTTCCGGGTTCTTGGTTTCGGCAGCCGTGGTGCCGACCAGCTCGATGCCGACGAAGGCGAACACCGCAATCTGGAAGCCGGCGAAGAAGCCCATGAGGCCATGGGGGAACATCCCGTCGTCGTTCCACAGGTTGGCCAGCGTGGCGACGTTGCCAGCGGGCGACTGGTAGGCTGCCGCCACCATGTACACCCCAGTGCAGACCAATGCGCAAATGGCCACGATCTTGATCATGGCGAACCAGAACTCCAGTTCACCGAACATCTTCACCGTCATCAGGTTGAGGCTCAGCAACAGCCCGACGCAGCCCAGCGCCGGCAACCACAAGGGAATATCCGGGAACCAGAATTGTGAATAGGCGGAAATGGCGATCACATCGGCAATCCCGGTGACGATCCAGCAAAACCAGTAAGTCCAGCCCGTGAAAAAGCCTGCCCACGGGCCTAACAAATCGGCGGAAAAATCGATGAACGACTTGTACTGCAAGTTGGACAAGAGCAGTTCGCCCATGGCCCGCATGACGAAAAACAGCATGAAGCCGATGATCATGTAGACGAAGATGATCGAAGGCCCAGCCAGGCTGATGGTCTTGCCAGAGCCCATGAACAGGCCGGTGCCAATCGCACCGCCGATGGCGATCAACTGGATGTGGCGGTTGGAAAGATTACGCTTGAGTTCGTGCGTGTCACCCTCAGGCGGACAGTGACCCTGCGGCAGGTTATTCATTGTTATTTACCTTGCTAGTTTAATTGTTTTTATAACGTCACAAGTTCAACTTTCTGGCCGGATATGCCGTGAAACATCCGGACGAGCACAAGGGAATCAGCAAGGACTGTGCCAAGGAGTACAGGCCACTAAACACGGGGTTCTGTGCAACTATCAACTTTTGCCACTGTAATGAAGCCACTCCAGTGGCAAGGCTAAAGGGCACGGTGTACGACACCGAAGCGTCGTATACCGTGCCCTGCCCTGCGCTGTATTGATATCACTACAATGGAGCGCTATCAGTCCAAGCCTCGCTTTCGCGTCTAAAACAGGTGTGCCCCCGCGAATACCGGCGAAGCCGGTGCCAAGTCCGTACTAGGGATGTTTCAACCTGTGCGCACCTCGCGCCGTGGTGCGCGGCTGCGCTGTTGATCCTGCCAATCCTCTACCAACCCGACCGGCACATCGGCCGGCGCCAGCGGCTCGCGCCCGCGCACCAGGTCGGCAGCGCGCTCGGCGAGCATGATGGTCGGCGCATTGAGGTTGCCATTGGGCTCGCTCGGGAACACCGACGAGTCGATCACCCGCAGCCCCTGCAAGCCGTGCACACGCAACGCCGAGTCGACCACCGCCATGTCGTCCTCGCCCATGCGGCACGAGCCGCAGGGGTGCATGGTGCTTTCCATGTTGGCACGCACGAAGGCATCGATCTGCTCATCGGTCTGCACCTGCGGCCCGGGCGCCAGCTCCTCGCCGCGGAAACGGTCCATCGCCGGCTGGGCAATGATCTCGCGGGTCAGGCGCACGCAGCGGCGGAAACCCTCGCGGTCCTCTTCACGTTGCAGGTAGTTGAAGCGGATTTCCGGGTGCTGGTAAGGGTCGGCCGACAGCGCCCGCACATGCCCGCGGCTCTTGGGTTTGTTCGGCCCGGTCAGCACCATGAAACCATGGCCTTTGAAGGGTTTGTCGCCGTCATAGCGCATCGCCGCCGGCAGGAAGTGGAACTGAATGTCCGGCCAGCGCAGCCCCTTGGCCGAGCGGATGAAACCACCTGCCTCAAAATGGTTGCTGGCGCCCAGGCCATCTTTGAACAGCAACCAGCGCAGGCCGATCATCGCCTTGCCCAGCAGGCCCATCTTGCCGTTGAGCGTCACCGGCTCCTTGCAGGCGTACTGGATGTAGATTTCCGAGTGGTCCTGCAGGTTCTCGCCCACACCCGGCAGGGCATGAAGCACCTTGATCCCGGCCTTTTTCAGCACCGCCTCGGGGCCGATACCCGAGCGCTGCAGCAGGTGCGGCGAGCCGATCGGGCCGGATGCCACCAGCACTTCGCGGCTGCAATGAACCGTGTGGGTCTGGCCGCCTTCGTCGTACTCGACCCCCACCGCCCGCTTGCCATCGAGCAAGATGCGCCGGGTCATGGCGTGGGTCACGACGGTCAGGTTCGGCCGGCTCATGGCCGGGCGCAGGTAGGCATTGGCGGTGGACCAGCGCACCCCGTCCTTCACGGTCATGTGCATGGCGCCGAAGCCTTCCTGCATGTAGCCATTGCAGTCGTCGGTCTTGATGTAGCCGGCCTCGGCACCGGCTTCTATCCAGGCGCCGTACAGCGGGTTCTGCATGTTGTTGCCGTTGTTGGTGGCGAGCGGCCCGGCGCCACCACGGTAGTCGTCGCCGCCGAACTTGAAATTTTCGGCGCGCTTGAAGTACGGCAGGCAGTTGCGATAACCCCAGCCGTTCGCGCCCAGGCTTTCCCACTCATCGAAGTCGCAGGCATGGCCACGGATGTAGACCAGGCCGTTGATCGAGGACGACCCACCCAGCACCTTGCCCCTTGGGCAGTGCAGGCGTCGGCCGTCCAGGTGGGTTTCGGCGGCGGTCTCGTAGCGCCAGTTGTACTTCTTGGTGTTCATCGGCAAGGAAAACGCACTGGGCATCTGGATCAGCACACTGCGGTCGCTGCCGCCGAACTCCAGCACCAGCACCGTGGTGGCAGGGTCTTCGCTGAGGCGGTTGGCCAGGACGCAGCCGGCAGAGCCTGCGCCGATGATGATGTAGTCGTATCGTTTGTTCATTGTTCTAGTCCTGTACGCGAAGGCCTGCGGCCTCGATGGTGCGTTCATTGCCCTTTGGGTAGCCGCCCCAGCCCAGGCGCGTAGCCAGCAGACGGGTCAGCCCGTAATGCACCAGCCCGGCCAACAGGCAGGACGGCAGCGAGGCGGTGGCGAAGGTGAAGAAGTCGGTATGGGCCAGGGTCTGCGGGTTGAACACCACCACGTAGATGGCAAAGCCTGCCACCAGCGCCAGCAGCGCGATGGGGTTGAAACCCTTGCAGAAGCGCAGCGGCGAGCCGCTTTGCTCGGCATACAGATGGCGTAGGTTCAGGCGCTGCTTGCGCAGGAAGAAGTAATCGGCAATGCCAATGCCGGCCAGGGCGCTGTTCAGTGCCGAGGTCCACACCAGGAAGATGAAGAAGCCGTCGTAGATACCCGGGGCCAACAGCACGATTACCACCGGTATGATGCAGAACAGCCCGATCAATACCCCCCAGCCCAGGCTGCGCAAACGCTCCCCGGCCAGTTGCCGCAGGCCGATCACCGCGGTGTAGAGGATGTTGACCATGCCGGTCAGGTTGGCCAGCGCCAGGAAGCTCAGGGCGATGACGCCGAAGGTCATGCCGCCGGCCAGCCGCATCCAGGCCGTAGGGTCGCTGCTGCCCAGGGTGGTGGCGGCGAACAGGCTGACCGACTCGCCCAGCGAAGCGGCGCCGAAGATGCCCACCAGGTTGGGCCAGAAGGCCGTGCGCTGGTTGCTGCACAGGCGCGACAGGTTGCCGATGTAGGGCCACCAGGAGAACCCTGCGGCGATGTTGATTTCCACCGCGATCATGAAGTTGACGTGCGGGTTTTCGAAGGGTGGCTGCAAAGGCGGCATCGCCAACAGTTCGCCGAAGCTGTAACGGCGGGAGATGAAGTACATCAGCGCCAGCATGATCAGGATCAGGCTGGGCGCGATCACCGCGCTCAGGCGGCGGATCATGTCGGGCCCGCGCATGGCCACCAGCGCCGCCAGCACGATGGCCAGCAGGGCCCCGGCGGTCACCAGCCAGTCGCCGGCGTCGGGCTCGCTGTGCTGTACCAGGGTTTCCAGGTTGTCCAGCGCCCGCCCGCACATCAACCCCAGCACCGCCAGCCAGCCCATGGTCAGTATCACCACCGAGAGGATGTACACCAGGCGGCTGCCATTGACGCCGAACATGCTGCGCAGGAAGGTGAACTGCTCGACGCCATATTTGCCACACGGCAGGCAGGTGGACGATGCCGCCAGTACCACGCCGATGATGTTGCCGATGATGATCGCGGCAATCCCTTGCAACGGCCCGACGAACAGCGCGGTGGCACCGCCGATCAAAAACACCCAGGTGGCCACCGCCAACGCCGAGTTGGCGTAGGCATAGCCCCAGAAGCCCCAGACCCGTTCACCCGGCAGCAAGGGCGTGTCGCCGCGTTCGGCGGCCAGGCGAAATTCCTGCTCTCTGGCCCGGCTCATGGCTGGCCCCCCAGCACATACGCGCCGACCACCATGACCAGGGTCAGTACGGCAAGGGCGATGACGTCCGTTGCCTTCAGCGCGCCGGGCCAGTGCGCCCTGCCCTCCAGTTCTTCATAGGCGCGCAGGCGCCGTTCCAGGTCTTGTGCACGCTCGGTATCCACTTGGCTGTTCATGGGCATCACCTCGACGGGTTCTTGTTCTTGAAATTCGATGCGTTCGTGTTGCCTGCGTCGCTCGCCAAACCAGGCGACGCAGGCCGGCCCTGTTCCTCAGGGCAAGGTGATCCAGACCGCCTTGGTCTCCAGCAGAAACTCCAGTTGTTCGGCGCCCATGTCCTTGCCATAGCCCGACTGCTTGTAGCCACCGAACGGCATGGACGGGTCGAGCGTGCTATGGGCATTGACGTAGACCGTGCCGGCACTCAGGCGCGGGATCAGCCCGTGAACCTTGCCCAGGTCGTTGGAGTAGATAGCCGCCGCCAGGCCGTACTGCGAATCGTTGGCCAGCGCCAGCGCCTGCTCCTCGGCGTCGAAGGGCATGGTTACCAGCACCGGCCCGAAGATTTCCTCACGGACGATGCGCATGTCGTTGGTGCAGTGGGCAAAGATGGTCGGCTGCACGAAGAAGCCAGCGCCCTCGACCGGCTCACCGCCGTAATACACCTGCGCCCCTTCGGCCTTGCCCAGGGCGATGTATTCCAGCACCCGCTGCTGTTGCTGGCGCGACACCATGGGGCTGATGAAGCAGTCCGGGTCCAGCCCCGGGGCGATCTTCAACGTCGCCGTGTAGCGCGCCAGCGCTTCGAGGAAGGCCGGGTAGACACTGCGCTCGACATAAGCACGGGTACCGGCATCGCACACCTGCCCCGAGTTGAAGAACACACCGTTGGCGACCGCCTCGGCCGCAGCAGAGATATCGGCATCGGCGAACACGATCACCGGCGACTTGCCGCCCAGTTCCAGGGTCAGGCGCTTCATCTGGTCCATCGCCGCCTTGCCCACCGAGCAGCCCACCGGGGTCGAACCGGTAAAGCTCAGCTTGTCGATGCCCGGGTGGCTGGACATCGCCGTGCCCACCACGCTGCCGCGCCCGGTGACAATGTTCAGCACACCGTCGGGGATGCCCGACGCCTGCACCAGCTCGGCAAAGCGCAAGGCCGACAGTGAGGTCAGCTCCGCCGGTTTGACCACCACGGTGCAGCCGGTCGCCAGCGCCGCGCCGAGCTTCCAGGCCATGGTTTGCAGGGGGAAGTTCCAGGGCACGATGGCCCCTACCACGCCGACGGCCTCCTTGCGGGTATAGGCCAGGTAGTTGCCCGGCAGCGAGGGCTCGACGGTACGCCCATGGATCTTGCTGGCCCAGCCGGCAAAGTAGCGCAGCGTATCGACGGTGCCCTGAATGTCCACGGCACGGGCCTGGGCGACCGACTTGCCCATGTCGATCGACTCGATCTGCGCCAGCTCGTCGCCATTAGCCTCGACCAGGTCGGCCAGGCGATGAATCAGGCGCTCGCGCTCCAGCGGCTTGAGCTGGCTCCACGGGCCGCCATCGAATTGCGCGCGGGCGGCACGCACCGCACGGTCCAGGTCGTCCGGGGTGCCCATGGGGATGCGCGTCAGCACGCCCTCGGTGGCCGGCTCGATGACCTCGGCGCTGGCACCATCACTGGCCTCCAGCCAGGCACCGCCGATGAACATACGCTGAGGCTTGCTGAGAAAACGCTGGGTGGCCTCTGAAACCCCGAAGGCCTGCAGGTAGGCTTTTACCTTGTTGTCCACGGTACAGTCTCCGGATCAGCGGGCGTTGGCGCGCGCGTGGAAGATGAAGCCGATGCTGTTCATCAGCAACTGCGCGGCAAGAATCGAGGTCACGCCTGCCGGGTCGTAGGCCGGGGCCACTTCCACCAGGTCCATGCCGACGATCCGCCCCTGGCTGCGCCGGGCCAGCGCCTGGATGATCTCCAGCACTTCGTAGTAGAAGAATCCGCCATGGCTCGGTGTGCCGGTGCCTGGGGCGATGGACGGGTCGAAACCATCGATGTCGATGGTGATGTAGTAGTCGCGGCCTTCGGGGATTTTCGCCATCACGCCTTCACAACCCAGGCGGCGCACGTCGCGTACCGAAAGGATCTGCGAGCCGGCGTCGCGCGCGGCATCGTAGTCATCGCGGTTGGAGGACGACACGTTGCGGATGCCCATCTGGGTCATGCCGACGATGTGGTCCAGCTCCGAGGCGCGGCGCAGGGGGCTGCCGTGGCCGTAGCGCACACCATGGCGCTCGTCGACGAAGTCCAGGTGGGCATCGAAGTGCACGATGTGGATCGGCCCATGCCCTTCAAAGGCCTTGATCACCGGCGCATGGATCGAGTGGTCGCCGCCCAGCACCACCGGCATGGCGCCGGCCTTGAGAATCTGGCGCACGGCCGACTCGATGTTGGCATTGCTGCTGGCCATGTCGGTGTGCACGATATCGGCGTCACCGACATCGACCATGCGCAGTTGGTCATCGGTCAGGTAGGTGGCGTCATCTTCGAAGTCGTAGGCGCCGGCATGGCCGAACGAGAACAGGGTCGATGCCTCGCGAATACCGCGCGGTCCGAAACGTGCGCCAGAGCGCCATTGGGTGCCCATGTCGTTGGGCGCACCGAGGATCGCCACATCGGCGTCGATGGCATCCCAGTCGGTGCAGATGGGCGATTTGGCGAAGGTGCAATGCCCGACGAAGGGCAGGTTCAGGCGGCCGGATTCATAACCGTGCTTTGCCATGTTCAGGTTTCTCCACTTATTGTTCTGGTCAGGAGACGGGGCGACTGCTCGACCGCCGTTGCAGCCACTATGGCGGCAGGCCAACAGCGGAAAAATGCGCAAGTGCAGATGCATACATCGGGCAACCCGAAGTATTCGCCCGAATGCCAAAGGCCCGCCGGCATTTCCAGGCGCCAGGCATTGCAGTGATCACGGGTGCGTGGTTAGCTTGAAAAAAAACAATGGCCGGACGCTCATATCAGCCAGCGCGATGTGACGCAGCGATGTGAAGCACCGCCAGGAGGCCACAGTGATCCAGCTCCACGATGTCGATCTGAAGCTTCTCAGGGTGTTCACCACCATCGTCAGGTGCGGGGGCTTTTCTGCCGCGCAGGCAGCACTCAACGCCGGCCAGTCGACCATCAGCGAACAGATGACGCACCTGGAAACCCGCCTGGGGGTCAAGCTTTGCCAGCGCGGGCGCAGCGGCTTTCGCCTGACCGAACAGGGCGTGGCCATCCATGAGGCCACCTTGCGCCTGCTAAGCGCGGTGGAGAGCTTCTGCATGGATGCCGACGTGCTCAAGCAGCACATCAGCGGCAAGCTCAACCTGGGCATCATCGACTCCACCCTGACCGACAACGCCTCGCCCCTGCCGCGCACCACCCAGCGCTTTGTCTCACGCGGGCACGATGCCCACCTGCACATCTACATCGGCGCCCCGGCGGAGCTCGAAGAGCGGGTACTGGACAGCCGGCTGCACCTGGCCATCGGCCACTTCCCGTTGCGCGTGCCGGGGCTGTCGTACCTGCCGCTGTACGACGAAGCCCTGGGGCTCTACTGTGGCCGCCGCCATCCGCTGTATGCCAGCAAGGCGGCCAACGGGCGCCTGCTGGAAGAAGTTCGCCAGTGCCATATCGTCGTGCGTGGCTACATGCAGCAGTACGACCTGGAGCAACTGGGCATCAGCAAGGCCGCCGCAACCGTGGAGAACATCGAGGCAGCGGCGATCCTGATCATTTCCGGCGCCTACATCGGCTTCCTGCCCGTGCACTTCGCCGAGCAGTGGGTCAAGACCGGCGAAATGCGCCGCCTGGGCGCCAGCACACTGGACCTGACCTCCCCCTTCGATGTAATCACCCGGCGTGGCGTGTCGCCGCCACCGATCCTGCGAGCGTTTCTTGAAGACCTGAACACCTGCATCCACCAGGCTGGCGTCTGACCACGCTCGGCTTATGCTGTGCTACGGCTTCCCGCAAGCTGCCCCTCGATCCAGTCGATGAAGGCACGCACCTGGGGCCGCTTCAACTGCTCCTTGCGGGCGACCAGGTAGTAGGCAAAGCGTGATGGCCAGGGCCTATCCACGGCCACCACCAGGCTGCCGTCACGCAGCCCCTCCTCGGCATGCTGCGCCTGGACCAGGGCGATGCCTTGACCGCTCGCGGCCGCGCGCAGCAACAGCAGCTCCTCGTCAAAGCTCGGCCCGCGCCGGCTGCGGCTGTCAGGCTCGAAGCCGTGGGCCTGCAACCACAGCGTCCAGTCGGCACGGTCGGCATCCTGCAGCAGCGGGTACTGCAGGCAATCTATGGGTTCATCCAGTGCCGGCCCACTGGCGAGCAGCGCCGGGCTGCAAACGGGTAGCAGCACAGGCGCCAGCAAAGGCATCGACTGCAGCCCCGGGTAGTCGCCCAGGCCATGGCGCAGGGCAATGTCGACACGCTCGCGCTGCAGGTCGACCAGTGCCGCTGTGGCCTCGACACGAACCTCGATACCGGGGTGCAGCGCGCTGAAGCTACTGAGGCGCGGCACCAGCCAGCTGGACGCGAAGGAAGGTTGCGTGCTGATGGTGAGGGTGCTGGCCCGTGCCAACGCTTCAAGGTCGAGCAAGGCACTCTCGATTTCGCCGAAACCGCGCGAAACGCCGGGGTACAGGCCCGCCCCGGCCTCGGTGAGCTGCACGCCATGGCGGCTGCGTGTCAGCAGGGTGACGCCGAGGCGGTCCTCCAGCAGGCGAATCTGCTGGCTGATGGCTCCCGGCGTAACCCCCATGCGCTCGGCGGCAGCCTTCAGGCTGCCCAGGCGGGTGGTTTCGCTGAAGGCGCGCAAGGCAAGCAGTGGCAGAACGGCACCCATGGAATTCCTCGATTTAGAAAAACTAACGCTGGCGTAAGAAGCAATCGTTTTAGTATCGCGCTCAATCTGCATAGCATAGCGCTCAGGCCAAACAACTTACGTTAGTTTTCCTGAGGTTATTCGACATGCATGATCCCTCGCTGGTGCTGTACACCGACAGCTCGCCCAATGGCTTCAAAGCCACCATCGCACTCGAAGAGATGGGCCTGCCCTATCGCCTGGAGCATGTTCGCATCGAGCACGGCGAGCATTTGCAACCGGGCTTTCTCGCGCTCAACCCGGCAGGCCGCATCCCGGTCTTGGTCGACCATGCTGCCAACATCGTGCTGTTCGAGTCTGCTGCCATTTTGCTGTACCTGGCACAGCTCAGCGGCCAATTGCTCGACCCCGCGCCGCAGCCGCGCTGGGCGGCGATCACCTGGTTGATGTACCACAGCGCCAGCATGGGGCCGCTGCTCGGCCAGCGCGTGCACTTCGAATGCTTCGAGGCCACGCCCAACCCTGCGGCGCTCAAGCGCTACCGCAGCCTTACCGAAGGCACCTTCAGCGTCCTCGACCAGCAGCTTGCCACCCAGCCATGGCTGGCCGGAGAGCGCTATTCGATCGCAGACATCGCGACCTTTGCCTGGCTGCACATCGCCGCCCTGGTGGGCTTCGACTTCAGCCCCCACCGCCACCTGACCCGCTGGTACCGCCAGGTCGAGCAACGCCCCGCCGTGCAACGGGGTATCCGCCTGCCCGCCCCGGCCACTGGCCCATGAAATCGCCCAACCAAGGAACGGCCATGAACCCTACAACTCCCACCTGCGGCGCCAACGCCAGCGCCTTCGCCCAGCACCCCGGCTACCGGCGCATGTTCGCGCCCGATCAACTGACCTTGGGCATCTTCATGCCGCTGCGTTTCTACGACGGCAACATGCAGGCACTGGCCGGGCAGGCACGGCTGGTCGGCGACATCGACCGCCTGGGCTTTGCCGCCGCCTGGGTGCGTGATGTGCCCTTGTTCGACCCGGCCTTCGGTGACGCCGGGCAGGTACTCGACCCGTTCACCTACCTGGCCTACCTGGCCGCGCAGACTCAGCGCATTGCCCTGGTGACCGGCAGCGCGATCTTCGCCTTGCGCCACCCGATCGACCTGGCCAAGGCCGCTGCCACCCTCGATACCCTGTCGGGTGGGCGCCTTGTGCTGGGCATCGCCTCGGGCGACCGGCCCGTGGAGTTTCCAGCCTATGGCTTGGACCACGACAGCCGCGGCGAGCGCTTTGCGCAAAGCGTGGACTACTTCCGGCAACTGTTGGCCGAGCACCCTGGGCCGATCCAGTCGCCGCTGGGCCAACTCGGCAGCGCCCGGCTGCTGCCAAGGCCAGTGTCAGGGCGCATCCCATTGGTGGTGACCGGCTCGTCACGCCAAAGCCTGCAGTGGCTGGGCGAACACGCCGATGGCTGGCTCACTTACCCCGACGCCACCCATAACGTGCTTGGACCACGACGGTTGGCCGAAAAAATCCGCGCCTGGCGCGCAGCGATACCGGGCGGTGGTTTCCGCCCGCACATGACCAACGAATGGATCGACCTGGACGACGACCCGAACTTCCCGCGTACACCGCTGCAAGGCGGCTACGTGCTGCGCACCGGGCGCAACGGGTTGATCGACCTGCTCGGCGAGTGGCGCGAGGCCGGGGTCAACCATGCAGCATTGGGGGTGCAGATGGCGCGGCGCCCGGCCCAGGACATCCTTCAGGAACTGGCCGAAGAGGTACTGCCGCTGTTTCCGGCGCTGGCAGGGCCAGCACCGCATTCGCAGGACTGGTAGCGCGCTGCTCAGTTGCACAGTCGGTCGCGCAATGAATCGGCAGGCCACTTGCATCAAGCGAAATGGATTGGGAACACCGCCAACAGGTAGAGATAAATCCGACCATACCTTGGTCAAGATCAGATCAAGCATGGCAATCGCCCAAAATGAAAAAGGGCCGCGTACGGTGTGCGGCCCAGAGGCTCAGACGCTGCGGGTAACGCCGCCGTCGACCTTGATGTTCTGGCCGGTAATGTAGGCTGCCCCTTCGCTCGCCAGGAAGGCGATAGTGGCGGCAATCTCCTCACTCGTGCCATAGCGCTTAAGTGGCACACCTTCTCGACGCTGCTCGGTAGCAGGGAGACTGTCGATCCAACCCGGCAGCACGTTATTAATGCGAATGTTGTCAGCGGCGTACTTGTCAGCAAAGATTTTGCTGAACGACGCCAAACCGGCACGGAAAACTGCCGAGGTGGGGAAGAGTTCGCTTGGTTCGAACACCCATGCAGTAGAAATATTGATTATTGCACCGCCGCTCTGGCGCTGCATGTACGGCGTCACCAGTCGCGTGGGACGAATGACGTTGAGCAGGTAGGTCTCCATACCCAGGTGCCAGTCTTCGTCGCTGATCTCAAGGATCGGTGCCCGTGGGCCATGGCCGGCGCTGTTAACTAATACATCGATACGGCCCCATTTCTGAATGACTGCATCGACGAGGCGCTGCAGATCTTCGTTTGACTGATTACTGCCGGTTACGCCGATACCGCCTAACGCTTGCGCCAGGGCCTCCCCCTTGCCAGAGGAAGAAAGAATACCGACCTTGAAGCCGTCGGCAGCCAGTCTACGTGCTGCTGCCGCTCCCATGCCGCTACCACCGGCAGTCACTATTGCTACTTTTTCTACTGACATACATCCTCCTGAGTGAGGCGTGGATGGGTGGTTGGTGAAATAAGACTAACAGCGCTCAGCACCGCTCAGAGAGACAGCAACGCTTGTTCATGTCAGTAGAAAATCTATAGCCTCGCTTCTTCAGGTAGCCATGTTCGGACGGCGGCCACCCGACAAATTCAAAATGATAATTTTTGCATGCCCAAGACAGGGTAGGCCTTGACGTTCGATTACTTCGAAACACGCGTCAGGCCAGGGGCCGCTATCGACCCATAGCGGCCAGTCGACCTTCACTCTGGGTGCTGGTCATGAAACGGTTTTGTCGGCAGTCTGAGGCATCCCCCTAATGCCACAGCGACTATAGTCGCCATCAGCAACAGCATCATTGGGGCGCCCTGAGCACTCAACACAAAAGCTGCAGCAAATGGACCAGCGGCCTGAGCGAGAAGCATGGGACGCGCCAGTGCTCCCATCCGTGCGCCATATCCCTGAGGGCCAAATAGCACCAGTGGTAACGTACCTCTGGCGATGGTCAGAATCCCCATGCCCGCGCCGTACAGTGCGGCACCAGGGAATGCCAACCAAGGCACACCAGGGATAAACAGGCAGATGCCGATGAAGCTCACCAATACACCAACACGGGCTGACCAGCTCGGATGCAGATGGCGAGCAATCGAGAACTCCAGCACTCTGGCCACTACCTGGGCCGGCCCAATGACCATTCCGACTGCCAATACCGTGACCGTTGGCAGGCCCAGTTGCTTGAGTGCGGCGAGCAGGTGAACCGAGAGGCTGGCCATTACGAAAGCGACTACGGTCAGCAGCCCTGCAACAAGCCAGAAAAGGCGGCGGCTACGTTCATCGAGCGTCACCGGTACACCTTCTTCCGAGGTAGATTCTTTTCCTGGACCGGGCGGTTTCGGTACCGCCAGCCAATGAACAGGCAGGCCGACCACAACATGTATCGCAGCAAGCACCAAGCAGGTATCCCGCCAGCCGATCCATGACTCCAGTGCCGCCAACGCGGGCCATCCGACAGTACTGGCAAAGCCGCCAATCAAGGTCAGTCCCGTTATTGCACCCCGCGCACGCTCTCCCAGCAACGTCCCCAGAGTGGCAAATGCCGCGTCATAAAACCCGGTGGCCATGGCTACGCCGAGGAGCGACCAAGCCAGGTAATAGAGCCACAGAGAACTGGCGATCGACATCACCATGAGCCCTGCACCCAGCATCAGCGAGCTGAAAGCAAGGACCGAGCGCCCGCCGCGGCGATCAATCAATCGGCCAGCCAGCGGAGAGCAAAGACCAGCAACCAGCATGCCCCAAGACAGTCCGCCCACGACAAACGATAGAGACCAGCCCATATCGCGAGCAATTGGACCTGCCAGGACCGCCGGGAGGTAGAACGTCGACGCCCAAGCCAAGATCTGGGTGATGCCCAAGGTGAACACCAACCGAGTCCGACTCAAGTTGGCTGGCAGGGGCGGTTCATGTCGAGTCACGTCAGTCCTTGTTATGGTTGTTAGTGACAACCAATGTAGTCGACGGAGCTCTGAAAGGTCAATCTGATGACCGGTCAGTTGACGAGCGCGCTCATCGCCCATATTGTTGCAGGTAACAACTAACTGGAAATGACATGCTGAACAAGCACAACGACGACCTTAGCCGCTATGCTGAAGACCTCTACGAAGCCCTGAACCAGCTGGTGCGCGTCTACCAGTTCAGGGATCGTGATCGCATCTGCTGCTATGACGTATCCGTCACCCAGTGCTACGCCATCGAGACCTTGGTGAAGCAGGGACCACTACGTTTGCAGGCGCTGGCCGAGGAAATGTTCCTGGACAAGAGTACGGCTAGCCGTGTCGTCGATACGTTGGAGCGCAAAGGGTATGTCTCCCGCGTGGAAGATCCGGAAGACCGCCGTGCCGTGCGGGTCCAGGCTACCGAAGCCGGTGCCGACCTGTATGAGCGCATCCGCGATGATCTCATCAATGAAGAAAAGGCGATGATCAGTTGCATGGCACCGGAAGTACGCCAGGGAGCCCTGACGCTCCTGCGGCAGCTGACCCGCGCTGCTGAGGTACGTTGTGGCTTGGCAAACGAGAGTTGCCCAGCGAAGCCGCAAGAATAATGAGGGGGAGATCCCCCTTTTTTATCTGAATTGTTGTTACTACCAACTTAAAAAGGAAGCCAGATGCACTTTCGCCCCGCTCAGCTCGGTGATGTTCAGGCCATCGTCGAGATTTACAACCAAGGGATCGATGACCGTAGCTCTACGTTTGAGACCCAGCCTCGGACCGCTATGGATGTACAGCCTTGGGTTGCCGATATGTCTCGCTTCCCGGTGCTGGTCGTCGAGCTGGACGGCGCAGTAGTGGCGTGGGCAAACCTAAGCAGCTACCGGGCGCGCTCCTGCTATGCCGGCATCGCTGATTTCTCGATTTACCTGCGGCGAGATGTCCGTGGGCGTGGCATCGGCAAGGCACTGCTGAACGCACTGTTGAGCGAAGCAGAAGCACGGGGCTTCTGGAAAGTCCTTTCCCGCATTTTCACCTTCAACGAAGCAAGCCTCGCGCTTTGCCAATCCTGCGGTTTCCGAAAGGTCGGCGTCTATGAAAAACACGCATGCCTTGAAGGACGCTGGCTTGATTGCGCCATCGTTGAACGAGTCTTCCCCTCCAACCAACCTGACACAGGAGAACGAGCATGAACCAATCTGATCTTCCCATCGTAATCATCGGCGCCGGCCCCGTGGGGCTGGCGGCTGCTGCGCACGCACTGGCCCGGGGTATGAACCCACTCATTTTTGAAGCAGGCAGCCAGGCTGGAGAAAGCATCAGCCAATGGGCCCACGTCAGCATGTTCTCGCCGTGGGAATACAACGTGGACAAGGAGGCTGCAAAGTTACTGACGGCAACGGGCTGGCAAGCGCCTGATTCCGACAAGTACCCCACAGGTCGTGAATTGCTGGATCACTACTTGCTCCCGCTAGCTGAGCTGCCCGTCATCAAGGAACGACTTCATCTGAACTCCCGCGTCACTGCTGTGACGAAAGTCGGCGCTGATGTTCAGAAAACCAAAGGCCGCGAATCCGCCACGTTCCTGGTGCGTGTCAAAGGGCCAAAGGGTGAGCAAGACATCCAGGCTCGCGCAGTCATCGATGCCTCGGGCACGTACGAGACCCCAAACTGGATGGGCGCATCCGGCATTCCGGCATTGGGAGAGTTGAACGCCAAAGCGCATATTGCCTATGGGATTCCCGATGTCAGCGGCAATGCGCGCGATCGTTATCTCGGGCGCCGGGTGCTGGTTGTAGGTGGCGGACACTCGGCATTCAACGCTCTTCAGGATCTGGTCCAACTGCCCGGTACCCAGGTTTCGTGGGCTATTCGCGGACACTCGCTAGATAAAACTCTGGGTGGTGGTGCCAATGACAAATTGGCCGAACGCGGCAGCCTGGGTCTGCGAATCCGTGCATTGCTCGAACAAGGAAAGATCTCGCTGCACCAGGACATCTCCATCAGCCAGGTGGACACGACCGAACAGGGGCTGGTCGTGCACAGCAATGGCCAAGCTCTGCCAGAGGTGGATGAGATCATCGTGGCCACGGGCTTCCGCCCTAATCTGCAGCTTCTGGGCGAGCTACGACTGGCTATCGACCCGGCTACACAGAGCCCTATTCAGTTGGCCCCGTTGATCGACCCGAATGAGCACAGCTGCGGTACCGTTCGTCCCCATGGCATCGATGAGCTCTCTCATCCCGACGAAGGCATCTTTATCGTAGGCATGAAGAGCTACGGTCGTGCTCCGACATTCCTGATGATTACCGGGTATGAGCAGGTGCGCTCAATCATGGCCGGGCTTGCAGGAGACTGGGAAGCTGCACGGCGTGTCGAGCTCGAACTGCCCGAAACCGGTGTCTGCAGCCTTCAGTTCGAGGAGCAAGATGAAGGTTCCAACTGCTGCGCGCCCGAGCCCACTACTCAAACCAGTTGCTGTGCATCACCGGAACGCCTGGCAACGCCTTCAGCCCAAAAATCGAGCTGCTGCACACCGACAAGCCGCGCATAACCACGCGCTCTGAGCCTGCTCCTTCGCCCTGCACGAGTTCAAATCGTGCGGGGCGACGTGGATAGGTGAGGCAAGCGCCCTTCGCTCAGGTGCTCAAGCAGCCGGGGCATCAGGTATGCCGCATCGGCCCCTACACCTCGCAGCGTCGCCGAGGCGAAATTCCTTTGCTTGGGCAGACCCACGAAGTACAAGCCAGGCACCTGAATTGCCGCGCCGTTTCGCTGTAGCGTACGCCCGTGCCGGTCAACGACTGGGAGCTGCGCCAGAAACTCCTGGTTAGGGCGAAATCCTGTTGCGAATATCAGCGCGTCAATCAGGGTGCTGCTTCCGTCCGGCCAAACCACACCGTTAGGCATTACCTCCTGGAACATGGCTCTGCGCTGAATTCTGCCGCTGCTAAGTGCCTTTCGGTACTTACCAGTGTCGAGCACTGGAGTGCTTTGATCACTCAACCATCGTGTTTGCTCCAACCCGGTGAATTTCAGCCATGCATGAAAATCGAGTCCCAGAATCCGCTGAGGGAAGAAGCGGATCTTCTCGCGGGTAGCCAGCACTACCTGTGCAACGCCGGCAAGCTCATAGGCAATCTGAACAGCCGAGTTCGCTGCTCCCACAACGACAACACGCTGGCCGGCAAAGGCCTCAGGTGTTCGATAAGCTGAGCTATGCAGACAGTGTCCTGAAAAGTTCTCCAGCCCAGGGATGTCAGGCACGAAAGGACGGCTGAAGCCCCCTGATGCCACTATCACAGCACGCGCAGTGAAAGTCGCTCCGTTGGCGGTGCGAACCTCAAATGCCTTGTCCTTCTGAACGACCGCCACTACTCGGGTACCGTCCTGGAAAAGCAGCTGAAACTCGGCGGCGTATGCCTCCAGGTACTGCACCACATCGTCTCGCAGCGGGTAGCCCTTGGGATCGCCAGGAAACGCCCGTCCCGGCAGCGCAGAGTACTCAGCTGGTGAGAACAGCTGCAGGCTTTCGTAGTAGTTACGCCAGTTCCCGCCTGGGGATGTCTGCTCATCCAAGATGAGGTATTCCAATCCTTGCTGCTGCAATTGCCAGGCAGTCGCCAAACCTGCTTGCCCACCACCGATGACGACCACATCTAGAACGCGATTCGAATCATTCATATGTGCGCACTCATGCATATATAGGGACAAAAAAAGGCCGGGCTATGGACAGCACAGCGAAACCAGACCTTTGGTTCGCTGGAGCAGGCCCTCCAGTCGCTCGACGATCGCTCCACCATTCACTTCATAGAACACCTGCCTGCCCACCTTCGTGGCCTTCACGATCTGGGCGTCATGCAATACCTGCAGGTGCCTGGAGATCACCGAGCGCTCCTGTGGCAGCTCTTTGGCGATTTCGCCGACATCAGCCCGGCCGAGCAAAAGCACGCGCTTGAAAACCGCGACTCTGGAAGGCTCGCAAAGCGCTTTGAAGAAGGCCTCGTCCAGCGACTCGATGGCGGCGTCGATAGCTTGAGCACGGAGATTTTGGTTGGTCGTCATGCGGCCAATATATGTGCATGAACGCGCACATGTAAAGCCACCCATCATCGAGGGGTTGCGATACATTCGGAAAAGCGTATATTCGAAAAACCATATACATGCAGGATACCAAGTGATGACTGGCAAGATCCGCGTCCTGTTTGTTTGCACCGCAAACGCCGCTCGCTCCCAGCTCGCCGAAGCTTTGCTCCGGCACACAGACCCTGTTCACTTCGAAGCTTTCAGCGCAGGTACTAAGCCTGGCCAAGTCGATCCGCGCACCTATGACGCCCTCGAATATCTCGATATCGATACCAAGGCTCTACGCAGCAAGTCCATCGATGAGTTCGCAGGGGAGCGGTTCGACTACGTGATTACCCTGTGCGACAAGGCAGCCCATGAGTGCCTTACGTTGCCTGCCTTCGGCGAGGTTCTGGCGTGGAACTTCGAAGACCCTGCCACCAGTGACCAACACGATGCCTTCCGACACACGCTTCACGAGATTCACGAGCGCATCAAGATGTTCGTCCTGGTGAAAACCAAACACTGAGAATTGCTATGACTGACTCGCTGACCCCCACCCAGGTTTTCAAATGCCTCGCCGACGAGAACCGCATTCGGATGATGCTGCTGATCGCTCGCGAGGAAGAACTCTGCGTCTGTGAACTGACCTGCGCGCTTGAAGAAAGCCAGCCCAAGGTTTCCCGCCACCTGGCGCAACTGCGCACCTGTGACCTGCTGGAAGACCGCCGACAGGGCCAGTGGGTTTATTACCGGCTGCATCCGTCGCTTCCCGCCTGGGTACGTGAGGTCCTGGCGACGACGCTGGAAGCCAACCGCGAATGGCTAAGCACTAGCACCAAACGACTGGACACCATGGGTGACCGCCCTCAACGCGTCGCCTCCTGCTGCTGATCATTGCCGAGAAAAACCGATGAAAGTTCTGTTCCTCTGCACCGCCAATAGCTGCCGCAGCATCCTCTCCGAGGCTGTTTTCAATCATCTGGCCCCGGCCGGCATGAAGGCCTACAGCGCCGGCAGCCAGCCAAAGGGTGAGGTGCACCCGCTGTCCATCACCGCGCTGCAGCGTGCCGGTATCTCCACCGAGGGCCTCTGCAGCAAGTCCAGTGACGCGCATGGCGAGCTGGCACCGGACTTTGTCATCACCGTCTGCGACAAGGCCGCTGGCGAAGCCTGCCCCGTCTTCTTCGGACCAGCAGTGAAAGCCCACTGGGGACTTTCTGACCCTTCGGATTTGCACGGTAGTGCCGCCGAGCTGGACGCGGCATTCGACAACACCCTTGACCAGATCAAGCGACGCCTCAAGGCATTCATCGCACTGCCTTTCGACCAAATGGATGCCGCCCAGCTCAAGGTCGAGCTGGCCCGCATCGGAACGCTCTGACGTTTAGGGAGATCCACCATGAGCAAAAGCCGACTTTCATTCCTAGACCGCTACCTGACGGTCTGGATCTTTCTGGCCATGGGCCTGGGCATTGGTCTGGGCAGCCTGTTCCAGGGATTGCCTGCGTGGCTGAATAGCCTGTCGGTAGGCTCGACAAACATCCCCATTGCCATTGGCCTCATCGTCATGATGTACCCACCTCTGGCGAAGGTGAAATACGAGGAGTTGCCGCAGGTCTTCAAGGACAAGCGCATCCTCGCCCTGTCGCTGATCCAGAACTGGGTGATCGGCCCGGTCCTGATGTTCGGGCTGGCCGTTGTCTTCCTTTCCGACAAGCCTGAGTACATGACCGGGCTGATCCTAATCGGCTTGGCACGCTGCATCGCCATGGTGCTGGTGTGGAACCAGATCGCCGGTGGCAATAACCAGTACGTGGCGGGCCTGGTCGCGTTCAACAGCATTTTCCAGATCCTGTTCTTCAGCGTGTACGCCTGGATCTTCCTGGGCCTGTTGCCGCCGCTGTTTGGCCTTGAAGGTAGCGTCATTGAGACCAGCTTCCTCGATATCGCCCAATCGGTGCTGATCTACCTGGGCATCCCGTTCCTGGCTGGTTTCTTGACCCGCAAGATCCTAATCAGCAGTAAGGGCGAGACCTGGTACCAGGAGCGCTTCATCCCGAAGATCAGCCCGCTGACCCTCGTGGCGTTGCTGCTGACCATCGTCGCCATGTTCAGCCTGAAGGGCGACATGGTGCTGCAACTACCGCTGGATGTGCTGCGCATCGCTATCCCGCTGACCATCTACTTCGTGGTGATGTTCTTCATCAGCTTCTGGATGGGCAAGCTGCTGGAAGCTGACTACCCACGTACCACTGCGCTGGCGTTCACCGCAGCGAGCAACAACTTCGAACTGGCCATTGCCGTGGCCATCGCCACCTTCGGTCTTGCCTCGCCGGTCGCGTTTGCCACCGTCATCGGGCCCTTGGTGGAAGTGCCAGTACTGATCTCCCTGGTGGGCGTGGCCTTGTGGCTCAAGCGCCGCTGGTTCGATCAGCCATCTGGCGCCTTGTCTCAGGAGTAAATCATGACCGAACACCACATCCCGAATATCGACAACGATCTGGTCGACCTGCCGACAGCAGACAAGCTGGCAGTCGAGCAAAAGTCCACCCATAAGCCTCGCATCCTGCTGCTGTACGGATCGACCCGCGAACGCTCCTTCAGCCGCCTGCTCACGGAAGAAGCTGCACGCCTGCTGGAGCACTTCGGTGCCGAGACGCGCATCTTCAATCCGACCGGGCTGCCACTGGCGGATGACGTGCCCGATGACCACCCCATGGTCAAGGAGCTGCGCGATCTGGTGCTGTGGTCCGAAGGAATGGTCTGGTGCTCGCCGGAACACCACGGTGCAATGACCGGCGTGTTCAAGTCGCAGATCGACTGGATTCCACTGAGCATGGGCGCCGTGCGCCCCACTCAAGGCAAAACCCTCGCGGTGATGCAGGTCTGCGGCGGCTCGCAGTCGTTCAACGTGGTCAACCAGCTGCGCGTCCTCGGCCGCTGGATGCGCATGTTCACCATCCCTAACCAGTCGTCCGTGCCGAAGGCCTACCTGGAATTCGACGAGGCGGGTCGCATGAAACCCTCTTCGTACTACGACCGTGTCGTTGACGTAATGGAGGAGCTGGTGAAGTTCACCCTGCTGCTTCGTGATCGCTCCGACTACCTGGTCGATCGCTACTCCGAACGCAAAGAGTCGGCTGAAGAACTATCCAAGCGTGTCAATCAACGATCCATTTGAGGCTTTGTGAGCATGCAATTGCACCCGTATTCCGTGTTGGCTAATTCCGAACTGGTCGGCCAACTGATCTTCACTCCGTGCCCCGGTACCAAGGAGACATCGGTATCTCAAGCTCTGGCAACGCTGCGCGAAGCCGGCGCGAGCGCGCTGGTAACCTTGATGCCGAGTGAAGAACTGCTGCAGAACGAGATCGATCTGCTTCCCGAGGAGTGCCAACCGCTGGGCCTCGAATGGTTCCACCTGCCGGTCGAGGACGACGAAGCCCCCGGTGAGCCGTTTGCGGCCGCCTGGGACGCTCACCGGGAGCGTCTGAAAGAGCTGGTGAAAACCGGTAAGACGATTGCCATTCACTGCAAGGGCGGCTCTGGACGCACCGGCCTGTTTGCGGCCCGCCTGATGATCGAGTGCGGCATCCCAGTACAGGAAGCTGTTGCCCAGGTCCAAGCCCTGCGCCCACGTGCGATCCAGAACCCTGCGCACGTTGGGTACATCAACCAGTTCAGCGACACCCTCTGACCTTTCCCAATCGCGATCCGAGAACAAGAACATGGCTATCAAAGTAGGTATCAATGGGTTTGGCCGTATTGGTCGCTTGGCGCTTCGCGCATCCTGGGACTGGCCGGAATTCGAGTTTGTGCAGATCAATGACCCGGCCGGTGACGCCGAGACCCATGCCCATCTGATCAACTTCGATTCGATCCACGGACGCTGGCACCGTGAAGCCCGCGCAGAGGGCGACGCGGTAGTGATCGAGGGCAAGCGCATCAAGGTCACCGCGAACAAGAGCATCACAGACACCGACTGGTCAGGCTGCGACCTGGTCATCGAGGCCAGCGGCAAGATGAAGTCGGTAGCCGTGCTCCAGGCCTACCTGGATCAAGGCGTCAAACGTGTGGTCGTCTGCGCTCCAGTAAAGGAGAAAGGCGCACTGAACGTGGTGATGGGCGTCAACCAGCACCTGTTCGAGCCGGCGCAGCATCGTATCGTCACCGCCGCCTCATGCACCACCAACTGCCTGGCCCCGGTGGTCAAGGTGATTCACGAAAACCTGGGCATCCGTCACGGCTCGATCACCACCATTCACGACCTCACCAATACCCAGAGCATCCTCGATACACCGCACAAGGACCTGCGTCGTGCCCGTGCCTCGGGCATGAGCCTGATTCCGACCACCACAGGCTCGGCCACCGCAATCGCCGAAATCTTCCCCGAGCTGCGCGGCAAGCTGAATGGTCACGCCGTGCGTGTACCGCTGGCCAACGCCTCGCTGACCGACTGCGTGTTCGAAGTAGAACGTGAGACGACGGCTGAAGAGGTCAACGCGCTGCTGAAAGCGGCTGCCGAAGGGCCGCTGAAGAACATCCTGGGCTACGAAGAACGCCCCTTGGTGTCCATCGACTACCGCACCGATCCACGGTCTTCGATCATCGACGCGCTGTCCACCCTTGTAATCAACGGCACCCAGGTGAAGATCTACGCCTGGTACGACAACGAGTGGGGCTACGCCAACCGTGCCGCGGAACTGGCACGCTTGGTCGGCGCAGCGGAGTAAACGGCAATCATGAAGGCGTTGTCAGCCCTGTCTGCGGAAGTGCGTCAGTACCTGCTGGTAACCGGCAATTACTGGGCCTTCACCCTCACCGATGGCGCATTGCGCATGTTGGTGGTACTGCACTTCCATTCGCTGGGCTACACGCCGCTGCAGATCGCGGCGCTGTTCCTGTTCTACGAAGTGTTCGGCGTGATCACCAACCTCGTGGGTGGCTACCTCGGCGCCCGCCTGGGGTTAAACCGCACGATGAACATCGGCCTTGGCATGCAGGTCGTCGCCCTACTGATGCTCACGGTACCAGCAGCCTCGCTGACGGTGCCGGTGCCATGGGTAATGGCCGCCCAGGCGCTCTCCGGCATCGCCAAGGACCTGAACAAGATGAGCGCCAAGAGCTCCATCAAGCTCCTGGTGCCGGACAGCCAGCAAGGCACCCTCTACAAATGGGTGGCCATCCTGACCGGCTCGAAAAACGCGCTCAAAGGCGTGGGTTTCTTCCTCGGAGGAGCACTGCTTGCGCTGCTCGGTTTTACCCAGGCGGTATTGGCCATGGCGGCGGTGCTGGCCCTGATTTGGATCGGCAGTCTGATCCTGCTGAAAAAGGACTTGGGCAAGGCCAAGGCCAAACCGAAGTTCCGCGACATGCTGTCCAAGAGCCGGGCCATCAACATCCTCTCCGCCGCACGGCTGTTTTTGTTCGGTGCGCGGGATGTCTGGTTCGTTGTGGCTCTGCCGGTGTACCTGAGCTCTGCGTTTGGCTGGGACTTCTGGCTGGTCGGTGGCTTCTTGGCCGCGTGGGTAATCGGGTATGGCATCGTCCAGTCGTTTGCCCCCCATATCACCGGCAAGAAGCGTGGTCATGTACCCGACGGCCGAGCAGCCTTCATCTGGGCAATCGCCCTGGCCGGGCTGCCTGCGCTCATTGCCGTGGGCCTGTCGGCAGGCTGGTCGGCGCAGATAGTGCTGCTTGGTGGGTTGATGCTGTTCGGCGTGCTGTTCGCCGTGAACTCATCGCTGCACAGCTACCTAATAGTCAGCTATGCCAAGGAAGACGGCGTCTCCCTGGATGTAGGCTTCTACTACATGTCCAACGCCCTCGGTCGCTTGGTCGGCACGCTGCTGTCAGGTTGGGTGTTTCAGGCCTATGGGTTGGAGGCTTGTTTGTGGGTTTCCAGCATCTTCGTGTTGGCCGCCGCACTCATCTCGATCGCACTGCCCAGGCACAGTGAAATGGCACACCAGGCAAACTGATCAGTGAGGAAATGCGGGGGCCATCAGGCCTCCGCTTTCACCACAAACTGCTCGATTTCAGCTGCAGTACTGCGCGCTGTGCGGGTCACCCCGATCAAGGTTGCTGATGCAGAACCTGTCCACTCGCCATAGCCGACCAGCCACAGCCTGGGCTCACTCACAGATCGGGTCCCTTCGACCTCTACACGTCCTTGCTCAGTAACAACCTCAAGGCTGGCGAGGTGTCCCAAGGCGGGTTTGAACCCGGTGCACCAGATCACTGCATCCACTGCGGTTTCCGAGCCGTCTGCCCAGACCACACCGTCAGGGGTGAAACGAACGAAGGGTCTCACCGCGTGCAGAACGTCTCGCTCACGCGCCTCCACCACAGGCGGGACCATGACCACGTCGCCCAACCCGCCGACCGGCTGCTCAATGACACGCCCCTCCATCTGCGCTTTCCAGCGCTCCGTGGCCCGCTCGAACAGTACTCGGCCATCGACATCATCAGGTAGGAAGAGAGGATCGGTGGGAGTTACCCAGGTCGCATCCGCTACTTTGGAAACCTCTGCGAGAATCTGGGCGCCGGAGTTGCCACCGCCGACGACCAGCACGCGCTTGCCAGAGAAGGTCTGCGGTTCAACGTAGTCCGCCGAATGCAGCTGTAGGCCACGAAACAGCTCAGCGCCGGGGTAGGCAGGTATGTTCGGATTGCTCCAAGTGCCTGTGGCACTGACCACTGCTTTGGCATCCCAATGGTCAGACTCTGAATGGACACGTAACGCGCCGGCAACGCGCTCGATCGAGGTGACGCGCACCGGCCGTTCGATTGGAAACTGATAGCGCGCCTCATACTGGGTGAGATAGTCGATGACATGCTCGCGAGAAGGATAGCCATCCTCCACAGGCGGCATCATCCAACCGGGAATGGAGCTCCAGGTAGCCGGCGAGAATAGCCGCAGGGAATTCCAGCCGTGTCGCCAAGCCCCGCCGGCGCCCGGCTCGGCATCCAAGATGATGAACGAGAGATCTGTTCGACGCAGGAAGTACGCCGTTGCCAGCGCCGCTTGTCCTCCGCCAATGATGACTACATCCAACAAGCGCTCTGCATGGGCTTTCATCTAGACACTCCCCTGATCCATTGAGGGGGTTATCTTTCCAGATGGGGGAGAATATTTCTAATAATACGGCTACGTAACTCATAGCTGCTTTGGATGTCTGCTTAGGGTCGGAAGCGGTCATCTGCGACCGACCGCTATCGACCCAACGCCCAACCGGATCGAAAACAATACGCGCACCTTTGCCCTCGGTGAGCGCTGCCACCTCGGCAATCAGATCCTCGTCCTGGGTGGCGATGACATGTTTTGCACCTGCATGCAGCAACGCCTGACGCTTGGCACTTGTGCGGGTAAGGGCCACCGGGATGGCTCCCTGCATGTTGGCGATCTGGATCGCTGCCAGGCAACCTGTAGATTGCCGTACTCAATCAGGGCGCCGTATGCAGTAACAAACATCATCCAGCTGGCCGCTGCCTCCACGAAACTGAGGTTGGACGGATGCTTGACGACAGCATGCGCAGGCGCATTGACCACCTCGTCATACATGCCGTAATCAGCGAAAGAGAATGCCGGCACGACGCTAACTACGTCACCGGGAACAAGGTCGCGGACGTCACTGCCAACCGCGCGTACAATGCCGGCCGCTTCATACCCCAGCTTCGCTGGGAACTGGGGATCAATCACGTATTGCCCAGTGCGGTACATGATTTCTGCACGATTCAAACCGATAGCTTTTACTTCGATCTGAACCTCGCCGCTTTTCGGCGTGGGTACCGCGACTTCATCGAGGATCAGCACATCAGCGTCACCGGTACGGTGAAAGTGAACAACCTTGGGCATGGCACACCTCATTAACGACAAGAGATAACGGTTCCTTCTGGAAGGCCGTGTTGATCCTACCCACCCTCTTGCCTGCGATAGAGAGCTGATCGGCTCATAAATTGGTACTCAAGAAGAACCAATCCCTAGTGTGGTGTTTCACAAATACCGCTGAAAATCTGAGCTAGGCTCTGTGGAAGCCAACTCTCCAAGGGCATCGACATGGGCCGACCAGCAACCGTCATTACCCTTTCCGA
>NZ_JABWRV010000004.1:0-287164 GCF_014269105.1 Pseudomonas sp. SWRI77 | reverse complement strand
CCCCAAGCCAAGCCCCCAGCACCCCACCCATATAACAGATTGATCTAAAACTCCTGCAAACCTCCCCGGTCAGTTCCTTAAGGCGCCTGCTTCCGGGCGCCGCCTCCCCAACGGAAAAACCGGTAAGGACTTATGTGCGGATTAGCAGGAGAGTTACGTTTTACCCCCATCGACCAAGCCCCACGCCCGGCCGACCTGGCCGCTGTGGAGCGCATCACTCACCACCTGGCGCCTCGCGGCCCGGACGCCTGGGGCTTTCATAGCCAAGGCCCGATCGCCCTCGGCCACCGCCGGCTGAAAATCATGGATTTGTCCGACGGCTCGGCGCAGCCGATGGTCGACAATACCCTGGGCCTGTCGCTGGCCTTCAACGGTGCCATCTACAACTTCCCCGAGCTGCGCCAGGAGCTGCAGGACCTGGGCTACAGCTTCTGGTCCGACGGCGACACCGAAGTGCTGCTCAAGGGCTACCACGCCTGGGGCGCAGCCCTGCTGCCCAAGCTCAACGGCATGTTCGCCCTGGCCATCTGGGAGCGCGATAACCAACGCCTGTTCCTGGCCCGCGACCGCCTCGGCGTCAAACCCCTCTACCTGTCGCGCAACGGCGAGCGCCTGCGTTTCGCCTCGACGCTGCCTGCACTGCTGAAGGGCGGCGACATCGACCCGGTCATCGACCCGGTGGCGCTCAACCACTACCTCAACTTCCACGCCGTGGTGCCGGCGCCGCGCACCTTGCTGGCCAATGTGCAAAAGCTCGAGCCCGGCACCTGGATGCGCGTCGACCGTCACGGCGAAGTCGAACGCCAGACCTGGTGGCAACTGCAATACGGCGCCCACCCCGACGAGCGTGAGCTCGACCTGGAAGGCTGGACCACCCGCGTGCTCGACGCCACGCGTGATGCCGTGGCGATCCGCCAGCGCGCTGCGGTGGATGTCGGGGTGCTGCTGTCCGGCGGTGTCGACTCCAGCTTGCTGGTCGGCCTGCTGCGCGAGGCCGGCGTAGACGACCTGTCGACCTTCTCCATCGGCTTCGAAGATGCCGGCGGCGAACGCGGCGACGAGTTCCAGTATTCCGACCTGATCGCCCGCCACTACGGCACCCGCCACCACCAGTTGCGCATCGCCGAACACGAGATCATCGACCAGTTGCCGGCCGCGTTCCGCGCCATGAGCGAGCCGATGGTCAGCCATGACTGCATCGCCTTCTACCTGCTGTCGCGGGAAGTGGCCAAGCACTGCAAGGGCGTGCAAAGCGGCCAGGGCGCGGACGAGCTGTTCGCCGGTTACCATTGGTACCCACAAGTCGACGGCGCAGAGGATGCCTTCGGCGCCTACCGCGACGCATTCTTTGACCGCAGCCACGCCGAGTACCGTGACACCGTGCAAGCGCCCTGGCTGCTGGAAAGCGACGCCGCAGGCGATTTTGTCCGCGAACACTTCGCCCGCCCCGGCGCCCGCGACCCGGTAGACAAGGCCCTGCGCCTGGACAGCACGGTGATGCTGGTCGATGACCCGGTCAAACGGGTCGACAACATGACCATGGCCTGGGGCCTGGAAGCCCGTACGCCGTTCCTCGACTACCGCCTGGTGGAGCTGTCGGCACGCATCCCGGCGCGCTTCAAGCTGCCCGATGGCGGCAAGCAGGTGCTCAAACAGGCCGCCCGACGGGTGATCCCGCATGAAGTGATCGACCGCAAGAAGGGTTACTTCCCGGTCCCTGGCCTCAAGCACCTGGAAGGCGCAACGCTGGGTTGGGTGCGCGAGCTGCTGACCGACCCCAGCCAGGACCGTGGGCTGTTCAACCCGGCCATGATCGACCGCCTGCTGAGCAACCCGCACGGCCAGTTGACCCCTTTGCGTGGCTCCAAGCTGTGGCAGCTGGCGGCGCTCAACCTGTGGCTGAGCGAACAAGGAATCTGATCGATGAAAGCCCACGAAATCGCCTACGGCCAGCGCCTGCTGCGCGGCCAGGCACCGTCCTACGAGCGCTTGCAGGCGCGCCTGGCCGGCGATGGCAGCGAGCCCCACGACCAGCCACGTGCCTTGCACTGCGGCTGGGGCCGGCTGCTGATCGGCCACACCTACCCGGACCCGGCCAGCCTGGCCGAGGCGCTGCAGGCAGAGCGCCCCGGCGAGCGCGACATCGCCCTGTACGTGGCGGCGCCGCAGCAGCTGCTGGCCCAGGCGCCACAACAGCTGTTTCTCGACCCGTCCGACACCCTGCGCCTGTGGTTCACCGATTACCGCCAGGCGCAACGGGTGTTCCGCGGCTTTCGCATCCGCCGGGCACAGAGTGACGCCGACTGGCAGGCGATCAACGGCCTGTACCAGGCCCGTGGCATGCTGCCGGTGCAGCCCGAACTGCTGACCCCACGCCACCTCGGCGGGCCGGTGTATTGGCTGGCCGAAGACGAAGACACCCACGCGGTGATCGGCAGCGTCATGGGCCTGAACCACAGCAAGGCCTTTGACGACCCCGAGCACGGCAGCAGCCTGTGGTGCCTGGCCGTCGACCCGCACTGCACCCGCCCTGGCGTGGGTGAGGTGCTGGTGCGCCACCTGATCGAGCACTTCATGAGCCGAGGCCTGGCCTACCTGGACCTGTCGGTGCTGCATGACAACCGCCAGGCCAAGCGCCTGTACGACAAGCTCGGCTTTCGCAACCTGCCGACCTTCGCGGTCAAGCGCAAAAACGGCATCAACCAGCAATTGTTCCTCGGCCCAGGCCCTGAAGCCGGGCTCAACCCCTATGCGCGGATCATCGTCGACGAGGCCTATCGGCGTGGCATCGAGGTGCAGGTGGACGATGCCGCAGGCGGGCTGTTCACCCTCAGCCTCGGCGGGCGCCGGGTGCGTTGCCGCGAATCGCTGAGCGACCTGACCAGCGCGGTCAGCATGACCCTCTGCCAGGACAAACGGCTGACCCAGCAGACCCTGCACAACGCCGGCCTGCACGTGCCGGTGCAGCAACTGGCCGGCAATGCCGACGACAACCTGGCGTTTCTCGACGAGCACGGCGCCGTGGTGGTCAAGCCGGTGGATGGCGAACAAGGCCAGGGCGTGGCGGTCAACCTGACCACCTATGACGACGTCAGCCAGGCCATCGAACACGCCCGGCGTTTCGACAGCCGTGTGCTGCTGGAAAGCTTCCACCCCGGCCAGGACCTGCGCATCCTGGTGATCGGTCACGAAGTGGTAGCGGCCGCCATTCGCCACCCGGCGCAGGTAATAGGTGACGGCAAGCACAGCATCAAGGCGCTGATCGAAGCCCAGAGCCGTCGCCGGCAAGCCGCGACCAGTGGCGAAAGCCGCATACCGCTGGACGATGAGACCGAACGCACCGTACGTGCCGCCGGCCTCGACTACGGCAGCGTGCTGCCTGCCGGCCAGCGCCTGGCCGTGCGCCGTACCGCC
Source organism: Pseudomonas sp. SWRI77 (assembly GCF_014269105.1). NCBI lineage: Bacteria > Pseudomonadati > Pseudomonadota > Gammaproteobacteria > Pseudomonadales > Pseudomonadaceae > Pseudomonas > Pseudomonas sp. SWRI77. The sequence continues at coordinate 283,750 of NZ_JABWRV010000004.1, read as the reverse complement.
AACCTGCACACCGGCGGCACGCTGGAGGACGTGACCGAGCGCTTGCACCCGGTGCTGGCGGATGCCGCCGTGCGGGCTGCACGGGCGCTGGATATTCCAGTGGTGGGCATGGACCTGATGGTGCGTGATGCCGAACACCCGGATTACGTGATCATCGAAGCCAACGAGCGGGCCGGGTTGGCCAACCATGAACCGCAGCCAACAGCCGAGCGCTTTGTCGACCTGCTGTTCCCGCATAGCCGGGCGTTGGCGTGAATCAATAACGGCCTCTTCGCGGGGCAGGCCCGCGCCCACAAGTTATCGCTGCGGTGAACCTGCGAAGAGGCCGGTAAGGAGTGCATATGCCTGAACATCACCACCCCGAACCCGATCTGGACTACCTCAAACGCGTCCTGCTGGAGATGCTCGCCATCCCCAGCCCCACCGGCTTCACCGACACCATCGTGCGCTACGTAGCCGAACGCCTGGACGAACTGGGCATCCCCTTCGAGCTGACCCGCCGTGGCACCATCCGCGCCACCCTCAAAGGCCGGCAAAGCTCGCCCGACCGGGCCGTGTCCGCCCACCTGGACACCATCGGTGCCAGCGTGCGGCAGGTGCAGGACAACGGCCGCCTGGCCCTGGCCCCGGTAGGCTGCTGGTCGAGCCGTTTTGCCGAGGGCAGCCGGGTCAGTGTGTTCACCGACACTGGCGTGTTCCGCGGCAGCGTGTTGCCGCTGATGGCCAGCGGGCATGCCTTCAACACCGCCATCGACCAGATGCCCGTGAGCTGGGACCACGTCGAAGTGCGCCTGGACGCCTATTGCGCCACCCGCGCCGACTGTGAAGCCCTGGGGGTATCGATTGGCGACTTCGTGGCGTTCGACCCCTTGCCCGAGTTCACCGACAGCGGCCACATCAGTGCCCGTCACCTGGACGACAAGGCCGGGGTAGCCGCCTTGCTGGCGGCGCTCAAGGCGGTGGTGGAAAGTGGCCAGCAGCCGCTGATCGACTGCCACCCGCTGTTCACCATCACCGAAGAAACCGGCTCTGGCGCGGCAGGCGCCCTGCCCTGGGACGTCAGCGAATTCGTCGGTATCGACATTGCCCCGGTAGCGCCAGGGCAGGCCTCCAGCGAGCATGCGGTGAGCGTGGCCATGCAGGACTCTTCAGGGCCTTACGACTACCACCTGTCCCGCCACCTGCTGAAACTGGCGGGCGACCATGAGTTGCCGGTCAGGCGTGACCTGTTCCGCTACTACTTCAGCGATGCCCACTCGGCGGTAACGGCAGGGCATGACATCCGTACCGCGCTGGTGGCGTTCGGTTGCGATGCCACCCACGGTTATGAGCGCACCCACATCGACAGCCTGGCGGCGCTCAGCCGGTTGTTGTCAGCGTACCTGTTGAGCCCACCGGTATTCGCCAGCGACTCGCAGCCGGCCAATGCCTCGCTCGAACGCTTCAGCCACCAGCTGGAGCACGATGCGCAGATGGAGAGCGATACCCGGGTACCGGCGGTGGACAGCCTGGTTGGTAATAAAGGCTGAGCCCCTGGGGCCGCACAGCGGCCCCAAACCCTCGTACTTTTCGCGTAGCATGCCCACACACTTAATTCCCCAGAATCGCCCCTGCCCATGCTGATCCCCTACGACCAACTGCAAGCCGAAACCCTGACCCTGCTGATCGAGGACTTCGTCACCCGCGATGGCACCGACAATGGCGACGATACCCCCCTGGAAACCCGCGTGCTGCGCGTGCGCCAGGCGTTGGCCAAGGGCCAGGCGTTCATCCTGTTCGACCCGGAAAGCCAGCAATGCCAGTTACTGGCCAAACACGATGTGCCACGCGAACTGCTGGACTGACCTTCAGGCAATACGAGCCTTGCGCGCCTCACCCTCCTTGATGCGCTTGTACACTTCGGCGCGGTGCACTGGCACCTCGCGCGGTGCACTGATCCCGAAACGCACCATCCCGTCTCGCGTCTCCACCACCATGATGCGGATGTCATCGCCGATAGTGATGACTTCGCCCACTTCGCGCCCTATTACCAGCATGATCCGATCCTCCTGCGACAGGGAAAACCGGAGCCTGCCTCGGGTACAGATGGCTACACAATGGCTCCAGGGCAATTCAGAACAGACCTACATTCATAGGTAAATCCCCCTACAGACAGATCATCGCGCCTGGGCTTTGGCGCGCATTTTCACCGCCACTTCGGCCATCTCGTCATACAGTCGCGCGGGCGCCTCGCACTTGAGCTGCCAGGCTTGACGTCCAGCCTCGTGCGGCAGGATCAGGAACTCGCCGGCGGCGACTTGCCGGTGGATATACGCGGCAATATCGACCGCGCTGATCGGGGAGCCTTCCAGCAGTTTGCCGACCTGGGCTTTCATGGCCGGGTTCGGGCCACGGAACGAATCGAGCAGGTTGGTCTGGAAGAACGACGGGCACACCACGTGCACCGCCACCTGCAACTGGCGCAACTCGACCAGCAGGCTCTCCGACAACGCCAGCACGCCAGCCTTGGCCACGTTGTAGTTGCTCATGCCCGGGCCCTGCATCAGCGCGGCCATCGAGGCGATGTTGATGATTCGGCCCTTGCTGCGCTCCAGCAACGGCAGGAATGCCTTGCAGCCCTTGACCACGCCCATCAGGTTGACCGCGATCTGCCAGTCCCAGTCTTCCAGCGACAGCTCCGCGAAAAAGCCGCCCGAGGCGACGCCGGCATTGTTGACGATCACATCGATGCCGCCAAAGCGCTCTTCGCACGCCTGGGCCAGGGCGGTGAGCTGGCTGTAGTCGCGTACATCACAGCGCTGCACGAAGCCCTCGCCACCGGCCTCACGGGCCAGCGCCAGTGTTTCGCGCAGGCCTGCCTCATTGACGTCGGCCAACGCCAGGCGCCAGCCCTCGTGTGCCCAGCGCAGGGCGATCTCGCGACCCAGGCCGGACCCGGCGCCAGTAATCATGATGCGGTTTTGCATGGTGGCAGGCCTTGTTCTGATGGGTTGTCAGGCGAGTCTAATCAAGGCATTGGCATCCGGCAGGATCCATCAGGGTAGTGAATGGGCGGGCATGACCAAGCGGTCAGTGCCGAGCAAATGGAATCTTTCACAAGCGGCACCGGTCCGAATTAACAAGAGGCCAGCAGTCCGAGGCCCTTGACCCCTAACCACGCAAGGACTCCGCCATGACCACGATCCTCATCATCATCCTGATCCTGCTGCTGATCGGTGGCTTACCCGTCTTCCCACACTCACGCAGTTGGGGCTACGGCCCATCCGGCATCGTCGGCGTAGTGCTGGTGATTCTGCTGGTGCTGTTGTTGCTAGGCATGATCTAGCCGGCCATGAATGAAAAAACCGCGATACGGGCATCACCCGTATCGCGGTTTTTTATGACCTCAACGATCAGTGCGAGACAGCACCGGAAGCGCCCAGGCCAGTCTGCGAACGCACGAACTGCGGGAAGAACAGCGCACGTTCGTTTTCAGCTGCCTTGGACTTGTCGGTGACCGAGAAGAACCAGATACCAACGAAGGCAATCAGCATTGAGAACAGCGCCGGGTACTCGTACGGGTAGATCGCCTTCTCGTGGCCGAGGATCTGCACCCAGATGGTCGGGCCAAGCACCATCAGGCCCACTGCACTCACCAGGCCCAGCCAGCCACCGATCATGGCGCCGCGGGTGGTCAGTTTCTTCCAGTACATCGAAAGCAGCAGTACCGGGAAGTTGCAGCTGGCGGCAATCGAGAACGCCAGGCCGACCATGAAGGCGATGTTCTGCTTCTCGAACAGGATACCCAGGCCGATCGCCAGCACGCCCAAGGCGATGGTGGTGATCTTCGACACGCGGATCTCGTCCTTGTCGTTGGCCTTGCCCTTGCGCCATACGCTGGCGTACAGGTCATGGGACACCGCCGAGGCACCGGCCAGGGTCAGGCCCGCTACCACCGCCAGGATGGTGGCAAAGGCCACCGCCGAGATGAAGCCGAGGAACACGCTGCCACCCACGGCATTGGCCAGGTGCACCGCTGCCATGTTGTTGCCACCCAGCAGGGCGCCTGCGGCGTCCTTGAAGTCCGGGTTGGTGCTGACCAGCAAGATCGCGCCGAAGCCGATGATGAAGGTGAGGATGTAGAAGTAGCCGATGAAGCCTGTGGCGTAGAGCACGCTCTTGCGCGCTTCCTTGGCGTCGCTGACGGTGAAGAAGCGCATCAGGATATGCGGCAGGCCGGCGGTACCGAACATCAGCGCAAGGCCCAGGGAGAACGCCGAGATCGGGTCCTTGACCAGGCCGCCAGGGCTCATGATCGCCTCACCTTTGGCGTGCACCTTGATCGCTTCGGAGAACAGGGTGTTGAAGTCGAAGTTGACGTGCTTCATCACCATCAGCGCCATGAAGCTGGCACCGGACAGCAGCAGCACGGCCTTGATGATCTGTACCCAGGTGGTGGCCAGCATGCCGCCGAACAGTACGTACAGGCACATCAGGATGCCAACCAGGATCACCGCCACGTGGTAGTCGAGGCCGAACAGCAGCTCGATCAGCTTGCCGGCGCCGACCATCTGCGCGATCAGGTAGAACGCCACCACCACCAGCGAGCCGGAGGCCGACAAGGTACGGATTTCCTTCTGCCCGAGGCGGTACGAGGCCACGTCGGCGAAGGTGTACTTGCCCAGGTTGCGCAGGCGTTCGGCGATCAGGAAGAGGATGATCGGCCAGCCGACCAGGAAGCCGATCGAGTAGATCAGGCCGTCGTAGCCAGAAGTGAACACCAAGGCAGAAATACCCAGGAACGAGGCCGCCGACATGTAGTCACCGGCAATCGCCAGGCCGTTCTGGAAACCGGTGATCTTGCCACCGGCAGCATAGTAGTCCGCCGCCGACTTGTTGCGCTTGGAGGCCCAGTAGGTGATGCCAAGGGTAAAGGCGACGAAGGCCACGAACATGGCGATCGCGGAAACGTTCAGCGGCTGTTTCTGCACCTCGCCGGTCAGGGCATCGGCGGCCCACACGGCGGGTGCGAAAACGCCGCAGGCCAGAACGGCCAGGGCTTTGGCGTGGCGAATCATTGTTGCGCCTCCTTCAGGATAGCCTTGTTCAGCTCATCGAACTCGCCGTTGGCGCGGCGTACGTAGATGGCGGTCAGCACGAATGCCGAAAGGATCAGGCCGACGCCCAGGGGAATGCCCCAGGTAATCGACGACTCAGGGCTGAGCTTGGCGCCCAGAATCTGAGGACCATAGGCGATCAGGAGGATGAAGGCGCAGTAGAGTCCGAGCATGATCGCCGAGAGAATCCAGGCGAACCGTTCGCGTTTGGTGACCAGCTCCTTGAAGCGCGGGCTGTTTTGTATCGAGAGGTAAATGCTGTCGTTCATTGTTTTTGTCCTAGCAGCACAGATCAGGGAGAACCCACCTTCACTTTATGCTGCCGTTGGACGCCAACCAGACGACCTTAGTCTTAGATGCAACAGTGTTTTGCGATATGTGTAACAAAGCTTGGGGCCGCTGCGCAGCCCCAAGATCAACAATCCTAGCGCTTACTTACCGGTCCACTCCTTGACCCGATCCGGGTGCTTGGCCACCCAATCCTTGGCTGCCGCTTCAGGCTTGGCACCTTCCTGAATCGCCAGCATCACCTCGCCGATCTCGTCCTTGGACTGCCAGCTGAACTTCTTGAGGAACTCGGCCACTTCCGGCGCCTTGGTCGCCAGCTCTTTGCTACCGATGCTATTAACGGTTTCAGCAGCGCCATAAACACCCTTCGGGTCTTCCAGGAACTTGAGCTTCCACTTGGCGAACATCCAGTGCGGCACCCAACCAGTCACTGCAATCGACTGCTGCTTGGAGTAGGCACGGCCCAGTTCAGCCGTCATCGCTGCGCCAGAGCTTGCCTGCAGCTTGTAACCCGTCAGGTCGTAGTCCTTGATGGCCTGGTCGGTCTTGATCATCACGCCGGAGCCGGCGTCGATGCCGACAATCTTCTGCTTGAAGCTTTCGTCGGTCTTGAGGTCGGCGATACTCTTCGCCTTCACGTACTCAGGGACGATCAGGCCGATCTTGGCATCCTTGAAGTTGGCACCGTAGTCGACCACGTTGTCCTTGTTCTTGGCCCAGTACTCGCCGTGGGTCACCGGCAGCCAGGCCGACAACATCGCATCGAGCTTGCCGGTGGCCACGCCCTGCCACATGATGCCGGTGGCCACGGCCTGCAACTTCACGTCGTAGCCCAGTTGCTGCTTGATCACTACGGCGGCAACGTTGGTGGTCGCCACGCTGTCGGCCCAACCATCCACGTAACCGATGCTTACTTCTTTAGCCATTGCCTGCGCAGCGCTCATGGCCAATACCAGGGCGGTGCCCGCCCCCAGGAAACGTCGCACTGTCTTCAAAGTCGCCATCAAAGCATCCCCTCGTCAGGTCTCGGAGATTGCATCATCTTCCTGCAACAAAGAGCAACCTGCTCCGTGAACGACATCCAACCGCCCCATATGCGACAGCACTGTGCCATTAGCGGCATCGGCTCACGCCAGCCTGCGCGATCCTTGCATGCCAAAGGTTTGGCGCCGGGCTACTATCTACCCTTTTGCGCCTGACGATGGACCGCCCGATGCCCAGCCCTACCCGCCTGCACCTGCCGCTCTACCTGTTTGCCTGCCTGCTTGCCCTGATCGGGCTGGGGGCGCTCTGGTACGGGCTTGGCAAGCCGGTACAGCTGCCCGATGCGGCCAGCCCCACGCATAAGCTGCAGTGTGCTTCGTATACGCCGTTCGACAAGGATCAGTCACCCTTCGACCAGCCGTTTCGCCTGCGCCCGGCGCGCATGGACGCCGACCTGGCCTTGCTGGCCGAGCGTTTCCAGTGCATCCGCACGTACTCGATGACCGGCCTTGAGGCAATCCCGCTGCTGGCGCGCAAACATGGCCTGAAGGTGATGCTCGGCGCCTGGGTCAACGCCAACCCGGTGGACACCGAAAAGGAAGTGGACCTGCTGATTGCCACGGCCAACGCCTACCCCGACGTGGTCAGCGCGGTGATCGTCGGCAACGAGGCGCTGCTGCGCAAGGAGGTCACCGGCGCGCGCCTGGCCGAGTTGATCGCCAAAGTGAAGCGCCAGGTCACGGTACCGGTGACCTATGCCGATGTCTGGGAATTCTGGCTGCAGCATCCGCAGGTGGCCCCTGCCGTGGACTTTCTGACCATTCACCTGCTGCCCTACTGGGAAGACGACCCGCGCGGCATCGACGATGCCCTGGCCCATGTCGCCGAGGTGCGCCGGGTATTCGGTACGCGCTTTGCGCCCAAGGGCATCCTGATCGGCGAGACCGGCTGGCCCAGCGAAGGCCGCCAGCGCGAAACCGCAGTGCCCAGCCGGGTCAACGAGGCGCGCTTCATCCGCGGCTTCGTCAGCCTGGCCGAACAGCATGGCTGGCAGTACAACCTGATCGAAGCCTTCGACCAACCGTGGAAGCGTGCCAGCGAAGGCGCCGTGGGCGGCTATTGGGGGCTTTACGATGCCGACCGGCAGGACAAGGGCGTGCTCGAAGGGCCGGTCAGCAACCTGCCCTACTGGCCGCAGTGGCTGGTGGCCAGTGCGGTGTTGATGTTGACCGTGCTGCTGTTGGCCGGGCGCCCCGCGACAACCGCCGGGGCCGTGCTGTTGCCGTTGTTGGCAGCGTTTGGCGCGGGTTGCCTGGGGTTGTGGGGCGAGCTGATGCGCAGCCATGCGCGCTTTGCCGGGGAATGGCTGTGGGCCGCGCTGCTGGTGGGGCTCAACCTGCTGGTGCTGGCCCATGCGGCATTGGCGTTGGTGCGTGCTGAAGGGTGGCGTGCGCGCCTGTTCGCCTGGTTCGAGGCCCGTGCGGGCTGGCTGTTGCTCGCCGCAGGCTTTGCGGCGGCGGTGAGCATGCTGGCGCTGGTATTCGACCCGCGTTATCGCAGTTTCCCCAGCGCTGCATTGGCATTGCCGGCGGTGGTTTACCTGCTGCGGCCGGTGCTGGCGCGGCGGGCCGAGGCCGCGTTGCTGGCGTTTATCGTAGGGGCGGGGGTGGCGCCGCAGTTGTACCTCGAAGGCCTGCAGAACCAGCAGGCCTGGGGCTGGGCGGTAGTGAGCGTGCTGATGACAGCGGCCTTGTGGCGCAGTTTGCGACTGCGCAGGGCCGAGTGACCACCACGCCCCGTCAGCGGGGTTGGCGCACCAGCCGCAACCCCGCCAGAACCACGGCAAACACCGCAATGCTCGCGGTATAAAGCACCAGCGCCGGGATCGCGAACACCAGCGCAGCGCCTGCCAGCCACCTGCCGGCCCGCCCGGCGACCACCTGCGCGATCAGCGCCAGGCCGAGCCCACTCCAGGCGATTACCTGAAAATGGATGCCCAGCCCCAGCAGCGAACGCACCTGGCACTGCCAGAACGCACCGGGCGCGGCACACAGCCCCACCCACTGCGCATCTTCCATCAGCCCATAACGTACGCCATAGCTGGCGGCCAGCCACAACGGCAGGAACAACAGCAGGGCAACGATCGGCAACGAACGAGACATCCAGTTCTCCAATAGCAGTAATCGAAATCGTGCATGATCGCCCAAGCCCTGTTGTAAGGCAAAATCACCATCCAGCAGCTATGTTGCAGATAACGAGCACACCAAAGGCCACCGCACTTGGCAACTTTGCCCATGCCGCCGTGGTCCTAGCCTGCACATTGCACCACCTTGCGTCTTTTTGGGGGATTACATGCTTCGAACTTTGCGCCTCGCTGCCTTGCTCGGCGGCCTGTTCATGGCTGCGGCCGCTTCGGCGCGGGACATCGACGCCGCGAGCTATGGCTACCCCTTGACCAACCCGTTCGAGGCAACCATCGCCACCACGCCGCCCGAGCAACGCCCGACCTTGCCCAGCGACGATGAGATCGACCAGGCCGACTACAGCCTCAACCTGCGCCCCGAGCGAGAATTCACCTTGCCCGACAACTTCTGGTCGGTGAAAAAACTCAAGTACCGCCTGGCCCGTCAAGACCGCGAAGCACCGCTGATCTTCGTCATCGCCGGCACCGGTGCGCCCTATTCGAGCAGCATCAACGAATACCTGAAAAAACTGTTCTACCAGGCCGGCTTCCACGTGGTGCAACTGTCCTCGCCCACCAGCTACGACTTCATGAGTGCGGCCTCGCGCTTCGCCACCCCCGGTATCAGCCAGGAAGACGCCGAAGACATGTACCGGGTCATGCAGGCCGTGCGGGCCCAGCATCCGCGCCTGCCGGTCAGCGACTTCTACCTCACCGGCTACAGCCTCGGTGCCCTGGACGCGGCGTTCGTCAGCCACCTGGACGAAACCCGGCGCAGCTTCAACTTCAAGCGCGTGCTGCTGCTCAACCCGCCGGTCAACCTGTACACCTCGATCAACAACCTCGACAAACTGGTGCAGACCCAGGTCAAGGGCATCGACCGCAGCACCACCTTCTACGAACTGATGCTGACCAAGCTGACCCGTTACTTCCAGGACAAAGGCTACATCGACCTCAACGAGGCCCTGCTGTACGACTTCCAGCAGTCACGCCAGCACCTGTCCAACGAGCAGATGGCGATGCTGATCGGCACTTCGTTCCGTTTTTCGGCAGCAGACATCGCCTTTACCTCCGACCTGATCAACCGCCGCGGCCTGATCATTCCGCCGAAGTTTCCGATCACCGAGGGCAGTAGCCTTACGCCGTTCTTCAAACGTGCCCTGCAGTGCGATTTCGACTGCTACATGACCGAGCAGGTGATCCCCATGTGGCGCGCCCGCACCGACGGCAACAGCATCCTGCAACTGGTCAACCAGGTCAGCCTGTACGCGCTGGAAGACTACTTGCGCGACAGCCCGAAGATTGCCGTGATGCACAACGCCGACGACGTCATCCTCGGCCCCGGCGATATCGGCTTCTTGCGCAAGGTGTTCGGCGACCGCCTGACCCTTTATCCCCATGGCGGCCATTGCGGCAACCTCAACTACCGCGTCAACAGCGACGCCATGCTGGAGTTCTTCCGTGGTTAACAAACTCCTCTTCGCCACTGCCCTGCTTGTCGCCGGCAACGCCCTGGCCGCAGAGACCGCACCGCGGGCCAGCGTGATCGAGGCCGACCCGCCGATTACCGGCGCCTCGCTGGCACCTGAATCCGATGGTTTTATCGACCCGCTGCGCGAGCTCAAATTCAACCCCGGGCTCGACCAGCGCGAGTTCGAGCGCTCCACGCTGGAGGCGCTGAACGTCTACGACCCGCTGGAGTCGATGAACCGGCGCATCTATCACTTCAACTACCGCCTCGACCAATGGGTGCTGCTGCCGGTGGTGAGCGGCTATCAATACGTCACCCCGCGCTTCGTGCGCACCGGGGTGAGCAACTTCTTCAACAATCTGGGCGATGTGCCGAACCTGTTCAACAGCGTGCTGCAACTCAAGGCCAAGCGTTCGGCCGAAATTACCGCACGGCTGATGTTCAACACCCTGATCGGGGTGGGTGGGCTGTGGGACCCGGCGACCAAGATGGGCTTGCCCCGACAGAGTGAAGACTTCGGCCAGACGCTGGGCTTTTATGGCGTGCCGGACGGGCCGTTCCTGATGCTGCCGGTGCTGGGCCCTTCAAACCTGCGCGATACCACCGGGCTGGTGGTGGACTATGCCGGCGAGCAGGCGGTGAATTACCTGAACGTGGCCGAGGCCAGCACCGACCACCCGGAAATCTTTGCCCTGCGCGTGGTGGACAAGCGTTACACCACCAACTTCCGCTATGGGCAGCTCAACTCGCCGTTCGAGTATGAGAAGGTTCGGTATGTGTATACCCAGGCGCGCAAGTTGCAAATTGCCGAGTAAGTAGTTGTCGGCCCCTTCGCGGGGCAAGCCCGCTCCCACAGGATCTTCACTCCCTTGGGGTTGTATCCAGACCTGTGGAAGCGGGCTTGCCCCGCGAAGAGGCCAGCACTGCCTCCATCAAATCCCCAGAAACTGCTCCAGCTCGCGCCGCTTGACCAAGGCATCGCGCCGCCCCAGCTCGATCAGCTCACTGCAGTAGCTGGCCTCGAACAGCAGGTAGCTCAACACCCCCGCCCCGCTGGTACGCGTCGCCCCCGGCCCACGCAGGAACAGCCGCAACGGCGCTGGCAGCTCGCGCCGGTGGCGTGCCGCGATTTCGTCCAGCGGCTGGCTGGGCGCCACCACCAGAACCTCCACTGGCGCCAGCCCCAGGCGCCGTGCATCGAGGTGGGCAGGCAGCAGGTGGCTCAGGTGATTGAGGCGCTGGAGCAGTTCGATGTCGTCTTCCAGGCTGTCGATGAAGGTGCTGTTGAGCATGTGCCCGCCAATCTGCGCCAGGCTCGGTTGCTGACCACTGAACACGCGCTGGGTAGGCAGCGGCGGCGACGGCCGCTGCGGGTTGCCGCTGACCCCGACCACCAGCACCCGGCTGGCCCCCAAGTGCAAGGCCGGGCTGATTGGCGCCGACTGACGAACCGCGCCATCACCGTAATACTCATCCCCCAGCCTGACCGGCGCGAACAACAGCGGGATCGCCGCACTGGCCAGCAGGTGATCGATGCTCAACGCTGTCGGTACGCCGATACGCCGGTGGCGCAACCAGGCATCAATGGTGCCCCGCCCTTGGTAGAAGGTCACCGCCTGGCCGGACTCGTAGCCGAATGCAGTCACCGCGACGGCGCGTAGCTGTTCGCTGGCCAGGGCATGGCCGATGCCGTCCAGGTTCAGCTGCGCCTGCAACAGGGCACGCAGTGGGCTGCTGTCGAGCAGCGCCACCGGCGCCTGGCCGCCCAGGCCCAGCAGGCTGTGGCCGACGAAGCGGCTGGCCTGGCGGACCACCCCCGGCCAGTCGCTGCGCAGCACCCGGTGGCTGCGCAAGTTCTGCCAGAACGCGGTGAGGTTTTGCACGGTGTCGGTAAAGCGGGTGGCGCCGCTGGCCAGGGTGACCGCATTGATGGCGCCGGCCGAAGTGCCGACGATGACCGGGAAGGGATTGGGCGCGCCGGGTGGCAACAGTTCGGCGATGCCGGCCAGTACGCCGACCTGATAGGCGGCGCGGGCGCCGCCGCCTGAGAGGATCAGGCCGGTGGTTGGGGACATCGATGCCTCACTGACCGCTCAACGATCAACGCTTTTTCTTGTCGTACAGCCGGGGCGCCCCTTCGGGCCGCGACTTGAAGCGCCGGTGCGCCCACAGGTACTGCTCGGGGCACTCGCGCAATACACCTTCGATCCACTGGTTGATGCGCAGGCAGTCCGCCTCTTCGCTTTCCCCAGGGAAATCTGCCAGAGGCGGGTGAATCACCAAACGATAGCCGCTGCCGTCTTCGAGGCGCTTCTGGGTAAACGGGATGACCTGCGCCTTGCCCAAACGGGCGAACTTGGTAGTGGCGGTCACGGTCGCTGCCGGGATGCCGAACAGCGGCACGAACAGGCTCTGCTTGGCACCGTAGTCCTGGTCTGGCGCGTACCAGATCGCCCGGCCGGAACGCAGCAGCTTGAGCATGCCGCGCACATCCTCACGCTCCACCGCCAGCGAGTCGAGGTTATGCCGCTCACGGCCGCTGCGCTGGATGAAGTCGAACAGCGGGTTACCGTGCTCACGGTACATGCCATCGATGGTGTGTTGCTGGCCCAGCAGCGCGGCGCCGATTTCCAGGGTGGTGAAGTGCACGGCCATCAGAATCGCGCCCTGCCCTGCCTGCTGGGCTGCCTGCAGGTGCTCGAGGCCTTCGATATGGGCCAGGCGCGCAAGCCTGGCCTTGGGCCACCACCAACTCATGGCCATTTCGAAGAAGGCGATGCCGGTGGAGGCGAAATTGGCCTTCAACAAACGCCGCCGTTCGTCGACAGACAGCTCCGGGAAGCACAGCTCCAGGTTGCGCGCGGCAATGCGTCGACGCTCACCGGCCACCCGGTACATCAGCGCGCCCAGGGCGCTTCCGAGCCAGAGCAAGGCCCGGTACGGCAACTGGACTACCAGCCACAGCAGGCCCAGGCCCAGCCACAGGCCCCAGAATCGTGGGTGGAGGAAATAGGGACGAAAACGCGGGCGTTCCATTGAAGCTTCCGGAAAGACAAAGGCCGCGCATTCTACAACGGATCAGCGCATGTTGCGGGCAACGGGTGTTCTCGTTATAAGTCAGGGCACTTTTTTCGCAACAAGCCGTCTATGCAGACCATGAGCCTAAACCAGACCCCCGACACCGCCTCCGTGTTCCAGCTCAAGGGCAGCATGCTCGCCATCACAGTGCTGGAACTGGCGCGCAATGACCTTGAAGCCCTTGACCGCCAACTGGCGGCCAAAGTCGCCCAGGCACCCAACTTCTTCAGCAACACGCCGCTGGTGCTGGCCCTGGACAAACTGCCGGCCAGCGAAGGCGCGATCGACCTGCCCGGCCTGATGCGTATTTGCCGCCATCATGGCCTGCGTACCCTGGCGATCCGCGCCAACCGCATCGAAGACATCGCAGCAGCGATCGCCATCGACCTGCCGGTACTGCCGCCGTCCGGTGCCCGCGAGCGGCCGCTGGAGCCAGAGCCTGAGGTGAAGCAGCCCGAGCCAGCCCCGGCGCCTGCGGTCGAGCCACAGGTGCGCCCGACGCGCATCATCACGGCGCCCGTGCGTGGCGGCCAGCAGATCTACGCTCAGGGTGGTGACCTGGTGGTGACCGGTTCGGTCAGCCCGGGTGCGGAACTTCTGGCCGATGGCAACATCCATGTGTACGGCGCCATGCGCGGGCGCGCCCTGGCGGGCATCAAGGGCAACACCAAAGCGCGCATCTTCTGCCAGCAGATGACTGCGGAAATGGTCTCGATCGCGGGCCAGTACAAGGTCTGCGAAGACCTGCGCCGCGACCCGCTGTGGGGCTCCGGCGTGCAAGTCAGCCTGTCCGGTGACGTGTTGAACATCACCCGTCTTTAACGGATACTTGCCGTCATTTTTAGAGCAACTTTTTTACCTGTTGCCGTTTTTTGCATATTGCTGGGACACCTGTCCCAACTTATTTAGGGGTGAAACACCTTGGCCAAGATTCTCGTCGTTACTTCCGGCAAGGGGGGTGTGGGCAAGACCACCACCAGCGCCGCCATCGGCACCGGCCTCGCACTGCGCGGCCACAAGACGGTCATCGTCGACTTCGACGTCGGCCTGCGTAACCTCGACCTGATCATGGGCTGCGAGCGCCGCGTGGTGTATGACTTCGTCAACGTGGTCAACGGCGAAGCCAACCTGCAGCAGGCCCTGATCAAGGACAAGCGCCTCGAGAATCTGTACGTGCTGGCCGCCAGCCAGACCCGTGACAAGGACGCGCTGACCCAGGAAGGCGTCGAGAAAGTGCTGATGGAGCTCAAGAAAGACTTCGAGTACGTCATCTGCGACTCCCCGGCCGGTATCGAAAAAGGCGCACACCTGGCGATGTATTTCGCCGACGAAGCCATTGTCGTGACCAACCCTGAGGTTTCCTCGGTACGTGACTCGGACCGCATGCTGGGCATTCTGTCGAGCAAGTCGCGCCGCTCCGAGAACGGCGAAGAGCCGATCAAGGAACACCTGCTGATCACCCGCTACCACCCCGAGCGCGTCGAAAAAGGCGAAATGCTGAGCATCGACGACGTTACCGACATCCTGGCGATCAAACTCAAGGGCGTGATCCCCGAGTCCCAGGCAGTGCTCAAGGCTTCCAACCAGGGCATTCCGGTCATCCTCGACGACCAGAGCGATGCCGGCCAGGCCTATAGCGACACCGTCGACCGTTTGCTGGGCAAAGAAAAGCCCCTGCGGTTCATCGAAGTGCCGAAGCAAGGATTCTTCGCGCGCCTGTTTGGAGGCAAGTAAACCATGAACCTTTTTGACTTCTTTCGTGGCAGACAGAAACAGACCAGCGCGTCGGTGGCGAAAGAGCGTCTACAGATCATCGTGGCGCATGAGCGCGGCCAACGCAGCGAACCGGACTACCTGCCGGCCCTGCAGAAAGAACTGCTCGAAGTGATCCGCAAGTATGTGAACATCGGCAACGATGATGTGCACATCGAGCTGGAGAACCAGGGCAGCTGCTCGATTCTGGAGCTGAACATTACCCTGCCGGATCGCTGATCTGGCTGAAAGCTGGGGCTGCTTTGCAACCCATTCGCGGCACAAGGCCGCTCCTACAAGGGCTCCCGTTCCCCTGTAGGAGCGGCCTTGTGCCGCGAATGGGCCGCAAAGCGGCCCCGCTTTTTTCCCCTGATTCAACCGAGACCACGCAATGCCGCTGTCAAACGTCCAGATCCTCCACGAAGACGCCGCCATCCTGGTGGTCAACAAGCCAACCCTGCTGCTGTCGGTACCCGGCCGTGCCGATGACAACAAGGACTGCCTGATCACCCGCCTGCAGCAAAACGGCTACCCCGATGCGCTGATCGTGCACCGTCTGGACTGGGAAACCTCGGGCATCATCCTGCTGGCCCGCGATGCCGACAGCCACCGCGAGCTGTCGCGCCAGTTCCACGACCGCGAGACCGAGAAGGCCTATACCGCCCTGTGCTGGGGCCAGCCGGCGCTGGACAGCGGCAGCATCGACCTGCCCCTGCGCTACGACCCGCCGACCAAGCCTCGGCATGTAGTGGACCACGAGCAGGGCAAGCATGCCTTGACCTTCTGGCGCATCCTGGAACGCTGCGGCGATTACTGCCGGGTCGAGCTGACCCCGATTACCGGGCGTTCGCACCAGTTGCGCGTGCACATGCTTTCGATCGGCCACCCGCTGCTGGGCGACCGCTTGTACGCCAACCCTGAGGCCCTGGCAGCGCATGAGCGCTTGTGCCTGCATGCCGCGATGTTGAGCTTTACCCACCCGGTTTCCGGGGAACGGTTGAAGTTCGAGTGCCCGGCACCCTTCTGATGACCTTCGCGGGCTTGCCCGCGACTGGCCCGACACAATTTGTGATCTATCTGCGTTAAACTCGCGCCACTGCTGTCTGGAGTGAGTTATGCGCGAAGCACTGAACACTGGCCTGATCGATTTCCTCAAGGCCTCCCCCACGCCCTTCCACGCCACTGCCAGCCTGGCCCTGCGCCTCGAGGCTGCCGGCTACCAGCGCCTGGACGAGCGCGACAGCTGGGCCACGGTGCCTGGCGGTCGGTATTACGTCACCCGCAACGACTCCTCGATCATCGCCATCAAACTGGGCAAGCAAGCGCCCCTGCTGAGCGGTATCCGCATGGTCGGCGCCCACACCGACAGCCCGTGCCTGCGGGTCAAGCCGCAACCCGAACTGCAGCGCCAAGGCTTCCTGCAACTGGGCGTAGAGGTGTACGGCGGTGCGCTGTTGGCGCCCTGGTTCGACCGCGATCTGTCCCTGGCAGGGCGGGTCACGTTCCGCCGTGACGGCAAGGTCGAGAGCCAACTGATCGACTTCAAGCTGCCCATCGCGGTCATCCCCAACCTGGCGATCCACCTCAACCGCACCGCCAACGAAGGCTGGCAGATCAACCCGCAGAACGAACTGCCACCGATCCTGGCCCAGGTCGCCGGCGATGAGCGCATCGACTTCCGCGCCCTGCTCACCGAGCAGTTGGCCCGCGAGCACGAGCTCAATGCCGACGTGGTGCTGGACTACGAGCTGAGTTTCTACGACACCCAGGATGCCGCGCTGATCGGCATCAACCGTGACTTCATCGCCGGTGCCCGCCTGGACAACCTGCTGTCATGCTATGCCGGCCTGCAGGCACTGCTGGCCGCCGACAGCGACGAGACCTGCGTGCTGGTGTGCAACGACCACGAAGAAGTCGGCTCGTGCTCGGCCTGCGGCGCCGACGGCCCGATGCTGGAGCAGACCCTGCAACGCCTGCTGCCCGAAGGCGACACCTACGTGCGCACCATTCAGCGCTCGCTGATGGTCTCGGCCGACAACGCCCACGGCGTGCACCCCAACTACGCCGACCGGCACGACGGCAACCACGGGCCCAAGCTCAACGCAGGGCCGGTGATCAAGGTCAACAACAACCAGCGCTACGCCACCAACAGCGAAACCGCCGGGTTCTTCCGCCACCTGTGCATGGCCGAGGAAGTGCCGGTGCAGAGCTTCGTGGTGCGCAGCGACATGGGCTGCGGCTCGACCATCGGTCCGATCACCGCCAGCCACCTGGGCGTGCGCACGGTCGATATCGGCTTGCCGACCTTTGCCATGCACTCGATCCGCGAGTTGTGCGGCAGCCACGACCTGGCGCACCTGGTGAAGGTGCTGACCGCGTTCTATCGCAGCCGCGAGCTGCCCTGAGTGTAAGGGTGTAACTGACGGCTTCTTCACAGCACACGCCTGCGAAGAAGCCGAAACAGGTCTTGCTACTGCCTCGGATCAACCCGCTTCGCCTGCTAACCGCTATGCTTGTTACATGGCCCCACTGCAAAAGGATTGCTGTCCATGTCCCCCTTCCTGTCCCTGTTCGTGCCGGTGTTCCTGTTCCTGCTGCTGCTGACCATCGGCTTCAGCCTGCGCGAGCGCAACATCGGTGTGCTGATGATGTGGATCGGCACGCTGGGCATCTTCGGCCTCACCTGCTGGAAGATCCTGGAGAAACTGCCCACATAAACCTCTACACTCGGTCAATCGTTTGACCTGAGGTAGATTTCCCGGTGCCTGCCCTCCTGCGTTACCTGTCCCTGCTGCTGTTTCTGCTCATCTCCCCGGTTCAGGCCGCCGGCCTGCCGAGCCTGCTCGGCGCCGGTACGCCTGCCCAGCCCGCGGCCACCGAGCCGCTGGGCAAGTCGCTGGACGAGGTGATCAAGAACCTGGAAAACGACCAGCAGCGTGCCAAGCTGCTGGCCGACCTGAAAAAACTGCGCGACGCCACCCAGCAATCGCAACCCACCGTCGAACAAGGCGTATTAGGCCTGATCGGCGGTGCGCTGCATGATTTCGAACGGCAGTTCAGCGGCGACGCCAGCCCCTTCCACCGCTGGTCGATGGAAATCGACCAGGCCCAGACGGAACTGGCCGAACTGATGGTGCCGGTGCACCAATGGCCAGCGATCCTGTTCGGCTTTGCCGCGATCATCGCCGTGTGGAGCCTGCTGGCGTATGCCTTCAACTGGGTCGGCCACCGGGTACGGCTACGCTTCGGCCTCACCGAAGAACTGCCCCAGCACCCCCGGACCTGGGACCTGGTGCGTTTTGCCCTGCGCAAACTCGGGCCTTGGCTGGTGGCCCTGGTGTTCACCGTGTACTTGAGCTTTGCCCTGCCCTCCTCACTGGGCAAGTCCATGGCCATGGTGCTGGCGTACGCGCTGGTGGTGGGCACCTGCTTCTCGGCCATCTGCGTGATCGCCTTTTCGCTGCTCGACGGCCCCCATCGCCACCGCGCCCTGCACATCCTGCGGCACCAGGCTTTCCGCCCGCTGTGGCTGATCGGCAGCTTTGCCGCCTTCGGCGAAGCCATGAGCGACCCACGCATGACCGTCGCCCTCGGCACCCACCTGGCACATGCCCTGGCAACCCTGGCCAATGTCATCGCAGCGATCTGCACCGGGCTGTTCATTCTGCGGTTCCGCCGCCCGATCGCCCACCTGATCCGCAACCAACCGTTGGACCGGCGCCTGACCCGGCGCACCCTGAGCGACACCATCGAGATTCTCGGCAGCTTCTGGTTCGTACCGGCGATGATCCTGGTAGCCATTTCGCTGTTCGCCACCTTCATCTCGGCCGGCGACACCAGCACCGCCCTGCGCCAGTCGCTGATGTGCACGGTACTGGTGGTGGTGTGCATGGTGCTCAATGGCCTGGTGCGCCGCCACGCCGCCAACCCCAAGCGCGCCAACAAGCGCCAGGCGGTGTACACCGAGCGCCTGCGCAACTTCGCCTACGCCCTGGTGCACCTGTTCATCTGGCTGCTGTTCATCGAACTGGGGCTGCGCGTGTGGGGCCTGTCGATGATCAGCTTCGCCGAGGGCGACGGCCATGAAGTGAGCCTGCGCCTGCTGGGCCTGGCCGGCACATTGATTGCCGCCTGGCTGGTGTGGATCTTGGCCGACACGGCCGTGCACCATGCGCTGGTGCGCTCGCGCCGCGGCCTGGCCAACGCCCGCGCGCAAACCATGATGCCGCTGATCCGCAACGTGATGTTCGTGGCCATCTTCATCATCGCGGTGATCGTCGCCCTGGCCAACATGGGCATGAACGTCACCCCGCTGCTGGCCGGTGCCGGTGTGATCGGCCTGGCCATCGGTTTTGGCGCGCAGTCACTGGTGGCCGACCTGATCACCGGGTTGTTCATCATCATCGAGGATTCGCTGGCCATCGACGACTACGTAGATGTCGGCGGGCACCTGGGCACGGTCGAGGGCCTGACCATCCGCACCGTGCGCCTGCGCGACATCGACGGCATCGTGCACACCATCCCGTTCAGCGAGATCAAGAGCATCAAGAACTACTCGCGGGAGTTCGGCTACGCGATCTTCCGCGTGGCGATTCCGCACAGCATGAACATCGACCAGGCGATCACACTGATCCGCGAGGTGGGGCAGAAGCTGCGCAACGACCCGTTGATGCGCCGCAATATCTGGTCACCGCTTGAGCTGCAGGGGGTAGAGAGCTTCGAGTCGGGCTCGGCGATCTTGCGGGCACGCTTCAAGACCGCGCCGATCAAGCAGTGGGAAGTGTCACGGGCGTTCAACCTGGCGTTGAAGCGCCAGCTGGATGAGGCCGGGCTGGACCTGGCAACGCCGCGGTTGTCGGTGCAGGTGGTGACGGCGGGCGGTGGCGGCATGAGCGAAGCCGGTTCCTCCAGCTAGCGTCCCCCCTCAACCGGCCTGGGCACGAATGCGGATCGCATCATGCCGCCAATACTCGAGGTCACAGTCGATCAGATGCCCATGCTGGTCGCTGTTGACCCGGGTGATATGCAGCCCAGGGCTGCCGACCGACACCTTAAGCGCTGCTGCTGCGTCCACCGGTAACGCCGTGGGCAAGATCTCGAAACACACCTGCCCGTAACCAATGCCATAGACGCGACCGTAGATCTCGGTCAGTGACTGGGCCAGGTCCTGCTCGAGAATCCCGGGGAAGTACGCGGGGTTGAGGTAATGCTCGGCATACAGCACCGCCCGCCCATCGATACGCCGCAACCGGCAGATACGCACCACACTGGACAACGCCGGCATATGCAGCCGTGCGCAGACAATGGCCGAGGCAGGCTGCAGCCGCGCCGACAGCAACTCGGTACTCGGTACCCGCCCCTGATCACGCACCATGGCATGAAAGTGGCTACGCTCGATCAGGTCATAGGTCAGCCGCTGGGGCGCGACGAACCAGCCACGGCGCTCTTCCCGATAGATCAGCCCCTGGGCTTCCAGCTGCGCCAAGGCCTCGCGCAGGGTGATGCGGGTGGTGTCGAACACCTCGCTGAGCTTGCGTTCGGCCGGCAGCTTGCCCCCCGGCGCCAGCAGGCCGTGTTCGATCTGCTCCTGCAGGGCGTGGCAGATGGCTGTTACCGCACGCGGTGGCATTGGCTGCATCAAAGGTTACCTATCTGGACTAGTCCAGCCCCATGACAGGGCATCTGGAGCGTAGTGCAAGCCTAGGCAGGGCTGATGAACATCCTGTGACAAAGGCGCCATAAGGGCTTTGCCAGAATCGGGCCAAGCCAGGCAAATCAGGGCTTGGGATCTGGTCTACGCTGTATTTTCAGGCAACCGGAGCCACCGCTTCAGGCCTCTCCCTACATCAAACTGTCACGCAAGCGACCTACCTTGGCTCAAGGTTTGCTGACCTAGACCAAAGGTCGCCGGCAACAGCTTCATTCATGACAACAATCGCAAACGGCACCCACCCAAGGAGCTTCGGATGAAAAAGTTCTTCATGGCGTCACTGCTCGGTTCGGCCATCGCCTTGTGTACCACGGCCATGGCCGCCGGCACCGACCTCAAGGCCCTGGAAGACGCCGCCCGCAAGGAAGGCACCGTCAACAGCGTGGGCATGCCCGATGCCTGGGCCAACTGGAAAGGCACCTGGGAAGACCTGGCCAGCAAGTATGGCCTCAAGCACAGCGACACCGACATGAGCTCGGCCCAGGAGCTCGCCAAGTTCGCTGCCGAGAAGGACAACGCCAGCGCCGACATCGGCGACGTTGGCGCCGCCTTCGGGCCGATTGCGGTGACCCAGGGCGTGAGCCAGCCGTACAAGCCGAGCACCTGGGACCAGGTGCCGGAGTGGGCCAAGGACAAGGACGGGCACTGGGCGCTGGCCTATACCGGCACCATCGCGTTCATCATCAACAAAGACCTGGTGAAGGAAGAGGAACGCCCGAAAACCTGGCATGACCTGGAAAAAGGCAAGTACAAAGTCGCCATCGGCGACGTCGGCACCGCTGCCCAGGCCGCTAACGGCGTACTCGCCGCTGCCATCGCCTACAAGGGTGACGAAGCCAATATCGCGCCGGGCCTGCAGCTGTTCACCAAACTGGCCCAGCAGAAGCGCCTTTCACTGGCCAACCCGACCATCCAAACCCTGGAGAAGGGCGAAGTGGAGGTCGGCGTGGTGTGGGACTTCAATGGCCTGAGCTACCGTGATCAGATCGACCCCAAACGCTTCGAGGTGCTGATCCCCTCGGACGGCTCGGTCACGTCGGGCTATACCACCATCATCAACAAGTACGCCAAGCACCCGAACGCGGCCAAGCTTGCGCGTGAGTACATCTTCAGTGATGCAGGGCAGACCAACCTGGCCATCGGCCACGCCCGGCCGATCCGCGCCGAGCACCTGAAGTTGCCGGCTGATGTGCAGGCCAAGCTGCTGCCCAACGACCAGTACGGGGCTGCGCAGCCGATCAAGGATGCCGCAGTCTGGGAAGCGACCTCGAAGAAGCTGCCGCAGATGTGGAACGAGCAAGTGATCATCGAGATGGAGTAAGGGGGTAGCTGTCTAGCGCCTCCACCGACCCTTTCGCGGGGCAAGCCCGCTCCCACAGAGTCACCACAACCTTGAGCCCTGTGGTGCACCTGTGGGTGCGGGCTTGCCCCGCGAAGCAGGCAACACGGTTATTGACTGGAGCCACCATGCAACACAACGTCATCCTGGTCCTGCTCGACGGCCTCAACCACCAGGTCGCCCACCATGCCATGGGCCACCTGCATGCCTACGTCGAGGCCGATCGCGCCGCGCTGTACCGCGTCGAATGCGAGCTGCCATCACTGTCGCGCCCGCTGTACGAGTGCATTCTCACCGGCGTATCGCCGATCGACAGCGGTATCGTGCACAACAACGTCAACCGCTTGTCCAACCAGCGCAGCGTGTTCCACTACGCCCGCGAAGCGGGGCTGGGCACGGCGGCGGCGGCCTATCACTGGATGAGCGAGCTATACAACCGTTCGCCCTTCGACGCCCAGCGCGACCGCCACACCCATGCGCCCAAGCTGCCGATCCAGCATGGGCTGTTCTACTGGGATGACCGTTACCCCGATTCGCACTTGCTGGCCGACGCCGAATACCTGCGCCGCCGTCACGCACCGAATTTTCTGCTGGTGCACCCGATGAGCATCGACGATGTCGGCCACCGCCATGGCCTGGACAGCAGCCAGTACCGCAACGCGGCGCGCAGTGCCGATATCCTATTGGCCGACTACCTGCCGCGCTGGCTCGAAGAGGGCTACCAGGTGCTGGTCACCGCCGACCACGGCATGAACAACGACCGCTCGCACAACGGCCTGCTGGCCGAGGAACGCGAGGTCCCGCTGTTCGTCTTTGGCGACGGGTTCAGCCTCGACCCTGCAGCCAAACCGCTGCAAACCGAGTTGTGTGGGACCCTCTGCGAACTGCTCGGCGTGGCCCACGACAAATCGGTGTGCCGGGAGCTGCTCAAGTGAATGCCAGCCATCGCGGCCGTTACCTTGCCCTGCTCTGCCTGCTGCCGTTCGCCGTGTTCTTCGTCATCTTCCAGATCGCCCCGCTGGCCTGGGTGGCAATCAACAGCGTGCAGTCGGAAGCGGGCTGGGGTGTAGAGAACTTCAGCAAGGTGTTCGCCTCGAAGTTCTACCTGCAGGCCCTGCAACGCAGCCTTGAGATCAGCTTCTGGTCGAGCCTGTTCGGCATCGTCATCGCCACTCTCGGCGCCTACTCGCTACGCCAGGTGGATTCACGCCTGCGCGACTTCGTCAGTGCCTTCGCCAACATGACCAGCAACTTCAGCGGCGTGCCGCTGGCGTTTGCATTCATCATTCTGCTCGGTTTCAACGGCGCCCTGACCTTGCTGCTCAAGCAGATCGGCCTGCTGGAAGACTTCAGCATCTACTCCAAGACCGGGCTTATCCTGGTCTACACCTACTTCCAGATCCCGTTGGGCGTGCTGTTGCTGTACCCCGCTTTCGACGCTTTGCGTGAAGACTGGCGTGAATCGGCCGCGCTGCTTGGCGCCAGCCACTGGCAATACTGGCGGCATATCGGCCTCCCCGTGCTGACCCCGGCGCTGCTCGGCACCTTCGTCATCCTGCTGGCCAATGCCTTGGGTGCCTACGCCACCGTCTATGCGCTGACCACCGGCAACTTCAACGTGCTGACGATCCGCATCGCCGGCCTGGTGGCCGGTGACATCAGCCTCGACCCCAACCTGGCCAGCGCCCTGGCCATGGTGCTGGTGGCGCTGATGACGCTGGTCACGGTGGTTCATCAATGGCTGCTGAAAAGGAGCTACCATGCGCGCTGATGCCCATTCCAACCTCTACCACCGCATGGTGGTGTACCTGCTGTTCATGATCATGCTGCTGCCACTGGCCGGCACCCTGCTTTACTCCCTGGCCACCAGTTGGTCGGCCAGCCTGCTGCCCAGCGGGCTGACCCTGAAGTGGTACGTGGCGTTGTGGAGCGAGCCGCGCTTCCTGGCCGCCTTTGGCCAGTCGCTGCTGGTGTGCGTGGGGGCGCTGCTGCTGTCGGTGGTTTTGATCCTGCCGTTGTTGTTCGTGGTGCACTACCACTTCCCCAAACTCGACGCGCTGATGAACGTCCTCATCCTGCTGCCCTTCGCGGTGCCGCCGGTGGTGTCATCGGTGGGCCTGCTGCAGTTGTACGGCAGCGGGCCGATGGCCATGGTCGGCACGCCGTGGATCCTGATCGGTTGCTACTTCACCATCGCCCTGCCATTCATGTACCGGGCGATCACCAACAACCTGCAGGCGATCAACCTGCGCGACCTGATGGACGCCGCCCAACTGCTCGGGGCCAGCACCTGGCAGGCGGCGTTCCTGGTGGTGCTGCCGAACCTGCGCAAAGGCCTGATGGTGGCCCTGTTGCTGTCGTTCTCGTTTCTGTTCGGCGAGTTCGTCTTCGCCAACCTGCTGGTTGGCACCCGCTATGAGACCTTGCAGGTGTACCTGAACAACATGCGCAACAGCAGCGGCCACTTCAACAGCGCGCTGGTGATCTCGTACTTCGCCTTCGTGCTGGTACTCACCTGGGTCGCCAACCGCCTGAACAAGGACAAGACCTGACATGAGCTTCGTCAGCGTACAGCAACTGCACAAACGCTATGCCGGCACCCCGGTGTTCGAGAATATCGACTGCCAGATCGAACGCGGCGAATTCGTCACCCTGCTCGGCCCCTCCGGGTGCGGCAAATCCACCCTGCTGCGCTGCATCGCCGGGCTGACCCCGGTGGACAGCGGGCGCATACTGCTCGATGGCCAGGACATCGTGCCCCTGAGCCCGCAAAAGCGCGGCATCGGCATGGTCTTCCAGAGCTACGCGCTGTTCCCCAACATGACCGTGGAGCAGAACGTCGCCTTTGGCCTGCGCATGCAAAAGGTCAAAGCCGACGAAAGCCTTGCCCGGGTGCGTGAGGTGCTGGATCTGGTGGAGCTGGGCAGCTTCGCCGGGCGCTACCCGCACCAGTTGTCCGGTGGCCAGTGCCAGCGCGTGGCGCTGGCCCGTTCGCTGGTGACCCGCCCGCGCCTGCTGCTGCTCGACGAGCCGCTGTCAGCGCTGGATGCGCGCATCCGCAAGCACCTACGCGAACAAATCCGCGCCATCCAGCGTGAACTGGGGCTGACCACCATTTTCGTCACCCATGACCAGGAAGAAGCGCTGACCATGTCTGACCGCATCTTCCTGATGAACCAAGGCCGCATCGTTCAGAGCGGCGATGCCGAAACCCTCTATACCGCGCCCGTGGACCTGTTCGCCGCGGGCTTTATCGGCAACTACAACCTGCTCGACCCAGACAGCGCCAGCCGCCTGCTGCAACGCCCGGTGGCCAACCGCCTGGCCATCCGCCCGGAATCCATCACGTTGGGCCTGAATGGCGAGCTGGACGGTGAAGTGCGCAGCCATAGCCTGCTGGGCAACGTCATCCGTTACCGGGTGCGGGTGCGCGACGTGGAACTGGTGGTCGATGTGCTCAACCGCTCGTCCGCCGACCTGCATGTGGACGGCCAGCGGGTATCCTTGTCGATCGACCCCACGGCGCTACGTGAAGTGGCCTAGGAGACAGCAACAATGGCACTGGCAATTTTCGATCTGGATGAAACCTTGATCCACGGTGACTGCGCCTCGCTGTGGAGCGAGCAGATGGCCCGCTTGGGCTGGGTCGACGGCAAGGCATTCCTGCGCCGCGACCATGAGCTGATGGAGGCCTATGGCAAGGGCCACCTGCAGATGGAGGACTACATGGCCTTCAGCCTGGAGCCCATTGCCGGGCGCACCCTGGAAGAGGTTGAACACCTGGTGCAGCCGTGGGTGGAAGACGTCATCGAACCGATCATTTTCGGCGACGCCTGCCGCTGCATCGCCGAGCATCGCAAGCGTGGCGACCGTGTCCTGATCATCTCCGCCTCGGGCACGCACCTGGTTGGGCCGATTGCGGCGCGGCTGGGGGTGGACGAGTACCTGGCGATCGAGCTGGAGGCGGTGAACGGGGTGTACACCGGCAAGACCCACGGCGTGCTGACCTACCGTGAGGGCAAGATCACCCGCTTGCTGGAATGGCTGGATCAGGAACAGGAGAACCTGGAGGGGGCGAGTTTCTATTCTGATTCGCGCAACGATTTGCCGCTGTTGTTGAAGGTGGACCACCCACATGTGGTGAACCCGGATGCGGTGTTGCGCGAACATGCCCAGATCAATGGGTGGCCTATCTTGAGCTGGGCTTGAGGATCATGGGGGCTGCTTTGCAGCCCCCAGCAATCTCAAACCAGACTCGGGTCGATCACCATCACCAGCTTGCCCGACACCTGGTTGCTCTCCAGCTCGGCATAGGCCGCCTGAGCAAATTCCACCGGGTAGGTGTCCACCAACTGCGGCGACAAACGCCCTTCGGCGAACAACGGCCACACCTGCTGCAGCAACTCGCGCAGCAACTCGGCCTTGAAGCCATCATCACGGTTACGCAGCGTCGAACCGGTGATCTCCAGGCGCTTGCCCAGCACCAGCGCCAGGTCGAGGTCGAACGTGCGCCCGCCCATCAGGCCGATGATCACCCAGCGCCCGTCACGCGCCAGCAACTTGAGGTTGAGCGGCCCGTAACTGGCGCCGACCGGGTCGAGAATCACGTCGAATGGCCCCAGACCTTCCAGCGCTTCGAGGTTCTCGTTACGCACCACGCCGCCGGCAGCGCCCAGGGCCTGGCAATAGGCCAGGCGGTCCTGCGAGCCAACGCTGACATACACCGGGTTGCCAAACGCCTTGCACAGCTGGATAGCCGCCGAGCCAACGCCACTGGCACCGGCGTGCACCAGCACCTTCTCGCCCGCCTTGACAGCACCCAACTGGAAGATGTTCAACCATGCCGTGGCGTACACCTCGGGCAGCGCCGCCGCTTCCTGCAGGCTCAGGCCTTCGGGCACCGGCAGCACATGGCGGGCATCCACCACCACTTCCTCGGCCATCGCGCCGCTGGCCAGCAGCGCACACACCCGGTCGCCTATGCGCCAGTCGGCGCCCGGGCCCACTTCCTCGATCACCCCGGCGCACTCCAGGCCCATGTACGGGCTGGCGCCAGGCGGTGGCGGGTACAGGCCCTTCATCTGCAACAGATCGGCGCGGTTAAGCCCCGCAGCCGCCACGCGAATGCGTACTTGGCCGGCGTCAAGGGCCGGGCGTTCGGCCTCGACCCACTCCACATGTCCGTCAACGCCTTGCAATGCCTTCACAGTGCCTCCATAGTTGAATCATGACTGGGCCTGGGGACGCTTACCCCAGGCTTTTTGCAGTATTTGCCCGGCTCCATGGAACCGGCAACGGAAAAGACGGCCTACTATGCGTGATCAATTGCCTCCACGTCGAATCAGCATGAAGCATTTCCTACCCAGCACCGCCCTGGCCCTGATGATCGGCCTGGGCAGCCTCACGCTCGGCGGCAATGCGGCGGCCGCCAACAAGTGGGACAGCCTGCAGCCGGACCGCGACGAAATCGTCGCCAGCCTCAACGTGGTTGAGCTGCTCAAGCGCCATCACTACAGCAAGCCACCGCTCGATGACGCCCGCTCGGTGATCATCTACGACAGCTACATCAAGCTGCTGGACCCGGCGCGCAGCTACTTCACCGCAGCCGACATCGCCGAATTCGACAAGTGGAAGACGCAGTTCGACGACTTCCTCAAAAGCGGCAACCTCGACCCTGGCTTCACCATCTACAAACGCTACCTCGACCGCGTCAAGCAGCGCCTGGACTTTGCCCTGGCCGAGCTGAACAAGGGCGTCGACAAGATCGACTTCACCGCCAAGGAAACCTTGCTGATCGACCGCAAGGACGCCCCGTGGTTGAAGAACCAGGCCGAGCTCGACGACCTGTGGCGCAAACGCGTGAAAGACGAAGTACTGCGCCAGAAGATCGCCGGCAAAGAGCCCAAGCAGATCCAGGAAACCCTGACCAAGCGCTACAAGAACCAGCTTGCGCGCCTGGACCAGACCCGTGCCGAAGACATCTTCCAGGCTTACATCAACACCTTCGCCCAGTCCTACGACCCGCACACCAATTACCTGTCGCCAGACAACGCGGAAAACTTCGACATCAACATGAGCCTGTCGCTCGAAGGCATCGGCGCGGTGCTGCAAAGCGACAACGACCAGGTCAAGATCGTGCGCCTGGTGCCGGCAGGCCCTGCGGCCAAGACCAAGCAGGTAGCCCCGGCCGACAAGATCATCGGCGTGGCCCAGGGCAACAAGGAAATGGTCGACGTGGTCGGCTGGCGCCTGGACGAAGTGGTCAAGCTGATCCGCGGCCCCAAGGGCTCGGTGGTACGCCTGGAGGTTATCCCGGCAAGCAATGCCCCGAGCGACCAGACCAGCAAGATCGTTTCGATCACCCGCGAGGCGGTCAAGCTTGAAGAGCAGGCGGCGAAAAAGTCGGTGCTCAAGCTCAAGCAGGATGGCCGTGACTACAAGTTGGGCATTATCGAGATCCCGGCCTTCTACCTGGACTTCAAGGCCTACCGTGCCGGGGATCCGGAGTACAAGAGCACCACGCGCGACGTGAAGAAACTGCTCACCGAACTGCAGAAAGAGAAAGTCGACGGCGTGGTCATCGACCTGCGCAACAACGGCGGCGGCTCCCTGCAGGAAGCCACCGAGCTGACCAGCCTGTTCATCGACAAGGGCCCGACGGTGCTGGTTCGCAACAGCGACGGCCGCGTCGACGTGCTCGAGGACGAAAACCCGGGCGCCTTCTACAAAGGCCCGCTGGCACTGCTGGTCAACCGCCTCTCGGCTTCGGCCTCGGAGATCTTCGCCGGCGCCATGCAGGATTACCACCGCGCACTGATCATCGGTGGCCAGACCTTCGGCAAAGGCACCGTGCAGACCATTCAGCCGCTCAACCATGGTGAACTGAAACTGACCCTGGCCAAGTTCTACCGGGTTTCCGGGCAGAGCACCCAGCACCAGGGCGTACTGCCGGACATCGACTACCCGTCGATCATCGACACCAAGGAAATCGGCGAGAGCGCCCTGCCCGAGGCCATGCCGTGGGACACCATCCGCCCGGTGGTCAAGCCTGCGGCCGACCCGTTCAAGCCGTACCTGGCCCAGCTCAAGGCGCAGCATGAAGCGCGCAGCGTCAAGGATGCCGAGTTCACCTACATCCGCGACCGCTTGGCCCTGGCTCAGAAGCTGATGAGCGAGAAAACCGTCAGCCTCAACGAAAAGGACCGCCGTGCCCGCCACGATGAGATCGAGGGCAAGCAACTGGCCCTGGAGAACATCCGCCGCAAGGCCAAGGGCGAAGAGCCGCTCAAGGAGCTGAAGAAGGAAGACGAGGACGCGCTGCCGGCCGAGGATGAAACCACCAAGCCGGAAGACGACGCCTACCTGTCCGAAACGGGGCGCATCCTGCTCGACTACCTGAGCGCCAGCTCGCAGGTGGCCAAGCACTGATGTGCTGCGCTGTTTAACAAAAAGGGCCGGGTGTGAAAACACCCGGCCCTTTTTGTAGGAGCGGTGGCTGTCAGGCGGTTTCCGGATAGGGGTACTCAAATACCCTGACGACTTCCGAGGCATGCCACGACGCCGCCTCCATGCCATCAACCGGCCCGGCAAAACGGCCCAGCCGCTCGACGCACTCGAAAAACCCGGTACGCGGCAGGCGGCTGGCGCCCTGGCTGATGACCAGCGAACTGCGCAACGGCTGCTCGGCGCGCGCATCGATCACGGCCAGGTACTCCAACGCGGCGGTCAGGGTCTGCATGGCCGGGCTGGGCAATTGCAAGCGCTCGATGAGCGCGCGATACGTCAGCAAATGACGTTGACGACGGGCCAGGTCAAGCTCGTCCAGCAGGTTCTGCCAGTGCTGGCGGCTGATCCTGACCTGGCTCATGATGGCTCGCTCCAACCCGCCACACCCAGGTGCCAGGCCAGGGCGCGGCGGATAGCGGCGTCCGGCTGTCGCTCGCCTGATTCGATCATGGCCAGATAGGCCGGGCTGACGCCGACGTTGCGCGCCAGTAGCTCAGGGGCAATGCCCTTCGCCTCACGTATCTGCGCCACCTCGCTGAAAGCCGGCAAGGGCGCACTGGCGGCACTGACCGGCGTTTCACTGGCGCTTGCCTCGGCAGGCGCCTGCCCTGCTGCCTTCAACAGTGCCTGGTACTGCTCCCAGGGAACGACTGCGTACTCGGGCTGACCGTCCCGGCTAATAACCTGAATACCCATTACAACCCCCTTACGTGGGATTACGGCATGTAATCCATAGGCATAATCCTTATGCCAATTATATTACCAAGTACGGGAGTGTGTGCAGCTCAGGCTGATTTCACTGCGTATTACGTTCCAGGCGCAAGGCTTCGGGGGAGTTCGGCAAGCGCTCCACCACCCGCAACCGCTCTGGCGCCTGGCTGTCGCGCCAGGCTTTGAAACGCCCCAGCTCATCCGCGACGGTTTTCAGCACCCAGCCCAGCACGGCAATATCGTCGAGGAACCCGACCCCCAGCAACCAGTCGGGGATGGCATCGATAGGGCTGACGAAGTACAGCAGGCCGGCAACGATGGTCACCAGTGCCTTGGGGCTGATGGCGCGGTACTCACCCCGCCACCAGGCCAGGCACAGTGACTGCAGCAGCTTTACATCCTCGCGCAGCTGACCGATCCGTGGGCCTTTGCGGGCCACAGCGAACAGCAGGGCCGGTAACCGCCCGCGGCTGAGCAGGCGCTCGGCCAGCGGCAGGAAACGGGCGAAATTCCAGGGTGCGCTCATGGAGCCTCCGAGAGGGAGGTTATCCACATTTATTGTGGATAACCTTGTGAACAGGGCGAAGTTTCTGACGTCAGGTGCCCACTAGGCAAGGGTCCCGGTCAGATCGGGCGTTTTTTACACAGTCGTTTCAGTTGCGCAAACGATTTGCGTCAGAAGCATCCTACTTCATCACGCTGCTATTGCTCGGACAGTATCAGCCGACAGAGGTTCTTCCAAGCGTCTACCGCCGAAACGAAAACGCCCCGTCAAGACGGGGCGTTTTCTGCAAAAGCAGCCAGTATTACTTGGCTGGTTCTTCTGCTGGTGCTTCGGCAGGCGCTTGCGCCGGTGCTTCGGCTTCCGGCTCTGCACCTTGCAGTTGTGCCGGGTCCTTGATGGCGATCAGCTCAAGGTCGAATACCAGTACCGAGTTGGCTGGGATCAGCGGGCTCGGGCTCTGGGCGCCGTAAGCCAGTTCGGCCGGGATGAACAGCTTGTACTTCTCGCCGACGTGCATCAGTTGCAGGCCTTCGACCCAACCTGGGATGACGCCGCTGACCGGCAGGTCGATCGGGCTGCCGCGCTCGACGGAGCTGTCGAACACCTTGCCATCGGTCAACTTGCCTTCGTAATGAACGGTGACCACGTCAGTCGGCTTGGGCTGCGGGCCGTCGGCCTTCTTGATCACTTCATACTGCAGGCCCGAAGCGGTGGTGACCACGCCTGGCTTCTTGGCGTTGTCTTCGAGGAACTTCTTGCCGGCGGAAGCGGCTTCTTCGCTGGCCTTGGCCAGACGCTCTTCGGCGCGCTTCTGCAGCGAGGTGAAGGCCTCTACCAGCTCTTCGTCCTTGATGCGCTGCTCTTTCTTGCTGACCGCGTCTTCGATGCCCAGCGCGACCGCTTTGGAGTCAAGGTCTTCCATGCCTTCCTGAGCCAGGCTTTTGCCCATGTTCAGGCCGATACCGTAGGAGGCTTTCTGTGCCGGAGTCTTCAGCTCGGGGCTGCTGGCCTGTTGGTCGCAGCCAGCCAATACGAGGCCTACCAGGGCAACCGCAGCCGCCAAACGATGCTGTTTCATGCTATTTCCTTGTTCATGCGCCATAAGGGCAATCAGGGTAAAGCCGCGAGCTTAGCAGGCGGCCGTGACCAATGGCTACCGGCATAGGAGCGGGTAAACACTGATTAGTTCAACAGCCTTGCATGCATCAGAAAAGCCTTAATTAGTGCAAAAGATCATTCGTTACGCTTTGTATCGACCAAGATATACCATAACGCTATCATCTGCCGCTTTCAGGATGCTGGCCCGGGCGCGGCCAGGCTGTCTAGAACGGGCTTCAGGGATGCACAATGAGATGGGACGGAGCAGTAACTTTCGGTGATTACTGGCTGGGCTACACCGGCAAGACCGACCAAACCGCAGCCCACGCCCACGTCGCCATCCAGCTGTGCATCGGCCTGCGCTACGACATCACCGTGGAGTTCGGTAACCATACCCTCAGTGCACCGGGGGTACTGATCGGGCCCTCCGTCGACCATCGCTCGTTGCCCAACGCCGACCGCGTTGCCTTCCTTTACTTCTACCCGGACGCGCCGCTTGGCCGCGCATTGAAAGCCCTGCTCGACGAGAGCGGCAAGGCAGCGGTCAGCCCTGACATCGTCGATTGCGTGCGCCAGGCGGCCAACTTCGATGAGGTAGTCGCAGCCCTGGAACTCAAGCTGGTGCCCCCCGACAGCTTCGACCCACGCCTGTCCAATGCCCTGCACCTGCTGCGCCAGGACTGGGCGGGCATCGGCGCGGTGTCGCGCGCGGCCAGCGCGGTAGGCCTGTCCAGCCCACGCCTGCGCTTTTTCGCCACGCACCAGATGGGCGTGCCACTGTCGCAATGGATCATCTGGCGCAAGCTCGAACGTGCCTGCCATGCCCTCGCCCACGACGCCAGCCTCAGCGATGCCGCCATCGCCGGCGGCTTCGCTGACCAAGCCCACCTCACCCGCATGATGCGGCGCATGGTCGGCATGTCGCCCAGCCGCGTCGCCGTGGTACTGCGCAATACAAGCGATTCGTTCAAGAATCAGCAGTTCTAAATCGCCATCATCCCCTCCAGCCCGCGCCGATCGGGGTCTCCACCCAGGCGCAGGGCCGCTTGCCGGCCGTTGCCACTGAAACACAGGCACACAGGTCGGCTTTTTTAATCGCTCCGGTTTCTTGGCCCCCTTGCGGCTGCCAGGCAGACGGGCCACTTCATCAACCTAGCGAGCAAGGAGTGCTAGTCCATGTCTGGACAAACGCGGCTGACCGTTTTCCTTACCGGCGGAGCCGGTGTACTGGGCGATACCCTGATCGACCAACTGGCCGAGCGCTATCACCTGGTCTGCCTGACCCGTCGCAGCAGCATTCGCCACCCTGGGGTCGAAACCCTGCGCGGTGACATCTGCCAACCGCACATGGGCCTGTCCCACGCGGACTACCTGGCGCTGACCAAACGAGTCGACTGGGTCATCCACTGCGCGGCCATTACCCGCCTGGATGGCCATGCCGAAGCGGTGTTCTCGGTCAATTACCAAGGCACCGAGCAGGTGCTGCAGTTTGTCCGCGATGCCGACGTACCGCTGTACCACATCAGCACTGCCTTCACCCACCCCTGTGACTACCACCCAGGGGTGATGCCCTCGACCCCGTACGAAGTGGTCAAGCGCCAAGCCGAGACCCTGGTGCGTGAGGCCGGCGTACCGGTTTCGATCTTTCGCCCGTCGATCATCATCGGCGACAGCCACAGCGGCCACATGCCCATGCTGCAGGGCTTTCACCTGACCATGGGGCTGATGATGTCGGGCTACCTGCCGATCATCCCCTGCCCTGAGGGCGGCCGTGTCGATGTCATCGCCCGCGACGTGGCAGCTGCCGGCATCGCCAGTGCCCTGGATCAGCGCCTGATCGGTGACGACTACTTCCTCACCAACGGCCCACAGGCGCTGGATATCCGCACCCTGCTCGACCTCATGTGCGAACAAATGCAAGACCAGAGCACACCCTTCCAGCGCCCGCGCTGCATGAACCCGGACATCTACGAACGCCTGGTACGCCCGGTGTTCCTGCCGGCCCTCGAAGAGAACATCCGCGCAGCCCTCGGCCGGGCGACCCAACTGTGCCGCTACGCCAGCCTGCTGCAGCCGCTGCCCAGCTCCCTGGAGCAACTGTTGCCGGCCCAGCGCCTGGCCCAGCGCTCACCGCGCCAGGAGTTGGCGCTTACCTTGGCATGCCTGGCGCCCAAGCTTTCGGCCATGCAACGCATGCTGAAGATTCCAGCAGCGGGCGAGCGCCGTGGCGAACTGGCCATGGAGGCCTGAACGATGAACAGCTTCACCCCCCTGCCCGAAGGGCTTGATGCCGAGCGCGTGCGCGCGCAGTACCGTGACCATGTCAATGCGGGTTATGCCCGCCTGGCCTCGATGATGAACCTGCCTATCGAGGTGGGTGCCGAAGGCGTCTATCTGTTCGACATGGACGGCCATCGCTACCTGGATGCCGGAGGCTATGGCGTGTTCCTGCTCGGGCATTCGCACCCGCAGGTCGTCGAGCAAGTCAGCCGCCAGTTGCACAGCCATCCGATGGCCAGCA
Organism: Pseudomonas sp. SWRI77; assembly: GCF_014269105.1. Taxonomy (NCBI): domain Bacteria; kingdom Pseudomonadati; phylum Pseudomonadota; class Gammaproteobacteria; order Pseudomonadales; family Pseudomonadaceae; genus Pseudomonas; species Pseudomonas sp. SWRI77. The sequence continues at coordinate 249,509 of NZ_JABWRV010000004.1, read as the reverse complement.
AGCTGATGCTCAACCCGTTCCAGGCCCAGGCCGCTGCGGCCCTGGCTGCGGTATGCCCTGACCCGCTGCAGTATGTGTACTTCTGCAACTCCGGCACCGAAGCCACCGAGGCGGCGCTCAAGCTGGCCTGGCTCAATGGCTGCCAGCACGTGATCTCTACCCAGGGTGGTTACCACGGCAAGACCCTTGGCGCACTGGCGGTCACCGGCAGGGCTCTGTATCGCACACCGTTCGCCGACCGCCTGGGCGACAGCCATTTCGTGCCCTTTGGCGATGCCGAGGCGCTACGCCTGCAGTTGCAGGCACAACCCGAACGCACCTGCGTGATCCTTGAGCCGGTACAGGCCGAAGCCGGGGTGATCGTGCCTGCGGCCGGCTACCTGCAGCAGGTGCGCAAACTGTGCGACCAGTACGGCGCAATCCTGATTGCCGATGAAATCCAGTCTGGCCTGGGCCGCACCGGTCGCTGGTGGGCCTGCGACCACGAGGCAGTGGTGCCCGACATCCTGCTGGTCGGCAAAAGCCTGTCCGGTGGCTGCGTGCCGGTCAGCGCCATGGTCTGCAACGCCGACATGCAGGCGCCGCTCAACCGCAACCCGTTGATGCACACCTCCACCTTCGGCGCCAACCCGCTGGCCATGGCCGCAGTGATGGCGACCCTCGACGTGATGCAGCGCGAACAGCTGGTGGAGCGCGCCGCAGCCCTGGGCCAACGCCTGCAGCTGGGCCTGCAGACCGTGCTGCGGCAACACCCGCGCGGCGCACAGGTGCAGCTGCGTTGCGCCGGCCTGCTGCTCGGCCTCGAGTTCGTCGACGCCGGGCTGGCGGCAAACATGGTCATGCACCTGATCGACCAACGCATCGTGGTCAACCATTCGCTCAACGATCACCGGGTAATCCGCCTGACACCGCCAGCCCTGTACAGCGACAGCGACGTTGAATGGCTGCTTGGCGGTTTCGCCCGCGCCCTTGCCCGCACCTTCGAATAGGACACCGAAATGAAAGAAGTCAGCCTGACCGCCCATGTTCCCAGCCAGAGTGCCGAACAGGTCTACGCCGCCATCAGCAACTTCAGCCTCTACCCCCAGCTGTGCGAATCGGTGCGCAACATCGAGATCGAATCGATCCATGAGCACGAGGTGCTGAGCAACTGGGAGGTGAACTTCCACAGCGGCATTCTCAAGTGGCAGGAACGCGATGTCTTCGACCCCGACAACCTGCATATCCACTTCCGCCAGACCGCAGGCGACATCGACCACTTCTCCGGCTCCTGGCAAGTCAGCGAAACCGCCGAGGGCGCCAGCATTGCCTTCCGCTCGTGCTTCGACCTGGGCCTGCCGATGCTTGCCGACATGCTCGACCCGGTAGCGCGGCAAGCCATCCACGACAACATCAGCGCCATCATCAGTGGCCTGTTCCCGAACAGCCAGATCAAGGATTGATGCCATGCCGTTGCCACTCCTGCAAAACGCCAGGCAAACCCTGAACCGCTTTGCCCCAGGCTTCGCCGACCTGCTGACAGAACTGCCATTCGAGCAGCGCGAGGCGGCAGGCAGCCCGGTGGTGGACTGGTTCAAGCAGAACGGGCCGGTTGCCTTGCTGGTGCCCGGGGCTGGCGGTGGCCTGGGGGCCAGCGCGCGCGAAGCGCTGCATGTGCAGCTTGCCCTCGGCGCCTTGTCGCCCTCGCTGGCCGTGGCCAGCACCATGCATCAGTTTTCCGTGGCCAGCCTGGTCGCGGTTGCCGCCAAGGGCACAGGCGCCGAAGGCCTGCTGTTGTCAGCCATCGCCCGGCAGCGCCTGCTGCTGGCGTCCGGCTTCGCTGAGGGCGTGCCCGGTGGCGGCATCCTCGATGCCGGCATGGAAGCCTTGCAACTGGCCGACGGCGTACGCCTGAGCGGCAGCAAGCAACCGTGCAGCCTGACCCGCTCGATGGACCTGCTGACCGCCAGCTTCAGCCGTGCCAGCGAGCACGGCGAAGAGCTGATGATCGCCCTCATCCCCGCGTCCGCACCGGGCATCAGCCACCACCCGTTCTGGGGCAACAGCGCCTTGGCCGGTGCACAGAGCCTGGAGCTGCGCCTGGAGGATGTGTACGTCAGCGAGAAGATGATCTTCTCCGCCGGGTTGAAGTCGCAGCTGGGCGATGTACAGACCATCGGTTTCATCTGGTTCGAGCTGCTGATCAGCGCCAGTTACCTGGGGGCCTGCATGGGCCTGGTGGAACGGGCAATCGACGAGCGCCGCTGGAGCGACCAGCAGCGGGTGCAACTGGCCTGCCAACTGCAATTGTGCCTGAGCGCCCTGGAGGGCCTGGCGCATGAGGTCGATCAGCTGCAAGGCGACGCCGATGACTTGCTCGCGCGCCTGCTGCTGACCCGCTACGGCATCGAACAGCAACTGGCCAGCGCCTCCGACCTGGCCCACCAGATGCTCGGTGGCCTGGCCTTCATCCGCTCGAACCTGAGTTGCGACTGGCTGGCCAGCACCCGTGGCCTGCAGTTCCACCCTCCCGGGCGTTTCAGCATGACGGCCAACCTCGACCGCTACCTGCATGGCGCTACCTTCAGCATTGCCAACGGAGTCACCCTGTGAAACTGCTCAACAAGATCGTCGTCATCACCGGCGCGGCACGCGGCCTAGGCCTGGAAACCGCACGCAAGCTCAAGCAGCAAGGTGCAACCGTGATCGGCATCGACCGGCTCGAACCGCACACGGCCCTCAACTTCGATGCCTACTACCTGCTCGACCTGTGCGACCGCGAGCGCCTGGACGAAGCCGCCGCCTCGATCCTGGAGCGCTTCGGCGACATCGACATCCTGGTCAACAATGCCGGGGTGCTGACCTTGGAGCGCGGCGAGACGGGGGTTAACGACGACGTGCGCCGCGCCCTGGAAATCAACCTGCTGGCCCCCTGGCAGTTGACCTCGCGGTTCTTGCCGGCGCTGCTGCGCACGCAGGGCAAGGTGGTCAACGTGTCATCGCTGTTTGCCCTGGTGAACGCGCCCTACGTCGCCGCCTATGCCACCAGCAAACGGGCCATGAGTGCCTATTCGGATGTACTGCGTATGCAGTACCCCGGGCAACTGGACGTGGTAACGGTGTTCCCTGGGTTCATCGACACGGCCATTCACGACCCGGCCGAACGGGTCGGCCTGTCGGTCAAGCGCCTGGTCAGCTTCAAGCGCGGCGAGCGCGTGCTGCTGTCGCTGGAAGAAAAACTCGATGACGCCAGCAATGGCCTGGTACGTGCCTGCACCCAGCGTGGCCTGCGCAACCGTGGCCTGACCTTCCTCGGCAGCGTGGCCATGTACACCGCCCGCTGGCTGCCGAGCGTGGTCGACGCGTTCATCAGCCTGCGCCTGCGCCGCCTGAGCAACGCCGGGCAGCTGTCGCTCAAGCCCGAACTGATCGACTGAGGGCAGGCCGATGACGCAACTGGCACTGGACAAGCCCACGCTACGCCCGGACCGCAGCCTGCTCAAGCCGTCGGCGCTGGAAACCACCTGGGTGGTCGGCTATGCGTTGCTGCTGTTCGCCGTCCCGTTGGCAGTACTGGTGGAGACCCTCAGCCAGCTGCCGCAGGCATGGCCGCTGGCCCTTCCACTGCTGCTGCCGGCGGGTTACGGCCTGTTTCTGCAGGGCATCCTGGGCCACGAGGGCTTCCACTTCAACCTTAGCGAAAACCGCCTGTACAGCTGCATGCTGGCGGTGTTGCTGAGCTCGATGCTGACCGGCTTCTGCGTCACCGGCTACTTCGTCGACCACTGGCAGCACCATCGCCATAACGGCGGCCCCAAGGACCCGGACTGGCGCCTGTTGCGGCGCTATCGCCTGGCCGTGACCCGGCTGCTGGTGTCACGCCTGCATGCCACCGCCTGGTACCTGCTGCAGACCGTGCGCCTGGCCCTGCCCGGCGCCAAGGTCGAAGGCACGCTGCCGCTTCCGGACAAGCAGATCCGCTTGCTGGCCAGGGTCAATCTGGCCTGCCAACTGCTGTGGCCGGCGCTGTGGCTGGCGCTGGCGACGAAGTGGCCGGTGCTGCTGCCGGCGATGGCTGGGTGCCTGTTGCTGGCCTTGTTGATTTCCGCGCTCAACGCCTATCAGGAGCATGCCTTCGAGGCCTGCGTCGACCGGCCGGTGGCACGCTCGCGCACCGCCTGGCTGAGCACCCTGCTGCACCTGGGTTCGAACTATCACCTGGAGCACCACCTGTACCCACGGGTGCCGTGCTGGCGCCTGCCACGGCTGCACCGCCAACTGCTCGCCAGCGGTTGGTACGAAGGCCGCCAGGCGCTGCTCGAACCGCATTTCTTCGGCGCCTTGCGCTACTGCAAGGCACGTTTCCCCTATGCCGGCGCCTGGCAAGCAATGCCACCGCCAGGCCGCCCCGGGCAGTAATTAGCGCCCGGTACACCGCCCCCACACTCAAGGAGCCGAGTATGTCTTTTGATGTTGATGCAATGATCGAAAATGAACGCCGCACCCTGCTGGCACACCCCCTGTTCGCCAGGATCAGCTCGCTGGATGACGTGCGCCTGCTGATGGAGAACCACGTGTTCGCCGTGTGGGATTTCATGACCCTGCTCAAGCGTATCCAGCGCGACCTGACCTGCGTCAGCCTGCCCTGGCTGCCGCCGCGGCACATCATTGCCGCGCGGCTGATCAACGAGATCGTCACCGGCGAAGAAACCGACGAGCACCCTGGCGGCGGCTTCATCAGCCACCTGGACCTGTACCTCAGCGCCATGGACGAGATTGGCGCCGACACTGGCCCGTTCCGTCAATTCCAGGCCCTGCTGCAAGCAGGCGTGCCACTGGCCCAGGCGTTGACCAACGTCGACATCCCGCTGCCGGCCAAGGTATTCGTCAGCAAGACCCTCGACGTTGCCCTTCACGGCTCGACCGAGCAGGTACTGGCGTACTTCTTCTTCGGCCGCGAGGACATCATCCCCGACATGTTCGGCGGCCTGCTGCAGCGCTGGGCGATCGAGGAAGCCAGCGTGCCGATGCTGACCTACTACCTCAAGCGCCACATCGAGATGGACGGTGACGATCACGGCCCGGCGGCCAAACGCATCATCGCCGAGATCGTCAGCGAACCCGCGCAGCAACAGGCGCTGGCCAAGAGTGCAGCCGATGCGCTGGTGGCCCGTACCGTGCTGTGGGACGGCGTGTTCGAACTGCTCAACCAGCGCGCCACCGCGACTGCGCAAGCCACTTGCGTGGCGGCAGCCAGCTGAGCATTGCCCCTTGCCTGCGCAGGCCGCAGGCAAGGGGCAATGGCCTTAAACGACAAGGACGAGAGCGTGTGACATGGTGAAAGGCAAGTACACCAAGTTGGCAGTATCGGTGCTGGTCATCGCAGGCCTGGCCGTACTGGGGCTGCAACGCTGGCAATACGCAAAGCAGTACGTCAGCACTGACAACGCCGAAGTGGAAGGCGTGATCATCCCTATTCGGGCCAGGCTGAGCGGCGTGGTGGTACAAGTGCCAGTGCACGAGAACACCCGGGTGAAGCAGGGAGACCTGCTGTTCCAGGTGCGTGAGGACGAATACCAGCAGCGGCTCGAACAGGCCCGAGCCAATTATCTGGGCGCGCTGGTCGCCACAGGCCAGGGCGGCATGCCTGGCCTGATGGACAGCCAGGTGCGCAGTGCCGCCGCACGCAGCCAGGCAGCACAGGCCACCACCGGACAACTGGTGGCCAACGCCGAGCAGGCCCGCAGCGACTATCGGCGTACGCAACGGCTGGCCGAGCAGGGGGTGGTCAGCACCCAGGACCTGGAAGCCGCGCGCGCGCGCTTCGATGCCCTGAACCATCAATTGCAGGCTGCCCGGAACAACTCCACCGCCGCCCGTGAAGGCACCTTGGCCAACCAGGCGGCACTGAAGGTGGAAGAGTACCGGATCAAGGCAGCCGAATCGGCCTTGGCCCTGGCCCGTATCGAGCTGCAGGATACCCGGCAGGCCTCGCCACGGGCCGGGGTCATCGTGCACAAGGATGTGCAGCCTGGGCAATTCGTGGTGGCCGGGCAAAAGCTGCTGAGCCTGGTCAGCACCGAACGCATGTGGGTGGTGGCCAACTTCAAGGAAACCCAGATCGGCCGAGTACGGGTCGGCCAACCGGCACGCATCAGCGTCGACGCCTTTCCCGGGCAGCAGTTCGAGGGTGTGGTGCACAGCCTGGTACCGGCCACCGGTGCGCGGTTCTCGCTGCTGCCGCAGGAGAACGCCACCGGCAACTTCACCAAGGTGGTGCAGCGCATCCAGGCACGGATCGAGTTCCGGCAACTGCCCACGGCCATGCAACAGGCACTTAGCCAAGGCATGAGCGTGTTCGTCGAGGTCGATACCCGCGACAGCGGGCAGGTACTATGAAGTCGCCCTGGCTGGTGGCCGTGACGGTTACCTTGATCTCGATGATGGAGCTGCTCGACGTGACCATCGTCAACGTCGCCATTCCAAGCCTGATGGGCAGCTTTGGCGCGTCGGTGGACGAAATCTCCTGGATCTCTACCGGTTACATCGTGGCCAATGTGGTGATCCTGCCAGCCAGCGGCTGGCTGTCTGCCTGGTTTGGCCGGCGCCGCTACTACCTGGTGTCGTCGGCGCTGTTCGTGCTGGCGTCGCTCGGTTGTGCCGTGTCCCAGGAGCTCTGGCAGCTGGTGCTGTGGCGCGTGATACAAGGCCTGGCCGGGGGCGGCCTGCTGGGCATCTCGCAGGCGATCATCTATGACGTGTTCCCCAAGGAGAAGGTCAGCTCAGGCATGGCCTTGTATGGCGTCGGGGTGATGATGGGGCCGACCCTCGGCCCGTCGGTGGGGGGCTACCTGATCGATGAGTTCTCCTGGCACTGGATCTTCCTGATCAACCTGCCCATTGGTGCGCTGGCCCTGCTGCTGGCCTGGCTGTGCGTGGGCGACTCGCCCAACGAGCGACGCCCGCAGAGCATCGACTACCTGGGTTTCCTGTTGCTTGCCGTCGGTGTCGGCAGCTTGCAGATCCTGCTGGAGCGCGGCGAGCACTGGGACTGGCTGGAGTCGGACCTGAGCCTGCTGTGCCTGGCCCTGGCGCTGCTTGGCCTGGTGGGCTTCTGCTACTGGGAGCGGCGGGTGAGCAACCCGATCGTCAACCTGGCGCTGTTCAACAACCGCGAGTTCCTGCTGGGTTCGGTGTGCGCCTTCTGCGTCGGTTTCGGCCTGTACAGCACGCTGTTCATGGTGCCCCTGCTGCTGCAGACGCTGCTCGAACAAAGTGCCTACCAGAGCGGCCTGGTGATCTTCCCTGGGGCCCTGGCCAGCGCGGTCAGCACCTTGGTGATCGGCAAGCTGTCGCAGGAAAACCGCATCGATGAGCGCTACTTCATCTGCGTGGGCATCCTGGTCTACGGCTACGCCATGTACCTGCATACCCAGTTCACCCTGCAGAGCAACCCCGACACACTGTACTGGCCGCTGATCATCCGGGGGTTCGGCCTGGGCATGATCTTCGTGCCGCTGACCAACCTGGCCATGCGCCAACTGCCGGTACAGCTGATCTCGGTAGGTTCGGGCGTGCTCAACCTGATGCGCCAGCTCGGTGGCAGCGTCGGTATCGCCATCGCCGCCACCCTGCTCACGCGTTTTTCCTGGGCGCGCTACCGGCAGCTCGCCGAGCATGTCGACGAAAACCGCCTGGTCACCAGCGGCTGGGACCTGGCCAGCCTCGACCCGCGGCGGCTCTCCACCGAGCTGCTCGGCGCTGACCAGGCCAACGCCCTGCTGGCCTTCGTCCAGGCCCGGGAGCAGGCGCAGATGCTCGGTTTCAGCATGCTCTTCGGCCTGCTCGGTGCGGTGATGCTGATCGGCGTCCCGATGGTGCTACTGATGCGCAACCCCCGCCAACACAAGCCCTCACTTGCAAAGGAGTCCGCGACGTGCTCGGACAATGCACACGAATCCGCCTAGCGGTGCTGATACTGGCGCTGGTCTGCGCCAGCCCCGTACAGGCCCGCGACCTGTACCAGACCTACCAGCAGGCCCTGGGGCATGACATGGCCTATGCCGCCGCCCAGCAACGCCAGCTGGCGGCCGCGCAAAAGGCCCCGCAGGGGCTGGCCACGTTGCTGCCGCACCTGTCCCTTGAAAGCGGCGCAGCCTGGGTCGACCGCGAACACAGCGGGGCGGCCAGCCGCAACCGCGACAACTCCAATGCCTACGCGCTGGTATTGATCCAGCCCCTGCTACGCTGGCAGAACGTCATCGGCCATGAACAGGGCAAGGCCCTGGCAACGGCGGGCGAAATCGACCTGCTGGCCGCACGCCAGGACCTGATACTGCGCGTGGCCGACGCCTACTTCGAGCTGTTGCTTGCCGAAGACCAACTGGGCACCAGCCGCCAGCAAATGCAGACCCTTGGCCAGCAGCTGGACAAGGCACAGCGCTTTCGGCGCGAGGGCTCGGGGACCGAAAACGAAGTGCAGCGCATCCAGGCCCGCTACGACCTGGCGCAGGCCGAACAGATTGCCGCCGGCAATGCCTTGCGCCTCAACCAGCAGGCATTGGCGAGGCTGACCGGCAGCACGCCGGGCGAGTTGGCCAGGCTCGACGACGAGGTGGCGTTCAGTGGCCCGCAACCGGCCCGGCTGGATGCCTGGACCGACCAGGCACGCCAGCACAACCTGAAGGTGCAGGCCGCCGAGGTGCGCCAACTGATCGCCGAGCAGGAAGTGGAAAAACAACGAGCCGGCCACCTGCCAACCCTCGACCTGGTGGCCGCGCATGGCCGTTTTGCCTCGGTCGGTGGCAGCCTTTACGACGTCACCGTACCCGAGGAGAAATACACCCAGACGGTGGTTGGCGTGCAACTGAGCGTGCCGCTGTATGCCGGTGGCGGTACTCAGAGCCGTACCCGCGAGGCGCGTGCCCTGCAGGGCGCGGCCGAAGATGAGCTGGAAGATGCACGGCGCGAAGCTGATTTCATGGCGCGCCAGGCCTACCTCAACCTGACGGGCGGCATCAGCCAGTACCAGGCCCTGCAACAGGCCCTGCGCTCCAGCCAGAGTGACCTGCGGATCACCACGCACGCCTTCGAGGCAGGCGCGCGCATCAGCAGCGACGTGCTGGATGCCGAGCAGCAGCTAACCCGCACCCGCCTGCAACTGGCCCGCCAGCGCTATGCCATCTTGCAGGCGCAGCTACGCCTGATGGCGGCCAGCGGCAGCCTGAGCGATGACAACCTCAAGGCGCTCAGTGCCCTGCTGACAGCACGGGTTCAAGGGTAGCTACCCTCGCGGTACTGCCCCGCCACCTCGCGCAGCACCTCGCACACCCACTGCCCCGGCAGGCTCTGCGGCAAGGCGGCATTGCGACAGATGCCGACCGAGCCGCCCGGCTCGCGCACGCCCAGGTCGAGTTCGACCAGTTCGCCACGGCCAAGGTCGATCAGCACGGCGTCGCGCGGTGCCACCCACACGGCATCACTGCCCAGCAGATAGCGGCGGCTCAAGGCCAACGACAAGGTCTCCAAGCGCTGCGCCGGCAGCTGCACACCACATTGAACGAACAGGCTGTCGGCGTGCTGGCGAATGGTGGTGCCGGGGGGTGGCAAGACCAGCGGATAGCGCCCTACCTGCGCCCGCTCCACTGGCGTAGTTGCCAGCAGCGGGTGCCCCGGCCGCACGACCAGGCTCATCGACTCGCTGTACAGGTGCTCGAACGACAGGCCTTGAATCTGCGGGCTGTCGGTCATGCGCCCGACCACCAGCTCCAGCTCACCCAGGCGCAACTGCCCGAGCAACTGCGCACTGGCCCCGGTCACCACGCTGATCAGCAACGCCTCATGACGCTGATGCAGGCGGCACAGCACTTCGGGCATCAACAAGCCCTCGACGGTAGAGAGCACGCCAATGCGCACTTGTGACGGCGCCCGTGCTTCGCCGCGCAGGCTGCTCACGCCATCGCGCAGGGCCTGTACGCTGGGCCCGGCGTAGCGCATGAAGCGAGTGCCGGCCGGGGTCAGTTCGACGCCGTGCCGGCTGCGTTCGAACAGGCGTGCTTCCAGCAGCTCTTCGAGTTCCTTGAGGGTCTTGGAAATCGCTGGCTGGCTGATCGCGAGGCTGTCTGCAGCCCTGGCCAGGCTGCCCTGCCGGGCGATCTCCAGGAAGCACAGCAGGTGGCGGTACTTGATGCGGGTGTCGAGGTTCATGGCCTGAAGCTTACCGCATTGGGGGGAGTGGGCAGCTTTTATAGTGCTCGCCGCAGCGTTTTTGTCGCCAGGGAGATCGAGCGCCGCGCGGGCGGCGCTCGATCTCCCATACGGCGAAAATCCAACGGCGAACAGCGTCCGGGGCTTCAACAATTCATCACGCCACCGCCAGCTCCACCGCTTCACCATTGATCCGCACCGGCCACACCCGCAGCCGCTGCGCGGCATCCTCCAGGCAATGCCCGCTGTGCAGGCTGAAATGCTGCTTGTAGAGCGGCGCCGCCACCACCAGCTGGCCCTGCACACTCCCCACCAGCCCACGGCCGATGATGTTGGCCCCCGAGCGCGGGTCACGGTTGTCCAGCGCATACAACGCCTGCTCCTGCCCTGGCAGATAGAACAGCGCCACCTGGGCACCCTCGTGCCACACCACCACGCCGGAATCGGCAACCAGGTCGCGGGCCTGGCAGACCGTTTGCCAGTTGGGTTGGTGCGCTACAGCAGTATTTGACAGGTTCATCAGACAGCCTCCTCGACAGTGGGGATCAGGTGCAACGCTGCAGCAGGGCGGCGTTGTTCGCGCTCGCGGACGAAGTGCACGTCCGGGTCGGCGCGGTGGTCGTTGACGAAGGTGCGGAAGCGCTTGAGCTTTTCCGGGTCGTTGAGGGCGTTGGCCCATTCGCATTCATAGTGATCGACCACATGCTGCATCTGTGCTTCCAGCTCGGTTGCCAGGCCCAGGCTGTCGTCGAGGATCACCTGCTTGAGGTAGGCCAACCCGCCCTCCAGGTTTTCGCGCCATACCGAGGTGCGTTGCAGCTTGTCGGCGGTGCGGATGTAGAACATCAGCACGCGGTCGATCAGGCGTACCAAGGTGTCGTCGTCCAGGTCGGTGGCGAACAGCTCGGCGTGGCGCGGGCGCATGCCGCCGTTGCCGCAGACGTAGAGATTCCAGCCCTTGTCGGTGGCGATCACGCCGATGTCCTTGCTCTGCGCTTCGGCGCATTCGCGGGTGCAGCCGGATACCGCGAACTTGAGCTTGTGCGGGCTGCGCAGGCCCTTGTAGCGGTCCTCCAGGCGCAGGGCCATGGCCACGCTGTCCTGCACGCCATAACGGCACCAGGTGCTGCCCACGCATGACTTCACCGTGCGGGTCGACTTGCCGTAGGCATGGCCCGTCTCGAAGCCGGCCTCGATCAACTCGCCCCAGATCAGCGGCAGTTCGTGCAACTGGGCCCCAAACAGGTCGATGCGCTGGCCGCCGGTAATCTTGGTGTACAAGTCGTACTTCTTGGCCACCTGGCCAATGACGATGAGCTTGTCGGGGGTGATTTCACCGCCCGGTATGCGCGGCACCACCGAGTAAGTGCCGTTTTTCTGCATGTTGGCCATGAACGTGTCGTTGGTGTCCTGCAGCGGTACCAGCGCCGGGTCCATGATCGGCTGGTTCCAGCACGAAGCAAGGATATTGCCCACCGCCGGCTTGCAGATAGCGCAGCCGACATGGCCTTTGCCATGGCGCACGAGCAGATCATGGAAAGTGCGGATACCGCCAACCCGTACCAGCCCGTAAAGCTCCTGGCGGGTGTAGGCAAAGTGTTCGCAGAGGCTCTTGTCGACCGTCACGCCGCGGGCCGTGAGTTCGTGCTCGAACACCTGCTTGAGCAAGGCCGCGCAGCCGCCGCAACCGCTGGCCGCCTTGGTGCAGCCCTTGACCGAGGCAAGGTCGCTGCAGCCGCTGTCGATGGCGGCGCAGACCGCGCCCTTGCTGACGTTGTGGCACGAGCAGATGGTCGCGCTGTCGGGCAGGGCATCGGCACCCAGGGCCGGCGCGCCGCCCGTTTGTGGCAGGATCAACGTGGCCGGGTCGGCAGGCAGGGCTATACCGTTCTGCGCGTACTGCAACAGGGTGTCGTAGTAGCTGTTGTCACCCACCAGCACCGCGCCCAGCACATGCTTGCCGCTGGCATCCACCACCAGCCGGCGGTAGGCGGCGTTGGCTTCGTCGATGAAGCGGTAGCTGCGCGAGCCCGGCGTGGCGCCATGGGCATCGCCGATCGAGCCGACATCCACGCCCAGCAGCTTGAGCTTGGTCGACATGTCGGCACCGGTGAAGGCGACCGCAGCATCCCCCGCCAGCAGCGCCGCCAGGTTACGGGCCATGCTGTAGCCCGGCGCAACCAGGCCGAACACGCTGCCGTTCCACGAGGCGCACTCGCCGATGGCGAAGATGCGCGCATCGCTGGTGCGACAGTGGTTGTCGACTACCACCCCGCCTCGCGCGGCAATGTCCAACCCGCATGCGCGGGCCAGGGCGTCCTGCGGGCGGATGCCGGCGGAGAACACGATCAGGTCGGTTTCCAGGTGTTCGCCGCCGTCGAAGTTCATGCGGTAGCGATAGCCCTCACCGGCACTGATCGACTGGGTGGCGCGGGACAAGTGCACGCCCACGCCCAGGGCCTCGATCTGTGCCTTGAGCGCCGCACCGCCCTCGCTGTCCAGCTGCACCGGCATCAAGCGTGGGGCAAACTCCACCACATGCGCTTCCAGGCCCAGGGACTTGAGTGCATTGGCCGCCTCCAGGCCCAGCAGGCCGCCACCCACCACCACGCCACGCTGGGCATTGCTGGCGGCGGCGCGGATTGCATCGAGATCGTCGAGGGTGCGGTAGACCAGGCGAGCGTTGCCGCTGGACCCTTCGATCGGCGGGACGAACGGGTAGGAGCCGGTGGCCAGTATCAACTGGTCGTACGCGTAGCGGCCTTGGGGGGTAACCACCTCGCGGCGCGTGCGGTCGATCTCCACCACCGCTTCGCCCAGGTGCAGGTGCACGCCTTGGCTGGGGTAGAAACCCTGCTCGCACATCGCCAGGGTCTCGGCGCAGCTGCCGCCGAAGTATTCGGAGAGGTGCACACGGTCGTAGGCACGCTGGCGTTCTTCACCGAACACTCGCACCTCGAAGTGCTGCAAGGCGCCACGCTCGATCAATTGCTCGACGCAGTGGTGGCCGACCATGCCGTTGCCGACAATCACCAGTTGCTCTCGTTGCCCGCCGTTCGCTGTTGCCGTCATAGCCGATCCTCGATCAAAAAAAAACGCCTGGAGCGGAAGCTCCAGGCGCCTTTGCCTGTACTCATCAGGGTGTGCCCCTGGTTGATCGCCGTTGATCAGTGGGGCGTGTTGTGAACGTGATAAAGCAGGGAATGTGCCAAATGCTGTATCGCCTGTTCAAACGCGACAGGGCCAGAAAAGTCATCGGACATTCCAGAAAAAACCGCACAGCCAAGGTGCACCCATCCCCATCCCGGTGCACTCAATACACATCGCGCCGATAACGCTTGGCCTTGCTCAACCCTTCAACATACGCATCCGCCGCGGCCTCACTCATGCCGCCGTGCTCGGCGACGACCCTGCGCAGCGCGCTGTCCACATCCTTGGCCATGCGCTGGGCATCACCGCACACATAAAAGTACGCACCCGCCTCCAGCCAGCGCCAAAGGTCGGCGCCTTGCTCGTGCAGGCGCTGCTGCACATAGATTTTCTCGGCCTGGTCGCGGGAGAACGCGGTATCCAGACGCAAGTGGCCTGTCGCTTGCCATGCCTGCAACTGTGCCTGGTAATAGAAGTCGCTGGCCGCATACTGCTCGCCGAAAAACAGCCAGTTGCCCCCGCGTGCCCCGCGCGCTTCTCGTTCTTCAAGAAACGCCCGAAACGGCGCGATGCCGGTGCCCGGCCCAACCATGATCACCGGCACGTTATCGTCCTCGGGCAGGCGAAAATGCTTCGAGGCCTGCGGGAAGATCGCCACCTTGATGCCGTGCGCGCGGTCGGCGAGGAAGGTCGAGCAAGCGCCCTTGCGCTGCCCGTAACGCACCGTCGAGACGGTCAGGTGAACTTGGCCAGGGTGCGCCAACGGGCTGGAGCTGATCGAGTACAGGCGCGGCTGCAAGGGTTTTAACAGGTCGAGCCAGGTGGCCAAGGGCAGGTCCTGGGGGAACTCGCGCAGCACATCCGCCAACTGCCGCCCCCACAACCAGTTTTGCAGCTCGGCCTTGTGCTCGGGCTGGAGCAACCGGCGCAGGGCCTCGGCGCTCTGGCTGAACACCTGCAACTGCGCCGGGGTGACCTTGGCGATTTCCAGGTGCGCCTCCATGGCATCGGCCAGCGGCAGTGCGGCCTGGCCTTTGACCTCGACCAGGGCCTGGCCATCGAGCCGCATCAGCGCCAGCAGCTCTTCGACCAGCGCCGGGCAGTTGCGCGGCCATACGCCCAGGGCGTCGCCGGCCTGGTAGCTGAAGGTGCTGCCAGCCAGGTCGAACACCAACTGGCGCGTCTCCTTACGGGCACCCGGGGCATTGAGCACGCGGTTCTCCAGCAAGGTGGCCGACCATGGCTGCTGCTTGCTGCAGGCCTGCGCAGGCGAAGGCGCGCCACTGCCCTGGGGCGCGGCGGCGTCAGCCAACTGCGCCAACAAGGCGTCGAGCCAGGTGGCGAATGCCTCATCGTAATCCGGCTCGCAATCCACCCGTTGCAGCAGGCGCCGCCCACCCAGCTCGGCCAGGCGCTGATCGAGCTTGCGGCCAAACCCGCAGAACTGGTCGTAACTGGAATCGCCCAGGGCCAATACGGCATAGGGCACATCGGCGCAGTGGCCGCCCTCCTCGCCTTGCAGTGCCTGCCAGAACAGCGCCGCACTGTCGGGCGCGTCGCCATCGCCGAAGGTACTGGCGATCAGCACCACACTGGCAGCACCGCGCAACTGCTGCGGGCTGAGTGTATCCATGCAATTCAGGCGCACCGCCAAGCCAGCACCACGCAGGCGCTCGGCACAGCGCTCGGCCAGCGCTTCGCCGTTACCGGTCTGCGAGGCCCACAGCACCTGGTGCTGCGGCGCCTCCAGCGCCCGGCTGGGCAGCGCCGAAGGCTGCGCGAACACGCCCGCCAGCAGGCCGTCAACGAACCACCGTCGGTTAGCGGCCATTGGCGCGCTAGCCGGCAGGCTTGGCACACCCTCGACGCGGGCCTGCTCCAAGCCAAGCAAGAAGCCCTGCAGGTAATGGCGCTCTTGCTCGGCCAGCGCCGGGGCCGGCAGGTTGTCCAGGCCAAGCAGACGAGACAGGGTGGCGGTCGGCATGTGGGCAGACTCCGGGTGGGCAGTGGCGCCGCTCAGGTCGAGGGCGTCGATACGTTCGCCGGCAACCCGCTCAAGGGCCACGGCGCAGTGTTTGAAGGCGGGCTGCAGCGACAGTGGGTCGACCGCATCACAGGTGACGGCATTGATGGCCAACTGCTCGCCGACCAGGTCGTTCCAGTGAAACGGCGCGAAGCAGTTACCTGGCATCACCCGGTCGCTGATGCGCGCCGGCAGCACGGCCTGACCACGGCGCGAGCGAATGGCCACCTGGTCCTTTTCGGCGATGCCAAGCCGTGCGGCGTCCTCGGGATGGATTTCGATGAAAGGGCCAGGCTCCAGCTTGTTCAGCGCCGGCACCTTGCCGGTCTTGGTCAGGGTGTGCCACTGGTGCTGCACGCGGCCTGTGTTGAGCACCAGGGGGTAGGCGTCATCCGGCAACTCCGCTGCCGGCAACCAGGGCCGAGCGAAAAAGCGGGCCTTGCCGCTGGCGGTGGGGAACGCCAGCGCCGGGCGCTGGCCCTGGGCGCCATGCAGCAGCGTCTGGCTGCTGCCATCGTTCAGGTAGCGCAATGGGCTGCGGTCGCTGTCACGCCCTGGTGCGCATGGCCACTGGCGCGGCTGCGCACGCAGGTCGGTGTAGCCGATGCCGCGCAGGTCGTAGCCGGTAGCGGGGTTATGGAAGCGGCGAATCTCGTCGTACACCGCTTCGGCATCAGCGTAATCGAACGCGTCGGCATAGCCCATCGCGCAGGCCACCCGGGCGATGATCTGCCAGTCCGGCAGGCTCTGGCCAGGAGGCGCCACGGCGCGTGGCATCAAGGTGAGGTTGCGCTCGCTGTTGATCATCACGCCCTCACCTTCGGCCCACAGTGCCGCAGGCAGGAGGATATCGGCGTAGCGGTTGGTCTCGGTGTCGAGAAACGCATCCTGGGAGATCACCAGCTCGGCCCGGCGCAGGCCGTCGATCACCTGCTGGCGGTTGGCGACGCTGGCCACCGGGTTGCTGCAGATGATCCAGCAGGCTTTCACGTCCCCTGCTTTCAGCTGTTCGAACAGCGCCACCGTACCCTCGCCGCCTTCGCTGCGCAGGCTGCCTGGTGGCAGTTGCCACTGCTGTTCGACGAACGCGCGGTCGCCCTCCAGCAGCGCCGAGCGCTGGCCTGGTAGGCCGGGCCCCATGTAGCCCATCTCGCGGCCGCCCATGGCGTTGGGTTGGCCGGTCAGCGAGAAAGGCCCGCTACCGGGGCGGCAGATAGCGCCGGTGGCCAGGTGCAGGTTGCACAGGGCGTTACTGTGCCAAGTACCGTGGATGCTCTGGTTCAGGCCCATGGTCCAGCAGCTCATCCAGTCGTTGGCACGGCCGATCCATTCGGCGGCCTTGATGATGTCGGCCTCGGCCAGCCCGGTGATGGCGGCCACGCGCTCGGGGCTGTAGTCGTCGAGGAAGGCTGGCAGTTCGTCCCAGCCGTCGGTGTGGCGAGCGATGAAGTCGGGGTGGGTGTGGCCGTTGCGGTGCAGCAGATGCAACAGGCCGTTGAGCAAGGCCATGTCGCTGCCGGGGCGTACCTGCAGGAACAGGTCGGCCTTGTCGGCGGTGGCGCTGCGCCGCGGGTCGACGACGATCAGCTTGGCGCCGGCCTTGACCCGGTCCAGCAGACGCAGGAACAAAATCGGGTGGCAGTCGGCCATGTTGGCGCCGATGACCAGGAATACGTCGGCGTGCTCGAAGTCCTGGTAACTGCCAGGTGGGCCATCGGCACCGAGCGACAGTTTGTAGCCACTGCCGGCGCTGGCCATGCACAGGCGCGAGTTGGACTCGATATGGCGGGTGCGGATAAAGCCCTTGGCCAGTTTGTTGGCCAGGTACTGGGCCTCCAGCGACATCTGCCCGGACACATACAGCGCCACGGCATCCGGGCCGTGCTGGTCAACGATGCCGCGCAGGCGCGCGGCGGTGGCGGCAATGGCCTGGTCCATGCTGGCGCGCACCGGCGGCTGGCTGCGCTGCTGACGCAGGTAGGCATCCTCCATGCGCCCGGCGGCGGTCAGCGGCACGTGCGCGGTCAGGCCCTTGGTGCACAGGCGGCCAAAGTTGCTGGGGTGCTGCTTGTCGCCGCTGATCTTGCTGACCTTGCCATCGGCAACGCGCATGACGATGCCGCAGCCGACGCCGCAATACGGGCAGACACTGCGTACTTCGCTGCTGCTCATGGGCCGGTCTCCTTGGGGAAACGCAAAAGGCGCCGGCTGCCCCGGCTTGCATGGCAAGCGGGGCAACACGGCGCCTTTGTCGTGAAGAGGTGCGGGCAATCGGCATTGATTGCCCTGGGTAGGGGTCAGTCAGCAATTAGCGGGCCAGCTGTGCGGGCCTCTTCGCTGGCAAGGCAGCGCGCCCGTGCGGGGACGGCTTGCCGCACCATGCGGTGGCACCGCGAAGGCCCATGGCGCTATGCTGGGGCACATTTTTGCCAGAGTTACTGCCTTCTCCCCATGTCCCAGGTGATCCTCAAAACCCCCGCCCAACTCGACCTGATGCGCAACGCCGGCCGGTTGCTGGCCCAAGTGTTCGCTGAACTCGATGGCTTCATACGCCCCGGCGTGACCACGATGCAGATCAACGACCACGCCGAACGCTATATCGTCGAAACGCTCAAGGCTCGGCCAGCAAGCAAGGGCCAGTACGGTTTCCCTTACGCCCTGAATACCTCGGTGGACCACGTGGTGTGCCACGGCATGCCGAAGGCGGATGAGGTGCTCAACGAGGGGTCGATCATCAATGTCGACATCACCCTTGAACAAGGCGGCTACATCGCCGATTCGTCGAAGATGTACTGCATTGGCCCGATCAACGACGAGGCACGTCGGCTGGTCGAAACGACCTACGACGCGCTATGGAAAGGCATCGAGCAAGTGCGCCCCGGGGCGACGCTTGGCGACATTGGCCATGCCATCCAGGTACATGCCGAGGCAGCCGGCTATAGCGTGGTGCGCGAGTATTGCGGCCATGGCATTGGCCAGCAGATGCACGAAGGGCCCGAGGTGCTGCATTTTGGCCAGCGCGGCATGGGCATGAAGCTCAAGCCCGGGATGGTGTTTACCATCGAGCCAATGATCAACCAAGGCGGGCGTGGCACTCGGACCTTGAAGGATGGCTGGACGGTGATTACCCGCGACCATGCGCTGTCGGCGCAGTGGGAACATACGGTGGCGGTGACCGAAGCAGGGGTTGAAGTGCTGACGTTGCGCGAGGAAGAGCGCATGCGTTGATGCGGCCTTGCACCGCCAACGCCGGCCCGCTACCACAGGGGCCGTGCTGAACCGCAGAACGCCTCAAAAAGCACAAACAAAAAAAGCGACCCTAAGGTCGCTTTTCCTGTAACTTCCGGGTGTTCAGTGGGCCCTGGAAGTTGAATATGGCGCAGCGGACGGGACTCGAACCCGCGACCCCCGGCGTGACAGGCCGGTATTCTAACCGACTGAACTACCGCTGCGCTATACATCGAGTGGTGGGTGATGACGGGATCGAACCGCCGACCCTCTGCTTGTAAGGCAGATGCTCTCCCGGCTGAGCTAATCACCCTTTCGTCTCGGTGTGGCGCGCATTCTACGGATGAGCCCCCACCCTGGCAAGCACTTTTTTCGACTTTTCTAAAAAAATTTTCGAAGCCTTTCAAAGACCTAGCAACGCTGGTCTTTTCTTCTTCTATATATAGGTGCTGGCCCTCTGACAGGGTTGGACGGGAACCACTGCTCGGAGAATAATGCCCGCCTTATGCATTAAGGAGAGATTGCCCCTCATGTGGTTCAAGAACCTGCTGACCTACCGCCTGACCCAGGATGTTCCATTCGACGCCGAAGCGCTGGAAACCGCCCTGGCCAGCAAGCCGGCCCGTCCCTGCGCCAGCCAGGAGCTGAACACCTATGGCTTCGTCGCGCCGTTCGGCAAGGGCGAAGACGCTCCCCTGGTGCACGTCAGCGGCGAGTTCCTGCTGATCGCCGCGCGCAAGGAAGAACGTATCCTTCCAAGCAGCGTGGTCAATGACGCCGTCAAGGAAAAGGTCGAAGAGATCGAGACCGAGCAGATGCGCAAGGTCTACAAGAAGGAACGCGACCAGATCAAGGACGAGATCATCCAGGCCTTCCTGCCGCGCGCCTTCATTCGTCGTTCGATGATCTTCGCCGCCATCGCGCCGCGCCTGGGCATGATCCTGGTCAACTCGGCCAGCGCCAAGCGTGCCGAAGACCTGCTGTCGACCCTGCGTGAAGTGATGGGCTCGCTGCCGGTACGCCCGGCAACCGTGAAGATCGCACCCGTTGCCACCATGACCGACTGGGTCAAGTCGCAGCAAGCCGCCGAAGGCTTCTATGTACTGGACGAGTGCGAGCTGCGCGACACCGCCGAAGACGGTGGCATCGTGCGCTGCAAGCGCCAGGACCTGACCAGCGAAGAAATCCAGCTGCACCTGAGCACCGGCAAGGTGGTCACCCAGCTGGCCCTGGCCTGGCAGGACAAACTGTCGTTCGTGCTGGACGACAAAATGGTCATCAAGCGCCTGAAGTTCGAGGAGCTGCTGCAAGAGCAGGCAGAACAGGATGGCGGCGATGAAGCCCAGCAGCAGTTCGATGCCAGCTTCCTGCTGATGATGATGACCTTTACCGAATTCCTGCCGGTGCTGTTCGAGGCGTTGGGTGGGGAGGAGATTCCGCAAGGGGTCTGAGTGGCATGAAATGTCGGGGCTGGGCTGGGACGTATTCTCAGCCAGTACCGGCCTCTTCGCGGGGCGAGCCCGCTCCCACAGGTACCCCGCTGAGCTTGAGATCAAGCGGGGTACCTGTGGGAGCGGGCTCGCCCCGCGAAGAGGCTCTCGAAAACTGCATCTCTATAAGTACAAGGACCTGCCCATGCGTGCCCTCGCCGCCCTCAGCCGCTTCGTCGGCAATACCTTTGCCCTCTGGGTGCTGGTGTTCGCCGTGCTGGCCTTCCTGCAACCGCAATGGTTCATCGCCCTGAAAGTGGCCATCGTACCGTTGCTGGGCCTGGTGATGTTCGGCATGGGCCTGACCCTCAAGCTCGATGACTTCGCCGCCCTCGCCCGCCAGCCCTGGCGGGTGATGCTAGGGGTGGTGGCGCACTTCGTGATCATGCCGGGCATGGCCTGGCTGCTGTGCCAGCTGTTCCACCTGCCGCCCGAGATTGCCGTGGGCGTGATCCTGGTCGGCTGCTGCCCTAGCGGCACGGCTTCGAACGTGATGGTCTGGCTGTCCAAGGGCGACCTGGCGCTGGCGGTGGCGATTGCCGCCGTCACCACCCTGCTCGCCCCGCTGCTGACCCCGGCGTTGATCTGGTTCCTGGCCTCGGCCTGGCTGCCGGTCTCGTTCATGGACATGTTCTGGTCGATCCTGCAGCTGGTCATGCTGCCGATCGTGCTCGGCGTGCTGGCCCAGCGCCTGCTGGGCGCGCGGGTGCAGGCGGCGGTGCAGGTGTTGCCACTGGTGTCGGTGGTGAGCATCGTCATGATCGTCTGTGCGGTGGTGGCGGCCAGCCAGGCGAAAATCGCCGAGTCGGGCCTGCTGATCATGGCCGTGGTGATGCTGCACAACAGCTTCGGCTACCTGCTGGGTTACCTCACCGGCAAGCTCTGCAAACTGCCACTGGCCCAGCGCAAGTCGCTGGCACTGGAGGTGGGCATGCAGAACTCAGGGTTGGGGGCAGCCTTGGCGGCGGCGCATTTCTCGCCATTGGCGGCGGTGCCGAGCGCGCTGTTCAGCGTTTGGCACAATATTTCGGGGGCGCTGCTGTCGACCTGGTTCCGCCGTATGGAAGCGCCTTTGCCGGTAGATGAACGTGGCGAACCTGCCAGGCACTGACTTGCCCAGCCATCAGAAAATGTGCACCCTATTGCCCACTGTGGGGACGGCCTCACGACGCACCGCGTGACCATTCCGGGGACGGCCCCATCGTTGGCAACAATGGAGGCACCTATGTCCTGGATCATCCTGTTTTTCGCCGGCCTGTTCGAAGTCGGCTGGGCGGTAGGCCTGAAGTACACCGACGGCTTCAGCCGCCCGCTCCCCACCGTGCTTACCGTCGGCGCCATGGTCATCAGCCTGGGCTTGCTGGGCCTGGCTATGAAAGAACTGCCGCTGGGCACCGCCTACGCCATCTGGACCGGCGTTGGCGCCGTGGGCACGGTGATCGCCGGGATCATCCTGTTCGGCGAGTCCATGGCCCTGGTACGGCTGGTCAGTGTGGCGCTGATCATCTGTGGCCTGATCGGCCTGAAAGTCAGCGCCAGCTGACCATGCCCGCTTAACGCAGGTCGCCGCGCAAGCGGCTGACCTGCTCGCGCAACAACTCAGGCTGCGCAGCCTCCACCGGGACCGCAGCGCCGGCCACGATGGTCACCCGCGACCACAAGCGCTTGAAAAACCCCTTGCCCGGATCACGGCTGAAAAAGCTGCCCCACAGCCCCTGCAACGCCAGGGGAATCACCGGCACCGGGGTTTCACCGAGAATGCGGCTGACCCCACCCTTGAACGCATCGATCTCGCCGTCGCCGGTCAACTTGCCCTCCGGGAAGATGCACACCAGCTCACCCGCCGCCAGGTATTCGGCGATGCGCGCAAAGGCGCGCTCGTACGTGGCCTCATCCTCGCTGCGCCCGGCAATCGGGATGGCGCCTGCGGTGCGGAAGACGAAGTTGAGCACCGGCAGGTTGTAGATTTTGTAGTACATGACGAAGCGGATCGGACGGCGGATCGCGCCGCCGAGCAGCAGGGCGTCGACGAACGAGACATGGTTGCACACCAGCAGCGCTGCGCCTTCGTCGGGGATGCGTTCGAGGTCGCGGTGCTCCACGCGGTACATCGAATGGCTGAGCAGCCAGATCAAAAAGCGCATGGTGAACTCAGGCACGATGCTGAAGATGTAGGCGTTGACCGCGATGTTGAGCAACGACACCACCAGGAACAGCTGCGGGATGCTCAGCTCGGCCAGCCCCAGCAGCACAATGGTGAGCACCGCCGACACCACCATGAACAAGGCATTGAGGATGTTGTTGGCAGCGATTACCCGAGCCCGCTGGTCCTCGGCCGTGCGCGCCTGGATCAGCGCATACAGCGGCACGATATAGAAGCCGCCGAACACCCCGAGCCCCACGATCGACAACAGAATCCACCAGGCTTGGCTCATGCCCAGTAGCGTCAACCAGTCGTGCGGCACAGGCGCAGCCGGCACATCGCCGGAATGCCACCACCAGAGCAGGCCGAACAGGGTCAGGCCAAACGAGCCGAACGGCACCAGGCCGATCTCCACCTTGCGCCCGCTCAGCCGCTCGCACAGCAGCGAACCGAGGGCGATGCCCACCGAGAACAGGGTCAGCACCAGGGTGACCACCGTGCCGTCGCCGTGCAGCCAGTCCTTGGCATACGCCGGGATCTGGGTCAGGTAGATGGCGCCGACGAACCAGAACCAGGAGTTGCCGACGATCGAGCGCGACACCGCAGGCGTCTGCCCCAGGCCCATGCGCAGGATTACCCAGGACTGCTTGAAGATGTTCCAGTCCAGTTGCATCTGCGGCGACACGGCGGCCGCCCGCGGGATCCAGCGGCTGGCCAGGTAGCCCAGCACGGCCGTGCCGACCACGCCACCCGCCACCACCGTGGCATAGCTGCCCGACGACATCATCACACCCGCGCCGATGGTGCCGGCCAGGATAGCCAGGAAGGTGCCCATCTCCACCAGCCCGTTGCCACCCACCAGCTCTTCTTCACGCAGGGCCTGGGGCAGGATCGAGTACTTCACCGGCCCGAACAGCGCCGAATGGGTGCCCATGCCAAACAGGGCTACCAACATCAGCGCCAGGTGGTTGGTGATAAAGCCCAGTGCGCCAATGGCCATGATGCCGATCTCGGCCAGCTTGATCGCACGGATCAGCGCGTCCTTGGCGAACTTCTCGCCAAACTGCCCACCCAGTGCAGAGAACAGAAAGAACGGCAGGATGAACAGCAAGGCGCACAGGTTGACCCAGATCGAACGGTCACCGTCGCCCAGGCTGAGCTTGAACAGGATCGCCAGGATCAGCGACTGCTTGAACAGGTTGTCGTTGAACGCACCCAGCGACTGGGTGATGAAAAACGGCAGGAAGCGCCGCTTGCCGAGCAAGGTGAATTGCGAGGGATGACTCATCGTCCTTGTTCCTGAGGGGCTTTTAGCGTTGGAGGCGCGCCGGGCGCAGAAAGCCACAAATCTGCAGGGTAAAAGCTGCTGCTGGCAAGCCCTCTGCTGCCTTATGCTGATACCCGGCAAACCCGCACGACAAGGAGATGGCAATGCTCGCCGCCGTCAAGCACTACCCAGCGGCCGTACGCCGTGATACTGGCGGCAGTGTTCTACTGGATGGGCACCCGCAGGCATTGATGTTGGCGCTGCCGCTTGAGCAACGCCCTGCGACGACTCGCCACTGCGACCATCGTCTGCGCTGACGAACCGCCGCCTGCGTGCCAGACTGGTTGATCGGGACCGCGTTATTTTTTTTGCTCCGGAGTTTTCATGTCGTTGTCCAGCGGGCTGATCGCCGTGGTCGCCCTGGCCTATATGGCCATCATGTTCGCCATCGCCTTCTATGGCGACCGCCGCAGCACACCGTTGCCGCCGAAGCTGCGTGCCTGGGTGTACAGCCTGTCGCTGGCCGTGTACTGCACCAGCTGGACCTTCTTTGGCGCGGTCGGCCAGGCCGCCGAACAGCTTTGGGCATTTCTGCCGATCTACCTGGGCCCAGTGCTGCTGATGATCTTCGCACCCTGGGTACTGCAGAAGATGGTGCTGATCAGCAAGCAGCAGAACATCACCTCGATCGCCGACTTCATCGCCGCGCGCTACGGCAAATCGCAGACCCTGGCGGTAGTGGTGGCGCTGATCTGCCTGGTCGGCGTGCTGCCCTATATCGCCTTGCAGCTCAAAGGCATCGTGCTGGGCGTCAACCTGCTAATCGGTGCCAATGCCGATGCCACCGGCACCCGGGTGCAAGACACCGCACTGGTGGTGTCGCTGGTGCTGGCGCTGTTCGCCATCGTGTTCGGCACGCGCAGCCTGGATGTGACCGAGCACCACCGCGGCATGGTGCTGGCGATCGCCTTCGAGTCGCTGATCAAGCTGCTGGCCTTTCTCGCCGTGGGCATCTTCGTGGTGTTCAACCTGTACGACGGCTTCGACGACCTGTTCAGCCAGGCACGCCAGTCGATCCAGCTGGAAAGCTATTGGCAGGAGACCATCAACTGGCCCTCGATGGTGGTGCAGACCGCAGTGGCCATGATGGCGATCATCTGCCTGCCGCGGCAGTTCCATGTCACCGTGGTGGAGAACATCGAACCGCAGGACATGCGCCTGGCCCGCTGGGTGTTCCCGATGTACCTGGCCCTGGCCGCGCTGTTCGTGGTGCCGATCGCCCTGGCCGGGCAGATGCTGTTGCCCGGTACGGTGATGTCCGACTCGTTCGTGATCAGCCTGCCCCTGGCCGAAGCCCACCCGAGCCTGGCCCTGCTGGCCTTCATCGGCGGTGCCTCGGCCGCCACCGGCATGGTCATCGTCGAGGCCGTGGCCCTGTCGACCATGGTTTCCAACGACATGCTGCTGCCCTGGCTGCTGCGCCGCAATAATGCCGAGCGGCCATTCGAAGCCTTCCGCCACTGGATGCTCTCGGTACGCCGGGTGACCATCGTGGTCATCCTGCTGCTGGCGTATGTCAGCTACCGCCTGCTGGGCTCCACCGCAAGCCTGGCGACCATCGGCCAGATCGCCTTCGCCGCCGTGACCCAGCTCACCCCGGCCATGCTCGGCGCGCTGTACTGGAAGCAGGCTAACCGGCGCGGCGTGTTCGCAGGCCTGGCCGCCGGCATCTTCCTGTGGTTCTACACCCTGGTGCTGCCCATTGCCGCCCATAGCGTGGGCTGGTCGCTGGCGCTGTTCCCGGGCCTGGCGTGGCTGCATGGCAACCCGCTGAACCTGCCGATCAGCCCGCTGACCCAAGGCGTGGTGCTGTCGCTGGCGGGTAACTTCACGCTGTTCGCCTGGGTTTCGGTGCTGTCGCGCACGCGGGTGTCGGAACACTGGCAGGCCGGGCGCTTCATCGGCCAGCAGACCAGCGCCCGGCCCAGCAGCAAACCGCTGCTGGCCGTGCAGATCGACGACCTGCTGACCCTGGCCTCGCGCTTCGTCGGCGAAGAACGTGCCCGGCAGAGCTTCATCCGCTTCGCCTACCGCCAGGGCAAAGGCTTCAACCCCAACCAGAACGCCGACGGCGACTGGATCGAACACACCGAACGCCTGCTCGCCGGCGTGCTTGGCACCTCGTCGACCCGCGCCGTGGTCAAGGCCGCCATCGAAGGCCGCGACATGCAGCTCGAAGACGTGGTGCGCATCGCCGACGAAGCCAGCGAGGTGCTGCAGTTCAACCGCGCGCTGCTGCAAGGCGCTATCGAAAACATCAACCAGGGCATCAGCGTGGTCGACCAGAACCTGCACCTGGTGGCCTGGAACCGCCGTTACCTGGAACTGTTCAACTACCCTGACGGGCTGATCAGCGTGGGCCGCCCGATTGCCGACATCATCCGCTACAACGCCGAGCGCGGCCTGTGCGGCCCAGGCGAGGCGCAGGTGCACGTGGCCCGGCGCCTGCACTGGATGCGCCAGGGTCGTGCGCATTCTTCCGAGCGGTTGTTCCCCAACGGCCGGGTCATCGAACTGATCGGCAACCCGATGCCCGGCGGCGGCTTTGTCATGAGCTTCACCGACATCACCCCGTTCCGCGAAGCCGAACAGGCGCTGCGCGATGCCAACGAGGGCCTGGAGCAACGGGTGGCGGAACGCACCCATGAGCTGTCGCAGCTCAACCAGGCGTTGTCCGAAGCCAAGAGCCAGGCCGAAGCCGTGAGCAAGTCCAAGACCCGCTTCCTGGCCGCGGTCAGCCACGACCTGATGCAACCGCTGAACGCCGCGCGGCTGTTCTCGGCCGCCCTGTCGCAGCAGGCCGAAGGCATGAATGACGAGGCCCAGCAACTGGTGCAGCACATGGACAGCTCGCTACGCTCGGCCGAAGAACTGATCAGTGACCTGCTGGACATCTCGCGCCTGGAGAACGGCAAGATCACCCCGGACGCCAAGCCGTTCGCCCTCAATGAGCTGTTCGACACCCTGGGTGCCGAGTTCAAGGTACTGGCCGCCGAAAAAGGGTTGGAGTTCCGCCTGCGCGGCAGCCGCCTGCGGGTCGACAGCGACATCAAACTGCTGCGCCGGGTGCTGCAGAACTTCCTGACCAACGCCCTGCGCTATGGCAAAAGCCCGATTCTGCTCGGTGCCCGTCGCCAGGGTGAGCGCCTGTGGCTGGAAGTCTGGGACCGTGGCCCCGGCATCGCCGACAACAAGCTGCAGGAGATTTTCCAGGAATTCAAACGCCTGGACAGCCACCAGACCCGCGCCGAGAAAGGCCTGGGCCTGGGCCTGGCGATCGCCGATGGCCTGTGCCGGGTGCTCGGCCATTCGCTCGAAGTGCGCTCGTGGCCCGGCAAAGGCACGGTGTTCCGCGTCAGCGTGCCGATTGCCCGCCAGGCGGCACCCGCACCGAGTGCGCCGGTGGAACAGTCTGGCCAGCCGCTGGCCGGGCTGAACGTGCTGTGCATCGACAATGAAGACAGCATCCTGATCGGCATGAACAGCCTGCTCAGCCGTTGGGGCTGCCAGGTCTGGACCGCGCGCAACCGCGCCGAATGCGAGGCTTTGCTGACCAAGGGCATGCGCCCGCACCTGGCCCTGGTGGACTACCACCTGGACGACGGCGAAACCGGCACCGAACTGATGGGCTGGCTACGCGCACGGCTGGGCGAGCCGGTGCCTGGGGTGGTGATCAGCGCCGACGGCAGTAAAGAGACCATCGCCCTGGTGCATGCGTCAGGCCTGGATTACCTGGCCAAGCCAGTCAAGCCGGCCGCCTTGCGCGCCCTGCTCAATCGGCATCTGAGCCTGGTTCAGTAAGCGCTTCGCCCGCCGGGGTTTCATCGGACAGCGCCCGTTCCAGCAGGTCTGCCGGCAGGCTCTTGCTGGCACGGGCGCCAAGCAACTTCAGCTGCTCGGAGCGGCTGACCAGGTTGCCACGCCCCTCGCACAGTTTGTTGCGCGCTGCGGCATAGGCCTTGTCTACCTGCTGCAAGCGGCTGCCCAGTTCGTCCAGGTCCTGGATGAACAGCACGAACTTGTCGTACAGCCAACCGGCGCGCTCGGCAATCTCGCGGGCGTTCTGGCCTTGGCGTTCCTGCTTCCACAGGCTGTCGATCACCCGCAGGGTGGCGAGCAGCGTGGTCGGGCTGACAATCACGATGTGCCGGTCGAAGGCTTCCTGGAACAGGTTGGGCTCGGCCTGCAGGGCTGCCGAGAAGGCGGCCTCGATGGGCACGAACAGCAGCACGAAATCCAGGCTGTGCAAGCCTTCGAGGCGGCTATAGTCCTTGCTCGAAAGGCCTTTGACGTGGCTGCGCAACGACTGCACGTGCTGCTTGAGCGCGGCCTCGTCGTTGCTGCCGACGAACTGCTGGTACGCCGTGAGGCTGACCTTGGCGTCCACCACCACCTGCTTGTCGCCGGGCAACATGATCAGCACATCGGGCTGGAAGCGTTCGCCATCGGCGCTCTTGAGGCTGACCTGGGTCTGGTATTCGCGGCCCTTCTCAAGGCCGGCGTGCTCCAGTACCCGCTCAAGGATCATCTCGCCCCAGTTGCCCTGGGTTTTCTGGCCTTTCAGGGCCTGGGTGAGGTTGGTGGCTTCATCGGACAGGCGCTGGTTGAGCTGCTGCAAGCGCTCCAACTCTTTGCCCAGCGAGAAACGCTCGCGTGCTTCCTGCTGGTAGCTTTCCTCGACGCGCTTCTCAAAGGCCTGGATGCGTTCCTTGAGCGGGTCGAGCATTTGCCCCAGGTGCTGCTGGCTGGTCTGGGCAAAGCGTTGCTCGCGCTCGTCGAAGATTTTCGTGGCCAGGTCGGAGAACTGCGCACGCAGGGTATCGCGGGCCTCTTGCAGGTCTTCGAGACGCTGTTGGTGGCTCTCCTGCTGCTCGCGCAGTTCGGCGCCCAGCCGTGCGGCCTGGGCTTCCAGGCGCCGTAGCTCGGCTTCACGGTTGGCGCGTTCAAGGCTCCAGGCGTGGGCGGCATCGCGGGCGTTGTCGCGGTCGATCTGCAACAGCTCCAGTTCACGGCCCTGGGCTGCCAGCTGGGCTTGCTTGACGGTGTTGGCTTCGCTGAGGTCGCTGATCTCGTCGCGACCGGCCTCCAGTTGCGCCTGCAGCCCGGCCAGGGACAGTTGGGCGGCGTTGAGGCGCTCTTCGAGCAGGGCCTGTTCACCCTGCCGGGCCCCATGGCGACGCTGCACCTGCATGAGCCAACCCAGGCAGGGCACTGCACCCACCACCAAGCCCAGCAGAATGCTGGCCAGATCCACTGTCATGGTTACCCCGATCGAACCTTGATGAATGCTGCGCAGCTTATCAGCCTGGGAGGCAGGTTGCCTGCGCCCGCATAAGGGCCGCTAGTAGCCAAGCAGCGCTCAGCCTGAAAACCACTGCCCCAGCAACCGCCGCGCTTCCTGCGAGCCCTGCGCCGCCGCCAGTTCCAGCCAGTAGCGGGCCTGCTCGGGCGCGTTGGCTTGGCATAACCTTGCATACTCCAGCTGTGCGCGCCGATCACCGGCACGGGCGGCTTGACGCAGCAGTTCGTGGCCGATGCGCCGGTCACGGGCGTTGCCGCAATCACGGCACAGCATCTGCCCCAACCGGCTCTGGGCTACCACGACGCCCTGGCGTGCCGGCTGTTTCAGCAGGCGACCAGCCAGATGCTTGACCTGAGGCTTGTCACCCAAGCGCGGGCTGTCGAGCAGCCATAAGGCCACTTTCAGGGAAAAGCGTTTGGGTGGGGGCACTGACGACGTGTCAGCCGGGTTGGCGAGGTGTTTACCGCGAAACTTCATGAGCAACAGGAAAGGTAACTCGAAAGGCGCGCCACTCTACTCCATTTTTCCGGGCATGGCCTGTCGATTTATGGAGGATTGAAGAATAATTTCGATGATCTTTTCTTGACGTTTTCAAGTGGATGACCAACGGGTCTACGGGCGCCCGAAGATTGTCAGACAGTTCCCTGGTTTGCTGGCACGCCCGTCCTAGAGCAAGCGCTCGGGACAATCCACAGTTCCTGTGGATAACTCGGTGGACAACCCCCTTCGGTGCCCCCAAAACCCCCGTAAACTGGGGGCTCCAGTCAAACTGACGATTTTTTCACCAGCAAAAATTAGTGTTTTTTTTCATTGACTTAGCTTCCCAGTCAAGTCATTGGCGAGGCGCTTGGAACCTGTTGCCGCCGTGTTACAGCTTGCGCGCCAAATGTGCACAAGTGCACCACAAGCCTTCGTTTGAATGCACAAAATGAGTACATCCACGCCAATGCCAGCCATTTACCCCTCTTCACAGCCTGCGTAAGAAGCGCCATACTGCTCGGCTAACCTGCAACCTTGCAGAAGCACTTGCCAAACCGTTTTTTTTTCGGTAAGGTGCACCTCGTTAGTACCAAGCTGAAAGTCAATTGGCCTTAAGCGTCCTTGCAGAATCGCTCCCCCAACAGCGAAGCCTGCTGAAACCAGGACCGGCCCACTCGATGATTCCTTCGCCAGCCATACGCTGCCCAAGCTCGAATCACCTAGCAGATTGATCAGGATCCCACCCCGATGGCCTAGAACCTTGGCCCCGGTGTGCTGCCTGCCCTCTGAAGTACCTACCAGTCAGCCCAAGCGCCCACTATTTGATTGCGCTCCCTCTGGCTGCTTTGTTCCAGTCAGGTTCGTTCGTCCCTTAATAAAGGCGTCACTGGAACGTTTCTATCATGCACGGATCATATTCTCCGTGTTTAAAGCAGGAACCTCCAATAATATGCAAACTCATCCGCACATTCAGGCTGCCATTGGCACCCTCTCCCAGGCCTTCTCGCCGTTGAAGTGCCTTATCGTTGCCCCTCGCAAGGGCAGCTTCAGCTTTACCCTGGTGGACGAACACGGCGTCGCCTGCCATACCGAACGCCTGTACGCCGATCAGTACAGCCGCAAGGAACCCCTGCAGGCGGTAATCGCCCGGACGCGTCAGTCGCTCACTGCGTGAGCGGCGAATACCTCGCTATTCAAGCGCTGAATCGCTGTTTCGACACCCTGCCCGATCGTTCTTGGCGTAATTGCCGCACGGCATATAGCCAAGGACGTCAGGCAGCAATCGATTTAAAAACAGCTCTTTACACCACGATTATCACACTACACTTCAACTCGAGCGGTGCTAACCGCTTCCGGCGGGCCTGATCATTCACCAGCTGCCAAGCTCCAGCGCCCGTCCGGCCCTTACTTGCTCGAGGGCATTATGGGTATCGCTGCGAATGAATTGTGTCTGTATGTGATCCGGCCAACCCTGGTCTACCTGAACCGTCACTGCCCTAGCGCCGAAGCGTTGTTACTGGGCATTGCCGCCAGCCAGTCGGCACTCGGCTCAGCCTTGCACGACCGACGTGGCCATGGCCTCTACCGCATCGGCGAAACCCGCCACCAGGCGCTCTGGGACGAGTATCTCGCCCGCGATCCGGACCTCGCCAGCCTGGTCCGTGGCCTGGCCAGCCAACACGCCTTTCTCGGCGGCCCCCACCTTGAACTCACGGTAAACCTGCGCTACTCCACCGCCATTGCCTGGATGCTTGTCGAAGCCCAAGCCACGGCGCTACCGGCGGCTGACGACCTGCTGGGCCTGGCGCGTATCTGGCGGCAGGTTTTCCACCCCCAGGGTCGCCTGCGCGACTTCACTCAAGCCTGGCACACCTGCATAGATCAGAGATTGCCTCAGGCATCTTAGGAAACGCCCTACAGCATTACTGGAAAAATTGGAATTTTGGTCGGATTGTCCTACAAAACCGCTCTATCTCCTGTGATTGAGGCTATAGCGCGGCGCGCGATTTGTTGGTAGCTTTTCGCCCCGGAGATCCCAAGGAGTTTC
Organism: Pseudomonas sp. SWRI77; assembly: GCF_014269105.1. NCBI lineage: Bacteria > Pseudomonadati > Pseudomonadota > Gammaproteobacteria > Pseudomonadales > Pseudomonadaceae > Pseudomonas > Pseudomonas sp. SWRI77. The sequence continues at coordinate 218,134 of NZ_JABWRV010000004.1, read as the reverse complement.
TAATAATGAAAAAAGTAATGCTCAAAACCTCCCTCGGCGTAGCCGTTGCGCTTGCTTCCAGCCAACTGCTCGCCAGCGGCTTTGCCCTGAACGAACAGAGCATCAGCAGCATGGGGACAGGTTTCGCGGGACGTTCTTCTTCTGCCGATGATGCCAGCACCGTGTTTGGCAACCCGGCCGGCATGTCCCGCCTCAAACGCGAACAGATCACCGTGGGCGGCGCCGCCGTCATCGCCAAGTCCGATATCTCGGGCCGTGGCAGTAACCTCGGGGGGGAAACCGACGGTGACATGGTGCCGCTGGTCGGCGTACCGATGGGGTACTACGTCAAGCCGATCGATGATCACTGGAGCGTCGGTTTCGGCGTGTACGTGCCCTTTGGCCTGGTGACCGACTACGGCAGCGACGATGCCGCCCGTTACTGGGGCAAAAAGAGCCACGTCGAGGTCGTGACCTTCCAGCCAACCATCAGCTACGCCTTCAACGACAAGGTCTCGATCGGTTTCGGCCCAACCATCAACCGCATCAAGGGTGAACTGGGTTCGAGCCTGATCAACCCCTTCACCCCTGGCCGCAACGATGGTGAAGTGAAGATCAAAGGCGACGACACCGCCGTGGGTTACAACATCGGTATCCTGGTCCAGGCCACCGACAGCACCCGCGTCGGCCTGACCTACCACTCGATGGTCGACTACAAGCTCGAAGGCAAGACCCGCGTCAGCACCCCGCTGATCGGGCCGTTCAACGGTAACAAGTTCGACGCCACCCTGAAGATCAAGACGCCAGAGTCCGTCGACCTTTCGGTCACCCACGAACTCGACGACCAGTGGACCCTGTACGCAGGCAGCACCTGGACCCGCTGGAGCCGCCTGAAAGACATCACCGTGCAAAACGATGTGCCAGCGCCGCTGGCCGGTTCCGCGTTCCAGACCATCACCGAAGAGCAGAACTGGCACGACACCTGGGCACACGCCATCGGCGCGTCCTACACGGTCAACAAGGAGTGGGTGCTGCGTACCGGCTTCACCGTCGACCAGTCGCCAACCAACAACCACGACCGTTCACCGCGCATCCCGACTGGCGATCGCAAGGTGTTCAGCCTGGGTGCGGGTTGGAGCCCGAACGAAGACATGACCATCGACGTGGCCTACTCCTACCTGTGGGAGGAAGACACCAAGGTCAACCAGGTCAGCGCGAGCAAAGGCAGCTACCAGGCCAAGTACGAGAACAGCGCTCATGGCGTCGGTGCCTCCCTTACCTACCGCTTCTGAGTCATCCCGCGCATGGAGAAACCGCCCTTGTGGCGGTTTTTTCATGCCTGGACCTGCCAGCTGTCACCCAGGCATTCGCGCAGGTAGTCCGTGAAGGCACGTACCTTGGCGGTCATGGCGAAACGATCGGCCAGGCACAGGTAGATATCCATCGGCTCGGTCTGGGCATAGGCCTGGCCGCTGTCGCTGTATTCGAACAAAGGCACCAGTTCGCCCGTGGCCAGGTAAGGCTGAACGATGAAGGCTGCCAGCCGGGTGATCCCGCCGTCGTGAAGCGCCATCTGGGTCAGGGCATCGATATCGTCGCTGATCAGCACGGTGCCGAACTCCGCCTCGAAACGCATGCCGTCGCGCATGAAGCCCCACCGCAGGAAGCGGCCATCCACCGGGTAACGGAACACCAGGCAGCGGTGCTCGCGCAGGGCTTCGGGCGTGGCAGGTACACCGGCGCTGGCCAAGTAACCGGGCGAGGCGCAGCAAATGAAGGGGATACGCGCGATGTGCCTGGCCAGCAGTTGGTCTTCCAATTGCGGGGCGATGCGCAGGCTGACATCCACATCTTCGCGCGCATGGTTGACCCGCCGATCAGTCGTTACCAACTCTATCGAAAGCTGCGGATAACGGGCACTGAATGCCGGGATCAACGGCGCCAGCACATGGCGACCGAAGGCCGAGGTCGACGCAATGCACAGGCGGCCCTGGGGCTCACTGTCGGGCGTGGTGACGGCCAGCTCGGCCTGGGCCAGATCACGCTCTACCTGCCTGACCCGCTCGTAATAGAGCGTACCCGCCGGCGTCAGCGCCATGCTGCGCGTGGTACGGCTGAGCAAGCGTACCTGCAGATGCGCTTCAAGCCGCGCCAGGTTCTGGCTCACTGCCGCCGGGCTTAGCCCCAGGTTGCGTGCACCTGCAGCGATGCTACCGGCTTCGACCACCTTGATGAAGCTGCGAATGGCATTGAGCAGGTCCATGTTGCGCCCTTTGGATTCGTAAGAATCTCTTTATAAAGAACTCAACCACAGTGGTCTACAAACCCTGCAGAGGTGATTGCTAACCTGCGCCCTCACTTACTGTTCTGGAGTTCGCATGAACAACCTGTCCCCGACACGCAGCCGGCGCAAACTGCGCCCCAGCGCCACACCCTACGTTTTCGCGTTCTACATGTCATCGATCATGGCGCTGTTGATGTGCTTTGTGATCACGGCCGCCAATGCGGGGGTGAATCCGCAGTACCTGGGCAATGTGCTGAAGGCTTACCAACTGGCCATGCCGGTGGCGTTTGTCTGCGTGTTGATGGTCAGGCCGCTGGTGGTGCGGCTGGTGGCGATCACTGTTCACCCTCATTGAATCGAAGGAATAGCACTACGGCTGCGATGCGATGGCCTTCTCGATCGCAGCCCTGAAGGCAGGGTCATCCGGCTTGGTCAGGCTGGAAAAATTGCCGATCACCTTGCCCTTGCGGTCCACCACATACTTGTAGAAGTTCCACTTCGGCGCACTGCTCTGGTTTGCCAGCTCGCTGAACAGCGGTATCGCATCCTTGCCGCGTACCGCCTGGGCCTTGGTCATGGTGAAGGTCACGCCATAATTGGCGTAGCAGACGTTGGCAATTTTTTCGCTATCGGGGTCTTCCTGCTTGAAGTCATTGGACGGTACACCGAGCATCTCCAGCCCCTGCTCGTGGTACGCCTTGTACGTTGCCTCCAACCCCTCGAACTGCGGCGCGAACCCGCAATAGCTGGCCGTATTGACCACCACCAGCGGCTTGCCGGCAAAGCGCTGGCACAGGTCGACCTGCCCCTTGCCACGCAACTCCGGCAGGCTGCCCTGCAACAAGGCGGGGCAATCCGCAGCCCAGCTCGACGTGGCGGCAAGCAGGCCCAGCACAGGCACCATCAACCAATGTGCACGCATCGTTCGTTTCTCCGGCAAGACAATCCATGAACTTGCAGGGTAGCGCTTAACAAACGCTCATGCCCAGTTGCATCAACGCCAGCCCACCCTTGTGCCAGCCCCACCCTACCAGCGCCAGCAGAGCGACAGCGGCGGCGGCCAGCAGCCCTTGGACCAAGTAGCGGTTCATGCGGCCTGGGCCTGCAGGCGGGCGACCGGGCGCTCACGTACCGGCCAACTGAGCGCCGCAGCCAGCAGGCTGAGCAGTACCGAAATCTGCCAGACCAGGTCGTAGTTGCCCGTGCGGTCATACACCACCCCGCCCAGCCAGCCACCCAGGAAGGCGCCCAACTGGTGGAACAGGAACACGATACCGCCCAGCATCGACAGGTTGCGCACGCCAAACAACGTCGCCACTGTGCCATTGGTCAGCGGTACGGTAGACAACCACAGCAAGCCCATGGCGATGCCGAACAGGTAGGCACTGGCCTGGGTCACAGGCGCCCAGAGGAACAACACGATCACCACCGCGCGCAGTAGATACAACCCAGTGAGCAGGCGCGGCTTGGACATGCGCCCACCCAGCCAGCCGGCGGTGAAGGTGCCGACGATGTTGAACAGGCCAACCAGGGCCAGCACCGTTGTGCCCGTGGTGGCTGCCAGGTGCTGATCGACCAGATAGGCTGGCAGGTGCACCCCGATGAACACCACCTGGAAGCCGCAAACGAAGAAACCCAGCGCCAGCAACCAGAACCCCGAATGCGAGCAGGCCTCACGCAGGGCCTGGCCCAGGGTCTGCTCAGCACCATGGCTAGGCAACGGGCGGTCGCGCAACATGCCGACCAGCGGCACGATCAATGCCACCAGCAGGCCCAACACCAGCAGCGCAGCAGACCAGCCCAACCACTCAATCAGGCCAAGCGTGCCTGGCAACATGGCGAACTGGCCGAATGAACCGGCAGCACTGGCAATCCCCATCGCCATGCTGCGTTTCTCGGCAGGCACGGCGCGCCCGACCACCCCCAGGATGACCGAGAACGAGGTGCCGGAAAGGCCGATGCCGATCAGCAGCCCCGCACTCAACGACAACGACCAGGGCGAATCGGCCATGCCCATCAGGATCAACCCGACGGCGTACAGGATGCCGCCGATGATCACCACCCGCGCCGCTCCCAGGCGGTCGGCCAAGGCACCGGCGAACGGCTGCGCCACCCCCCAAACCAGGTTCTGCAAGGCGATGGCGAAGGCGAACACCCCACGCCCCCAGCCAAAGTCGGCGCTCATCGGCCCCAAAAACAGGCCAAAACCGTGTCGCACACCCAAGGACAGCGCCAGAATCAGCGCTGCCCCCATCAGTACCCACCCGCTGGTTCGCCACACCGAAGTCATTGTCGTTATCTCCAGCACATCGCAAGGTTTACGGGTATATACCCGTTTATAGTCGTATCACTTCAGGCCAACTGTTCCAGCAGACGTACCAACTCATCGCGCTGCCCAACACCGAGGCGCTCGACCAGCAGCTCCTGAGCCTGCTCCCAGGCCGGGTAAGCCGCCTGCAACAGCGCCTTGCCTGGTTCGGTCAGCAGCACCACACGGTTGCGCTGGTCGTCGCCGCCTGCCAAGGCCACCAGGCCATCGGCTTCCAGCACCCGCAGGTTGCGCCCCAAGGTGCTGCGCTCAAGGCCCATGGCCTCGGCCAAGCTGGTAATGCTGGGGCGGTCGAGGCGCTGCAAGTGGCGCAACAGGGAAAACTGGGCGACATTGACGCCGAAGCCGGCAAGGGCCTCGTCATAATGCCGGCTCACCCCACGGGCGGCTCGACGTAAATGGGTGCAGATGCATTCACTGGTCAACATGGATACGTGTATATACCCGCGTCATGAGTGTTGCAAGAAATTTCAACTATCAGCGAAAGGTCATTCAGGCTTCAGGCGTTTGCTGATCGGCTCGAATTCCGCCGTAGCCTTGCGTGCCAGAGGGTCCGGCGCGCCCTGATCAATGGCTTGCCAGTAGCGCCACGGCACCTTGGCACTGCCCAGCTCGTAGTCCATGCCATCCCAACTGTCTTCACGGAAGCTGTAGAACGCCCAGTGCAACTGGTTGCTGTCCAGCACTGCAAGAACGTCTTCCAGGTAGCGCTGGCAGCCTGGCAACCGGCGCATGCAACCGAACTCCCCCACCACCAGGCGTGAGCGTGGCACGTGCATCGCTTCGCTCCAGGCCAGCGGTTGTTGCAGGTATTGCTGCACACGCTGGCCATCCCACTGCTGCGTCTGCCCGGCGAACGGTACAGGGCCGGGGTAGGCAAAGGGTTGCTTGCGCGTCATGTTCGGCGCACTGGTGGCGGAATAGGGTTCGTACATGTGTACGCTGTACAGCACCCGGCTATCTGTCAGCGGCGCGGGCCAGTAACCAAAAGCATTGGCGGCGGCATACCAGCCTGCATCGACCATGATCGGTGTGTCTGGGTCCTGTTCACGGATCGCCGCCACCAACTGCTCATACAGCGCTGGCAAGTCACGGGCGGTACCTTGCGCTTGTGCATACCAGCGCTTCATCTGCTCAGGGGCAGCATGTTCGGCCAGACCGCCCTGTTTTTCAGGCGCAGGTTCATTGATCAGGTTGTAGGCCGCGATGGCGGGATGGTCCTTCAATTCACGCGCCAGGTCCCGCCAGAACGCAGCGGCCTGCGACCAGTAGCGTTTGTCTTGCCAGAGGCGGTCGTCGAACTGGCCCTGGTTGTTCTGCGACCAACGCATGCCAGGCAGGGAAAGGGGGGCAATGACGACCTTGAGCCCGGCCAGATGAGCACGGTCGAGCACAGCCCGCAGCTGCACCAGATCGGTTGCGGCCAGGCCTTGATAGTCATCAGCGCTACCCAGCAGGAAGTCGCGCTGCGCCGGCTGCCACTTGTCATAAGACAGCCGAACCCAGGTAGCGCCATAGGCACGCAAGGCATTGAAGTAGGCTTGGTCGGGGGCCAGCCGATTGAAACTGTTGCCGCCGTGGCGGGGCGTATCCCAGAAGCTGATCAGATCAGCAGCGGTGACGGGCAAGGCGAGAAAAGCAAACAGGCTGGCAAAAATCCAATGGCGCACAAGGGGCCTCCCTGGCCGCGTGAATGGGAGGCCGATGATAAACCCAAGTCCATGATGGGCGTGGCTGCGGTTACGTTGCTGGAAATTTCTTCGCCCTGCTGCAGTCGCTCAGAGAGCGAGTGCCAGCCCCACCACCACGGTCAGCTCCAGCAACTCCAGCATCGCCCCGGCGGTATCGCCGGTCGTGCCGCCCAGACGCCGGCACATGACGTGCCGCAGCCAGGCGAACACGCCCAGCACCGCCACCAGCACCCAGATCACGGGCCAACCACCAACGGCAAGGCACAAGACGGCGCTACCCACCAAGCCCCACCCGGCAGCAGCACGTGGCAAATGCTCGGCCAGCGCCTGCCCCAACCCCCCGGGCCTTACGTAAGGCGTGCAGAGGAACAAGCCAAGCATCGCCGCCCGGCCAACCACCGGCGCCAGGATCAGTTCCACCCCCACCCCATGCTCGACCAATGCCCACAAGGCGCAGAATTTCAACAGCAGCACCAGCACCAGGGTCACCACGGCAATCGGTCCGCTGCGGGGGTCCTTCATGATGTGCAGCGTGCGTTCACGGTCACCGAAACCACCGAGCCAGGCATCGGCGCTGTCGGCCAAGCCGTCCAGGTGCAGTGCGCCACTGAGCAACACCCAGAGCGTCAGCAGCAGCGCTGCATGCAGGGCCGTGGGCGCGCTGTGCAGAAGATCGCTGGCCAGCCACAGCAGCAGGCCGAACAGCAACCCTACCAGGGGGTAGCACAACAGCGAGCGGCCCACCTGGCGTGGCTCGGGCATACCGGGCAAGCGCACCGGCAGGCTGCTGAGGAACTGCAAGGCAATCCAGAACGCCAGCATGTCAGTGCGCCTCGGCCCATTGGCCGTCGTCACGCAGCACCAGGCGGACCAATGCGCCGTGGGCAACTTCCACCTGCAGCAAGTGTTCCCTGGGCATGCCACGCGCCCGGGCCAGCAACAGGCGCATCACGCCGCCGTGGGTGACCAGCAGCACACGCTTGCCGCCATGCTGCTGGCCCAGCCGCTCGACGCCAGCCAGAACGCGCTCGGCAAACGCCTCGACCGGCTCACCGTTGGGCGGCGTACACGCGTAAGGATCCGCCCAGAAACGCCCCAGGGCGTCGGCCTGGTCTTCCATGATCTGCGCCGCGCTGCGCCCTTCCCAATCACCGAAATGCAGCTCCTGCAGACACGCCTCGCGCTGTACCGGCAGGTGTAGCCGTGCCCCCAACTCGTCGGCAAACCGTGCACAACGCTGCAAGGGCGAGCTGACCAGCACTTGCCATGGGCCAGCCTCGGCGACGGCGTCACGCATCTGCGCCCAGCCCTTTTCGGTCAGGGCATCGTCAAGGCTGCCACGCAGGCCACCTTGCTCCGTTTCGCCGTGGCGCAGCAGGTCGAGGATCATGCCGGGCGGTCCGCCACGGCGGCCTCGGCAAACGTCGCCATCTGCCCGTGCAGTGCGCAGGCCAGGCGCAGCAAAGGCACCGCCAGGGCGGCACCGCTGCCCTCACCCAGGCGCAGGCCCAGCGCCAGCAGCGGTTCGGCCTGCAGTGCTTCGAGCAGGGCCTTGTGCCCTGGCTCCGCGCCCTGGTGGGCAAACAGCAGCCATGCCCGGCACTGCGGGTTGAGGCGCACCGCCACCAGTGCGGCGACACTGCAGATGAAGCCGTCCACCAGCACCGCGATACCCTCTTGCGCGCAGGCGATGTAGGCGCCGGCCAAGGCGGCGATCTCGAAACCGCCAACGCATGCCAGCGCCTGCAGCGGGTCGTCCGCGCGCAGACCATGCAGGATCAGCGCACGCTCGATGACTTCGGCCTTGTGCCGCACACCGGCGGTGTCCAGGCCAGTGCCCGGGCCGCTCAGCTCACGGGCTGGGCAACCCAGCAGGTTGCTGGCCAGGGCGGCGGCGGCGGTGGTGTTGCCGATGCCCATTTCGCCGCCGATGAACAACTGCGCACCCTGTGCGGCCGCCCGCAGGGCGCTGTCACGGCCCGCCTCAAGCGCGGCCTGCAACTGGCGCTCGGTCATCGCGGGCTGGCGGGCGAAGTTGGCCGTGCCGGCGCCCAGGCGCAAATGCCTCACGCCGGGCAGCTCCAGCGCAGGGTCGATGGTACCGAGGTCGACCACGTCCAGGCTGGCGTGCAGTTGGCGGGCCAGCACGCTGATCGCCGCGCCACCGCCGACGAAGTTGCGCAGCATCTGCCCGGTCACCGCTTGCGGGTAGGCTGAAATGCCTTCCTCGACCACGCCGTGGTCACCGGCGAAAATGGTGATGGCCAGTTGGTCCAGTGTGGGTCGCTCACGGCCTTGCAGGCCCGCCAGGTGCACAGCCAGACCTTCCAGCTGGCCGAGCGAACCGGCAGGTTTGGTCAGCTGTTGCTGACGGGCGCGGGCCTGGTCCATGGCGGCGTTATCGAGGGGTTGGCAGGCGTCACGCCACCAGGCTTGAGTCATAGTGCAGGTCCTTTGAGCATAAGGGGCAGGCCAGCCACGGTCAGTACCACGCGCTGACAGCGCTCGGCAACGGCCTGGTGCAACCAGCCGGCCTGGTCGACATAGCGCCGGGTCAGTTCGCCCATGGGCACCACACCCAGGCCGGTTTCGTTGCTGACCAGAATGAGGGTACCCGGCAACTGCTCAAGGCAGTCGAGCAGCGCATCACGCTCCTCGGCCAGGCGCTGGTCGTCGTCGAGCATCAGCAGGTTGGTCAGCCACAGGGTCAGGCAATCCACCAGCAGGCAACGCCCTGCGGCTGCTTCGCGGCGCAGCACGGCAGCCAGCGCCAGGGGCTCTTCAATCAGCCCCCAGTCGGCAGGCCGGCGCTGGCGGTGCAGGCGCACGCGTTCGTTCATTTCGCCGTCCAGCGGCTCGCTGGTGGCGATGTAGGTCACCGGCAGGCCGCTGTCGCTGGCCAACTGTTCGGCCAGGCGGCTCTTGCCGGAGCGCGCGCCACCAAGGATCAGGTTGCGCATTTCAGGCGACTCCACACAGTGTGCGCAGGTGCGCGGTGTCCAGGTGCTTTTCCACCAGGTCCGCCAGGCGCTCGATGTCACGTTCGCGCAGGGCCTGGTAGTCGATGGTCTGTGCGTCCGCCAGCCCGGCCCAGCGCAACAGCGCGGCGCACGACTCGCTGCCTTCGAACAGGCCATGCAGGTACGTAGCGAGGACCTGCCCGTCGGCGCTGATGGCACCGTCGCAGCGCCCGTCACCAAGCTGCACGGCAGGCTGTTCCAAGGCCGCGCCTTGGGTAACGCCGGCATGGATTTCGTAGCCGGACACCGGCGCCTGTTCCAGGTTCAAGGTACCGGTGACGTTGCGCAGTTGCTTGTCGGCCTCCAGCACCGTGGCGTATTCGAGCAGCCCCAGCCCTGGGCTGGAGCCCGCCGGCCCTTCCAGCCCCAGCGGGTCGTGCACCTGCGTCCCGAGCATCTGCAAACCGCCGCAGATACCAATCAGCTTGCCGCCGTAGCGCAAGTGGCGGGCAATGGCGGTATCCCAGCCGCGCTCGCGCAGCTGCGCCAGGTCGCCACGCACGCTTTTCGAGCCGGGCAGGATGATCAGGTCCGCAGGCGGTATCGGTTGGCCTGGCCCGATGAATTGCAGGTCGACCTGTGGGTGCAGGCGCAGCGGGTCGAAGTCGGTGTGGTTGCTGATGCGCGGCAACACCGGCACGATCACCTTCAATACACGCTCATGCTTGGCTGCCTGGCGTACATCTATGCCGTCCTCGGCCTCCAAGTGCAGGTCGGTGACATACGGCAACACGCCCAGCACCGGCTTGCCGGTGCGCGCTTCCAGCCAGTCCAGGCCCGGCTGAAGCAGGGCGATATCTCCGCGAAAGCGGTTGATGACAAAGCCCTTGACCCGTGCCTGCTCACTCGGCGACAGCAATTCGAGGGTGCCTACAAGGTGCGCGAAGACCCCGCCGCGATTGATGTCGGCCACCAGAATCACTGGGCAGTCCACCGCTTCGGCAAAGCCCATGTTGGCGATGTCGCCGGCACGCAGGTTGATCTCCGCAGGCGAGCCTGCGCCTTCGACCATGACCACCGGGTACGCAGCGCTAAGGCGCTGGTGCGAGGCCAGCACGGCCTGCATGGCGATGGCCTTGTAGTCGTGATAGGCCACTGCATTCATGCTGGTGACCGCGCGCCCGTGGATGATCACCTGGGCGCCGGTGTCGCTGTTGGGCTTGAGCAGCACCGGGTTCATGTCAGTGTGCGGCGCCAGCCGGCAAGCCTGGGCCTGCACGGCCTGGGCCCGGCCAATCTCGCCACCGTCGGCGGTCACCGCGCTGTTGAGCGCCATGTTCTGCGGCTTGAACGGCACCACGCCGACGCCCTGGCGCAGCAGCCAGCGGCACAACGCGGTCACCAGCGTGCTCTTGCCGGCATCGGAGGTGGTGCCTTGCACCATGAGCGTGGTCATGCCGTTTCCTTTTGATAGTCGGCCAGGGCCTGGGCCAGGCGTTGTTCGTCGGCAGCGCAGGCAGGCAAGCCCAGGCGCACGGCGGCTGGCAGCGCGAACAGGCGAACCAGGATGCCGCGCCGGGCGAGAAAGTCATGCAGGTGCGCAGCACGTTCGCTGCGCACGTACTGGAACAGGTCGCAGCCACCGCTCGGGGCCAGGCCGGTGCTGCGCAACAAGGCCGCGAGGCGCTGGCTGCTGGCGGCGCAGCGGTCGATCTGCAACAGGTGGGCGGTGTGGTCGGCAAAACAGGCCTGGGCCAGCACCCGCGTCGGGCCACTGACAGTCCAAGGGCCGAGCAGCTCTGCCAGGCGCTGCAGCAGGCTTGCTTGAGCCGCCACGAAGCCCAGCCGGACACCGGCCAGGCCAAAGAACTTGCCAAACGAACGCAGCACGATCAGGCCTGGCCGCTCGGCGCAGTCGACCACGCTATGAGCGGGGGTGTTGTCCATGAACGCTTCGTCGACCACAAGCCAGCCTCCGCGGGCTGCCAGGCGGCCATGCCAGTCGAGCAGGCGCTCGCGGCTGACCTGGCGGCCGGTCGGGTTGTTGGGGTTGACCAGCACCAGCACATCGAGGCTGTCGAGCGCGCCCTCGACTTCGGCTTCATCCAGCTCCAGCAACTGATGCCCTGCCCGCTGCCAGGCGTGCGGATGCTCGGCGTAGCAAGGGGTCAGCACGCCGACCCGGCCAGCCGGGCGCAACAACGGCAAGGCCTGGATCGCGGCCTGCGAGCCGGCTACCGGCAGTAGCTGGCGAGTGCCGTAATACTGCCGCGCGGCCTCTTCCAGGCCGTCTTCGGTTTCCGGCAGGCGCGCCCAGGCGTCGAGGGGGATCGGCGGGATCGGGTAAGACCAAGGGGCGATGCCGCTGGACAGGTCGAGCCAATGTTCACGCGCGATGCCGTATTGATGCACCGCACGCAGCAGACGACCACCGTGTTCAAGCATTCCAGTAAGCCCCCAGGCAAATCACCAGTACCCACAGCCACACACCCCGCTGCACCAGGCTCCAGCCGCGCTCGATGGCGTCGGCATCGGCCATCGGCCCTTCGCCCAGGCGCGGCCGCTCGTGCAGCTCACCGTGGTACACCGCCGGGCCGCCAAGTTCGACCGCCAGCGCGCCGGCACCGGCTGCCATCACCGGGCCTGCGTTGGGGCTGTCCCACAGTGGCCCCTGGTTGCGCCAGCAGGCCAGGGCCAGGCGGGTCTTGCCGAGCAGCGCGTAGGTCAGCGCCACCAGCCTTGCGGGAATATAGTTGAGCACATCGTCGATACGCGCCGCGCACCAGCCAAACCGCTCGAAGCGCTCGTTGCGATAGCCCCACATGGCATCCAGGGTATTGCTCAGCCGGTACAACACCACACCGGGCGCGCCGGCCAGCACAAACCAGAACAGTGCGGCAAAAACGGCATCGCTGCCGTTCTCCAGCACCGACTCGGTGGCTGCCCGGGCCACGGCGGGCTCGTCCAGCTCGCGGGTTTCGCGGCTGACCAGGTAGCCGACCCGCCGCCGTGCCTCTTCCAGGTCGCCCTGGCGCAACGCGTTGGCCACCGGCAACACATGCTCGCCAAGGCTGCGCAGCCCCAGGGCGCAATACAGCGCCAGCACGTCCACCAGCCAGCCGATGTACGGCAACCAGGACAGGATCAGTGCGACCAGGGTCAGCGGCACCACGGCAATGAACCAGGCGCTCACCCCGTGGCTGCGCCAACCGCGCCCGCCAGCGTTCAGGCGGCGCTCCAGGTTGGCGGCCATGTTGCCGAACGCCACCAGTGGGTGACGCCGTTGCGGCTCGCCCAGCAAGGCATCCAGGGCCACCCCGGCCACGGTCAGCAAAGCAACGCTCATGGCCGCTCTCCCCATTGGTTGTGATAAAGCATGTCACTCAAAGGGCGTTGTTCGGCCCAGTTTTCCTGCACCAGCATTGGCGCCGGATAGAATTCGGTCACAGGCCCCAGGCACAGCACGGCCACCGGCTTGGCGCCGGCAGGCATGCCCAGCAGCTCGGCCAGGGCCAGCGGGTCGAACAACGACACCCAGCCCATCCCCAGGCCTTCGGCTCGCGCCGCCAGCCACAGGTTCTGGATGGCGCAGGCCAGCGAGGCGAGGTCCATTTCCGGCAAGGTGCGACGGCCAAAGATGTGCGGCTCGCGCTGGTCCATCAAGGCGGCCACCAGCAGCTCAGCACAATCGTTGATGCCTTCGACCTTGAGGGCCATGAACGCATCGGCCCGTTCACCCAGGGCATCGGCGGTGCGTACCCGCTCCTCCTCGACCAGCGCCTGGATGCGCTCGCGCAGGCCACGCTGGGTGATACGGATGAACCGCCAGGGCTGCATCAGCCCGACGCTGGGGGCCTGATGCGCCGCGGCCAACAGGCGACCAAGCAGCGCCGGGGCCACCTCGCCACCGGCAAAATGACGCATGTCGCGGCGCTCGCCGATGGCCCGGTACACGGCGGCGCGCTCGGCGTCGCTGAAAGCGTGTTGGCTCATGGTCGCAGCAGCGCCGCCGCCGCGTCAGGGTTGGAGGGGAAGTAGAAGTGCACGTAGGATGCCGTCAGGCGTCCCAGGCGATACACCGCCTCGTTGCCACGCCCGCCGTTGGGGCTCAGGCCACGGGCGATCGGTGTCAGCTCGGTGCTGGTCAGGGAATGGTGGTAGGTATGCCCGCGCAGGGTACCTTCCGGCAGCTCCACGGCCTGCAAGGCCAGGGCTGCAAGGCGTTTCTGCATGGTCGCCTCGCCCGCCAGCAAGCCGAGCAGTTCGGCACGCTCCCCCGCCACATCGGTCAGTGCGTCGAGCAGGTAGAGCATGCCGCCGCATTCGGCCAACAGGGGCTTGCCCTGTACATGATGGTCACGGATCGCCGCGCACATGGCGGTGTTGGCCGCCAACGCGTGGTGGTGCAGTTCGGGGTAGCCGCCCGGCAGGTAAAGGCTGTCCACGGTTGGCAGTTCACGGTCATGCAGTGGCGAGAAAAACACCAGTTGCGCGCCCAGGTTGCGCAGCAGGTCGAGGTTGGCACCGTAGGTGAAGGCAAACGCCTCGTCCCGGGCCACGCCAATGCGCACACCGGCCAATGACGCGGCGGCCGGCTGTGGCTCGGGCTCGGCAAACGCCACCGGCGGGGGTAAAGCAGCATCGCAACTGGCACCCAGCGCCTCGGCCGCAGCATCCAGGCGGGCATCCAGGTCGTTCAGTTCGCTGGCCTGGACCAACCCCAGGTGACGGCTGGGCAGTTCGATACCGCGCTCACGCGACAGGCCGCCATACCAGCGCAACCCCTCGGTCAGGCTGCCTTCGAGCAGCTGCGCATGGCGCAGGCTGCCGACCCGGTTGGCCAGCACACCGGCAAACGGCAGGTCGGTCTGGTAACGCGCCAGCCCCAGGGCCAGGGCGCCAAAGGTCTGGGCCATGGCCGTGCCGTCGATTACCGCCAGCACCGGCACGCCGAAGTGGCGCGCCAGGTCCGCGCTCGACGGCGTACCGTCGAACAGCCCCATGACCCCTTCGATCAGGATCAGGTCGGCCTCCCCGGCTGCGTCCCACAGCAGGCGGCGGCTTTCCTGGGCGCCGATCATCCACAGGTCGAGCTGGTAGACCGGCGCGCCGCTGGCGCGTTCGAGGATCATCGGGTCGAGAAAGTCGGGCCCGCATTTGAACACCCGGACCTTGCGCCCAAGGTTACGGTGCAGGCGGGCCAAGGCGGCGGTGACGGTGGTCTTGCCCTGGCCGGAAGCCGGCGCTGCAATCAATACCGCCGGGCAGTGTCGCATCTGAGTCACAGTTCGACGCCTTTCTGCGCACGGATACCCGCCTGGAAGGCGTGCTTGAGCATGCCCATCTCGGTGACGGTGTCGGCCAGCTCGATCATTTCAGGCTTGGCCGCGCGACCGGTGACGATCACGTGCTGCATCGGCGGGCGGGCCTGGATGTCGGACAGCACCTGGTCGAGGTCGAGGTAACCATGCTTGAGGGCGATATTGAGTTCATCGAGCACCACGAACTGCACTGTCGGGTCCTGCAGCAGCTGGCGCGACACCGCCCAAGCGGCCTCAGCGGCGGCGATGTCACGCTGGCGGTCCTGGGTCTCCCAGGTAAAGCCTTCGCCCATCACGTGATAACGCACCTGCTCGGGAAAACGCCGGAAGAACAGCTCTTCGCCAGTGCTGTTGCGGCCTTTGATGAACTGCACCACGCCGCACTGCATGCCATGGCCCAGGGCACGGGCGAGCATGCCGAAAGCTGAGCTGCTCTTGCCCTTGCCATTACCCGTCAGCACCAGCAGCAGGCCGCATTCGTTGGGGGAATTGGCGATACGCTCGTCGATGATCGCCTTTTTGCGCTGCATGCGCGCCAAGTGGCGTTCGTCGCGTTCGGTGGGTTCGCTCATCAGGGGTCTCCGCAGGCTGACGCCACGCGAAAGGCGGCGACAGGTCGATAGGCAGGCAGACACAGAGCGCGCAGGAGCAGTGGCCGTAGGCCACGGTGCACCGCGCATCACCCTCCGTGATGCCGTTGGCTGTATCAGGCCGGTCTCCGGGCTTGCGAGCGGGCCTTGGCCCGGGCCTGCGCGCCTTCCCGGATGCTGGCATCCAGTGGCTGTGCGCGACCTTTGACTCACCTACCGTTGCGGGGGCAGCGCCGGAATCGCGCCTTTGCTGGCGCCCACCGGCTTCCCAGTTTCACCCTGCTCAGTCGAGGCTGGCAGGGCACCTGAAACACGCCGCGAAGGTTAGAGGGTTGGGGCGGGAGCGTCAATCGAACGGGGCGCAGGAACGAAGATAACCACTGAGCATGGCCTTGCGCAGCCGGGTGTTGTTCGCCCCGGGGCTGAACCAGTCATGCTGCGCCATGCTCTGAATAATGAAAGATCATCTCCTGAGGGCATTGAACATGCGCCACATCGGCTACGTCTTACCCTGGGCGAGCAGTGCCTGCCTGGTAGGCTGCGGCGACCAGCGCTGTTGAACGTCAGCGAAGGCAGTGGCCCCTCGCCGCAGTTGCCAGAACCCCATACAACGCTGATTCCGACTATCAACATCGCCCCTGCCATCGGCTGGCCGGACGGCGGCAAGCCCAAAGCTGCAACGGGCACGCAGGTAGCGGCCTTCGCCGACAAACTCGACCACCCACGCTGGCTCTATGTACTGCCCAACGGTGACGCGCTGGTAGCCGAAACCAATGCGCCGCCAAAAACCGAAGACGGCAAAGGCCTGCGTGGCGGGGCCATGGGCAGGCCGGTGGGCGTGATCAACGATCAGCGCGGTGGGGTGCTGGTGGCGGATGACGTGGGCAATATGATCTGGCGGCTGAGCGCTGCGCGGTAACGGTGAGTCAAGGCGGCCTTGCCGGGCCGCCTTCAGGCGATCAGGGGTTCTGCGCCAGATGCCCCTGGGGAATCACCCGCTTGGCCTGCAGGTAAGCCTTGGCCCAGTAACTGTTGGATAGGTAGTCCAGGCGCACCGTGCCACCGGTGGACGGTGCGTGCACGAAACGCCCCTCCCCCACGTAGATGCCGGCATGGCTGACCTGCGACCCGCCGCTGGTGGCAAAGAACACCAGGTCACCTGACTGCAGCGCCTTCGCATCCACGGTCGGCGCACGCATGACGATCATCTCCCGCGTCGAGCGCGGCAAGCTGATGCCAGCGGCATCCCGATAGACATACTTGATCAGGCCACTGCAATCGAACCCGGAGTCAGGCGTATTGCCACCCCATCGGTAAGGCGTGCCCACCAGCCCGATCGCGCGGATCAACACGTCGTCGGCAATCGGCGAAGCATCAGGCAGTTGGCTGTAGGAGACCTGCGGCTTGACCACAGGGGCCGGCGCAGGCGCGCGGCTGGAGCAGGCAGCAAGCAATGCCACCAGGGAGAGGAATGCGAAGCGCGCCATCATTACCATGGCCAGAACATCCTGTCTGAGACCGCTGGACCGCAGCCGAAAAGTGTTGAGAATTTAGATTAGACGCTTTCTGTAAATGCGCACGGCGGCGAGCTTTTTTAAAGCATCGCCGCCGTGGCACGGAACATCATCGGGGTATCAGTTGCGCGCAATGTTGGTCGGCGCCATCGCCAAGGCTCGCTTGGCTTCGATGAAGGTCTTGCTCCAGTAGCGATCACCGAGGCTGTCGATGCGCACACCACCGCTGCGGCGGCTGCTGGAGTGGATGAACTGGTTGTCACCCAAGTAGATGCCGGCATGGCTGACCCGGCCGCGGCCATTGGTGCTGAAGAACAGCAGGTCGCCTGGCTTGAGCTTGTTACGGGCCACTTTCGGGGCATCGACGTTGATCATTTCACGCGTCGAACGCGGCAAGGTCATGCCGGCTTCTTCGCGGAACAGGTAACCGATGAAGCCGCTGCAATCGAAGCCTGACTTCTCCGAGGTACCACCGAAGCGGTAGCGTGTGCCGATCAACGCCATGCCGCGCTCGAGAATGCTGTCAGCCAGAACCGGCAGCTGATAAGGCTTGCTGTTGCTGGAGAAGGCCGCCAGATCATCTTCGGTGGCCAGCTCTTCCGGTTCGCCGAATACGGACGAAGGCGAGGCTTTGGCCTTGAACGCCGATTGGGCGTCGATCGGGGTGTGATCCTGGGGCTGGGATACCGGGCCTTGGGCCGCGCAGCCGAAAAGCAGGGTCACGAGTGCGAGGGGCACGAGGGGTGCGAAGCGCTTTAGCATGGGCACGACCGTGTCTGTAATCCTTTAGAAGGAGGAAACTATGCCCTCTATCATGGCCATTTGCAAATTTTATCGAAAAAGATGTGACTTTTTCGTTGTGCCGCTCTAGCCCAGGATTTTCAGGGGCTTACCAGCCCAGGGTTTCTTTCAGGAAAGGGATGGTCAGCTTGCGCTGCGCCTGCAGCGATGCCTGGTCGAGGCGTTCGAGCAGATCGAACAGTGCGCTCATGCTGCGGGTACCGCGGGTAAGGATGAAATGCCCGACCTCATCGGTGAGGTGCAGGCCACGGCGCGAGGCACGCAACTGCAAGGCACGCAGCTTGTCTTCATCGGACATGCCACGCATCTGGAAGATCAGTGCCAGGGTCAGCCGCGACTTGAGGTCGGCCAGCTTGATGGGCAGCTCGCGCGGCGAGCTGGAGGCCGCCAGCAGCAAACGACGGCCACTGTCACGCAGGCGATTGAACAGGTGGAACATGGCCTCTTCCCAGTCGGCCTTGCCGGCAATTACATGCAGGTCGTCAATGCACACCAGCTCGTACTGTTCGAGGTGATCGAGCAACTCGACACCGCGCTCGAGCAGTTGCGCCAACGGCAGGTAAACGGCGGGTTCGCCCAACTGCTGGAAGCGGTGGGTGGCGGCCTGCAACAGGTGGGTGCGGCCGACACCCTGCTTGCCCCACAGGTAGATGAGGCTCTCGGTCCAGCCGGCGTCGGCTTCGCATAGGCGCTCGACGTAGCCCAATGCCGCAGCATTGGCGCCCGGATAGTAGTTGATGAAGGTGGCGTCATCGCGCAGGCGCACACCCAGGGGCAACTGGATCGGTGGTTTCATGCTCGCGGGCGGTCGCTGGGACCACAGGGGGCCTTTGGTGGACAGTGTGCAAAGTCTATACCCGCAACGCGGACGGCACAATCAGGGAGCAGAAGAGCACAAGCAAAATCAAAGGCTTGCGACCTGCTCTGCTCGGTCTGACTGGGTAATTTACAACTGCGGATCGACATCGGCGTCATACATGTCCGAATCTTTGTACAGATCATGTACATGACGTAGCAGCACCATGATCACTGCCGCCACCGGCAGCGCCAGCAGCACACCGGTGAAGCCGAACAACTCGCCACCGGCAAGAATGGCGAAGATCACTGCCACCGGGTGCAAGCCGATACGGTCGCCCACCAGCAACGGCGTCAGCACCATGCCTTCCAGCGCCTGGCCGACCATGAACACCGCAACGATGCCCAGCATCGGATACAGGTCGCCACCGAACTGGAACAGGCCGGCGACCAACGCCGCACCAATACCGATGATGAAGCCCATGTACGGCACGATGGCTGCCAACCCCGCCAGCATGCCGATCAACAGGCCGAGTTCGAGCCCCACCAGCATCAGCCCTGCCGAGTAGATGACGCCCAGCGCGAGCATCACCATCAATTGGCCGCGGACGAACGCGCCCAGGACTTCATGGCACTCTTGCGCCAACCCCACTATTTGCGACTCGCGCTGGCGCGGCAGCAGGCTGCGCAACTTGGCCATCATCAGGTCCCAGTCACGCAGCAGGTAGAACCCCACCACCGGGATCAGCACCAGATTGGCCAGCCAGGCCATCAAGGCCAGGCTCGAAGCCGTCGCCTGGGACAGCACGATGCCGACGATGTCGGTGGTCTGGCCCATGTGCTCGCCAATGGCTGCCTTGATCTTGTCGAACTTCCAGAAGCCATCGGCCAGGCCAAGGCGGTGTTGCACCCAAGGCAACGCCTGATGCTGCAACCAGTCGAGCATCTGCGGCGCCAGCTCGTACAGGCGCAGCAGCTGCTTGGCCAGCATCGGCACCAGCACCAGCAGCAGGGCCATGAACAGCAGGGTGAAGAGGCTGAACACCACCACCACGCCCCAGGTGCGTGACAGCCCCAGGCGCTCCAGGCGGTCAACCAGAGGGTCTGCCAGATAAGCCAGCAGAATACCGATCAGAAAGGGGGCAAGAATGTTGTGCAAGCTATATAGCAGCACGGCGAACAGCAGTGCCGCACCCAGCCAGATCCAGCGGCGCATATCGGTCACGGTCGGTACTCCTTACCAGCGAAAACGCAGGCCGTCGAACGGCTTGGGCACTGCGGGCTGCTCTGCGGCAGCGCCAGGTGCAGGCGCGGGGACCGCGGGTACAGCGGGGGCCTGCTCGGCCGGCACTTCCTGCAGCTTGGCCAGCCCCAGTTGGGCACGCAATTGTTCGCGGTTGGCGGTGACACCGTAGGTCAGCGTGCTGCCTTCGGCCATCTTCAGTCGCGCGCCATACGGTTCGAGCACCCGGCTCAATTCGGCGTAGCGCTGCAGGTTCATCCCCTGCACCTGGAGCTGCAACTGGCTGCTGGCACCAGGGCGGGTCACATAGCGCGGCGCCAGGCGGCTGCTCACCGCCAGCATCACCGCGTCGGCCAAGGCCGCCTGGTCGGCGCCCTCGGCATTACCCTGCTCGCGCTGGTCACCCACCCACAACTGCCATTTGCCTTGCCATTTGCCATCCGCTTCATGGGCGTGGACCGCCAGCAGTGCATCGGCCGCGTAGCGCTCGGACGCTTCGCGCAGCGGCGCTGGGTCACTGGCCTCGATTTGCTTGGCGTTGGCCACCAGTTGCTCCTGCAGGTCGGCCAGCGGCAAGCGCAATGGCAAGCCTCGGTGCTGGGCTGCACGGCGCAGTGGCTGGGCAGTGGCCTGGCCGTCGCCGACCAGGTTGCTACCTTCGACGCTGTCGTTGAGCCACCAGCCGATGATCGATGGCCGGTTGCTGCCCCACAGGGCCAGGCCGGCCTTGCGCAAGGCACGTTCGGTACTGCCGGGGTCGAACTCGACCAGCACCGATTCGGGCGGGCCGGCTTCGGTACCGACCTGGTTGATGATTTGCTGCGGGTCCTTGCGCAACTCCGCCAAAGCCGGGTTTTGCGCCGCTTTCGGGTCGCCGGTCAGGCGCAGAATCAAGGTATCGAGGGCCTTGCCGGTTGCCTGGGTACGGGCTTCGGCGCCCTGCCCTGCAAGCGGCTCACGCACTTGGTAGAGCCCGGAGACGGTTTCGGCCTGGGCGGCGACAGCCACCAGGGCAAGGCATCCCGCTGCCAGATTTTTGAGAAGATGCATGAAGGATTCCTGTCCAGAAACTAGGTGAAACGGGCCGTTAACGTGCAGGTTGTGACCGCGGTGGAACGAAAAATGCTCCTCTATGGCTACACCTTATACAGGGGGGCGCGTGACTGCCAGGCGCAGGCCGTGGGAATTTGTAGAGCACACAAACCTCAAACCCTACCTCTGCTCCCAAAAAAACCAAGCAAGCCCCCTCCCCCCATCACCTTTTTAACGCTTTCGAGCCCTGCCCGTCGGCCTGAGGATGGCCGCTGCACGGCAACCCTGATAAAATCGCGCGCCTTCGCAGACCTCTGACGTTTCAGGCAGCCGCCGCTTACACAGCCGGCCTTGGCCGTCATGGTCGTTTTTAAGAATCCCTCCCTCCTAAAGGCCTGGATCAATGAGCAAGCAACCCTCCCTGAGCTACAAGGACGCCGGTGTAGACATCGACGCCGGCGAAGCACTGGTCGAACGCATCAAGGGCGTGGCAAAACGCACCGCACGCCCTGAAGTCATGGGTGGCCTGGGCGGCTTCGGCGCCCTCTGCGAGATCCCGGCCGGCTACAAGCAGCCGGTTCTGGTCTCCGGCACCGACGGCGTCGGCACCAAGCTGCGCCTTGCCCTGAACCTGAACAAGCACGACAGCATCGGCCAGGACCTGGTCGCCATGTGCGTCAACGACCTGGTGGTATGCGGTGCCGAGCCGCTGTTCTTCCTCGACTACTACGCCACTGGCAAGCTCAACGTCGACGTCGCCGCCACCGTAGTCACCGGCATCGGTGCCGGCTGTGAACTGGCCGGTTGCTCGCTGGTCGGTGGCGAAACCGCCGAGATGCCTGGCATGTACGAAGGCGAAGACTACGACCTGGCCGGCTTCTGCGTCGGCGTCGTGGAAAAGGCCGAGATCATCGACGGCTCCAAGGTTGCCACCGGTGACGCGCTGATCGCCCTGCCGTCTTCCGGTCCGCACTCCAACGGCTACTCGCTGATCCGCAAGATCCTCGAAGTGTCCGGCACCGACATCGAAAACACCCAGCTCGACGGCCAGCCACTGACCGACCTGCTGATGGCGCCGACCCGCATCTACGTCAAACCGCTGCTGCAATTGATCAAGCAGACCGGCGCAGTCAAGGCCATGGCCCACATCACCGGTGGCGGCCTGCTGGACAACATCCCGCGCGTACTGCCAAAGAACGCCCAGGCCGTGGTCGACGTGGCCAGCTGGCAGCGCCCGGCGGTATTCGACTTCCTGCAGGCACAAGGCAACGTTGACGAGCATGAAATGCACCGCGTACTGAACTGCGGCGTCGGCATGGTCATCTGCGTGGCCCAGGACCAGGTCGAAAACGCCCTGAACGTGCTGCGTGCAGAAGGCGAACAGCCTTGGGTCATCGGCCGCATCGAGCAGGCCGCCGAAGGCGCCGCCCAGGTCGAGCTGCAGAACCTCAAGGCACACTGATGCCGAGCAAGACCTGCAATGTAGTGGTACTGCTGTCGGGTTCCGGCAGCAACCTGCAAGCCCTGATCGACAGCTGCCGCAGTGAAGACAGCCCGGTGCGCATCCGTGCGGTGGTTTCCAACCGCGCCGATGCCTACGGCCTGCAGCGCGCTGCAGCCGCTGGCATCGATACCGCCGTAGTGGACCACACCGGCTTCGACGGCCGCGAAGCCTTCGATGCGGCGCTGATGGCACGCATCGACGGCTTTGCGCCCGACCTGGTGGTGCTGGCCGGTTTCATGCGCATCCTCAGTGGCGGTTTCGTGCGCCACTATCAGGGCCGCCTGCTCAATATCCACCCGTCGCTGCTGCCCAAATACAAGGGCTTGCATACCCATCGCCGGGCCCTGGAGGCAGGCGACGCCGAGCATGGCTGCAGCGTACACTTCGTCACCGAGGAACTCGATGGCGGCCCACTGGTCGTACAGGCTGTGGTACCGGTGACGTCGGACGACACCGCTGAAAGCCTGGCCCAGCGGGTTCACCACCAGGAACACCAGATCTACCCGCTGGCGGTGCACTGGTTCGCCGAAGGACGCTTGCGTCTGGGTGAACACGGTGCGTTACTGGATGGCCAGCCTCTGGCGGCCAGCGGTCACTTGATTCGACCCTAGGAGAATTTATGCGTCGCGCCCTGCTTTTGGCTCTCGCCGTGCTCGCCCTGCCCCTCCAGGCAGCTGATCTGAAGCCTTTCTCGGCCAGCTACACCGCCGACTGGAAGCAGCTGCCCATGAGCGGCACCGCCGAACGCAGCCTGGTCAAGAATGCCAATGGTACCTGGGACCTCAATTTCCGGGCTTCCATGATGATCGCCAGCCTGACCGAGCAAAGCACCCTGCGCCTGGAAAACGACACCCTGCTGCCGCAGAAGTATCACTTCGAACGTGGCGGCCTGGGCAAGGCGAAGAAGGTCGACCTGAACTTCGACTGGAACAGCAAGAAAGTCACCGGTAGCGACCGTGGCGATGCCGTCAGCCTGCCGCTCAACCGCGGCGTGCTGGACAAGTCGTCCTACCAGCTGGCGCTGCAGCATGACGTGGCCGCCGGCAAGAAGAGCATGACCTACCAGGTGGTCGATGGTGACGAGATCGACACCTACGACTTCCGCGTACTGGGCACCGAGAAGGTCACCACCAAGACCGGCCAGGTCGATGCGGTCAAGGTCGAGCGCGTGCGCGACCCGAGCCAAAGCAAGCGCATCACCGAGCTGTGGTTCGCCAAGAACTGGGACTACCTGCTGGTGCAACTGCGCCAGGTCGAAACCGATGGCAAGGAGTATGTGATCGTGCTGCAGGATGGCACGGTCGATGGCAAGCCGGTGAAGGGTAACTGATCAACCGCAGCCTGAAGCACCTGCAGCCCCGCCTTGTGCGGGGCTTCTTTTTGCCTGGCCACCCTTACATGAAACTTGTTTCATGCCCGTTTTATTTACTTAGGCTGCTAACAAACTCTATAAAGAAGACCTGCGACACAGTGCCGCAGCCAACTGAAAAGTGGAGTTTACCGATGACAGTCCAAGTAACCGAACGCGACGAATCGAAAATGTCCCACGAAGGCCTGGCCGCTGGCGTGCGGATCTGGGATGTGCACCAGCAGGGCCAACTGGTCGGAATGTTCCACAACGAACATGAAGCCCACCAGTATCGGGTAGAGCTCGAAGACCTGGAAAACCTGCGCGCCACGCAATGACACCGCCTTCAAAAAAAACCCCGCCTAGGCGGGGTTTTTCATGCTTACCACATCAGGTCGTCAGGGATCTTGTAGGCCGCATAAGGGTCATCCTCGTTGGCCTCTTCGACGTGGGTGTTGAGCAGCAGCACGCGATGCGGGTCGCGCTCCTGGATCTTCACCGCCGCCTCACGCGGAATCACCTCGTAGCCGCCAGCGAAGGAGACCACCGCCAGCGAGCCATTGCTCAGCTTGCTGCGCATCAGGGCATTGACGGCAATGCGCTTGACCTTTTTGTCGTCAACGAAGTTGTAGTAGTCCTCGCTGTTGAGCTTGGGCAGGCGAGTCGCTTCGATCAACTGCTTGACCTGCGCGGCGCGGGCCTTTTGCTCGGCCTTTTCCTGCTGCTGGCGGTTCAGCTCCTGGTCACGCTTGGCCTTGTCAGCCATGGCTTCCTTGGCGAGGCGCTGCTGGGTGTCATCCACCTCGACCTGGCCTTTGTGCTCCAGGCGCTTTTGTTTCTTTTCGGCTTTGTTGGTCTGCGAGACCTGTTTCTGGTTGACCAGACCGGCTTTGAGCAATTGGTCGCGAAGGGAAAGGCTCATGAATTCACTCACTTATGCAACAGCTCAGCCGCAGCTGGGCAGGTTCTTTTCCTGACGTTTGGCTTCACCCCAAAGGGCATCCAGCGCGTCAAGGCTACAATCTTCGATGGGCCGACCGCTGTCGCGCAATGCCTGTTCGATAAAGCGGAAACGTCGCTCGAACTTGCGGTTGGCGCGGCGCAGGGCATGCTCCGGGTCTTGCTTGAGGTGGCGGGCCAGGTTGACGGTGGCGAACAGCAGATCGCCGACCTCGTCTTGTAGCGCATCGGCATCACCGTCGGCCATGGCCTGCAGGACTTCATCCAGCTCCTCGCGGACCTTGTCCAGCACCGGCAATGCGTCAGGCCAGTCGAAACCGACCGTGGCCGCACGCTTCTGCAGTTTGGCTGCCCGCGACAGCGCCGGCAATGCCGCAGGCACATCATCGAGCAGCGACAGCTGTTCAGGCTCGCTCTTTTCGGCGCGCTCTTCGGCCTTGATCTGTTCCCAGCGCAACTTGACCTCGGCCTCGCTCAGGCTGGGCGTGCCCACCGGTGCGTACAGCTCGCCGGTGGGGAATACGTGCGGGTGGCGGCGGATCAGCTTGCGGGTGATGCTGTCGACCACCCCGTCAAAGGCGAAACGCCCCTCTTCCCGGGCCAGTTGGCTGTAGTAGACCACCTGGAACAACAGGTCGCCGAGCTCGCCCTGCAAGTGCTCGAAATCGCCGCGCTCGATGGTGTCGGCGACCTCGTAGGCTTCTTCGAGGGTGTGCGGGACGATGCTGGCGTAGTCCTGCTGCAAATCCCACGGGCAGCCATGTTGCGGGTCACGCAGGCGGGCCATGAGGTGCAGCAGGTCTTCGAGGGTGTAGGTCATTAAGGTCCTCCGGTGGTGGCTGCTCGCGGGTGAACCCGCGAAGCTGCCACCCCAGTCTCAAGGCGTACGATTACGCCGCGTCTCGATGATGTTCGGCAACTGCGAGATCCGCCCCAGCAAGCGCCCAAGCGCATCCAGGCCTGGAATCTCGATGGTCAGCGACATCAACGCCGTGTTGTCTTCCTTGTTCGAGCGGGTGTTGACCGCCAGCACGTTGATCTTCTCGTTGAGCAGTACCTGCGACACGTCACGCAGCAAGCCTGGGCGGTCGTAGGCACGGATGACGATGTCGACAGGGTAGGTCTGCACCGGGATCGGCCCCCAACTGACCTGGATCATCCGCTCTGGCTCCTTGCCTGCCAGTTGCAGCACCGAAGCGCAGTCCTGGCGGTGGATGCTCACACCCCGGCCCTGGGTGATATAGCCGACGATGGCATCGCCTGGCAGCGGCTGGCAGCAGCCGGCCATCTGCGTCAGCAGGTTGCCGACACCCTGGATCTGGATATCGCCGCGCTTGCCGGTACGCGGCCCGGTGGGCTTGCGTTGCACCAGCTCGATCTGCTCGATGCGCTCGGGCTCGAGCAATTGCTGGGCGGCGTTGACCAGGTGCGCCAGGCGCAGATCACCGGCACCCAGCGAGGCGAACATGTCTTCGGCGGTCTTGACGTTGGTCTTCTCGGCCAGGCGCTCGAAGTCCACCTGGGGCAGGCCCAGGCGGCTGAGTTCACGTTCGAGCAAGGTCTTGCCGGCCGCCACGTTCTGGTCGCGTGCCTGCAGTTTGAACCAATGGACAATCTTCGCCCGTGCCCGCGAGGTGGTGACGTAACCCAGGTTGGAGTTCAACCAGTCACGGCTGGGGTTGCCGTGTTTGCTGGTGATGATCTCGACCTGCTCGCCCGTCTGCAGGCTGTAGTTGAGCGGCACGATACGCCCGTTGATCTTGGCGCCGCGGCAGTTGTGACCGATTTCGGTGTGCACGCGGTAGGCGAAGTCCAGCGGTGTGGCGCCCTTGGGCAGGTCGATGGCATGGCCGTCGGGGGTGAACACATAGACCCGGTCAGGCTCGATGTCGACCCGCAGCTGTTCGGCCAGGCCGCCGATGTCACCCAGCTCTTCATGCCACTCGAGCACCTGGCGCAGCCAGGAAATCTTCTCTTCGTAGTGATTGGAGCTGGGCTTGACGTCGGTGCCCTTGTAGCGCCAGTGCGCGCACACGCCCAGTTCAGCTTCCTCGTGCATGCCATGGGTACGGATCTGCACCTCCAGCACCTTGCCCTCGGGGCCGATCACCGCCGTGTGCAACGAGCGGTAGCCGTTCTCCTTGGGGTTGGCGATGTAGTCGTCGAACTCCTTGGGGATGTGCCGCCACAGCGTATGAACGATGCCCAATGCGGTGTAGCAGTCGCGGATCTCCGGCACCAGCACGCGCACTGCGCGCACATCGTAGATCTGGCTGAATTCCAGGCCTTTGCGCTGCATCTTGCGCCAGATCGAATAGATGTGTTTTGCCCGGCCACTGATATCGGCATTCACGCCGGTGGCCAGCAGTTCGTTCTGCAACTGGTTCATCACGTCGCTGATGAAGCGCTCGCGGTCCAGCCGGCGCTCGTGCAGGAGCTTGGCGATCTGTTTGTACTGGTCGGGTTCGAGGTAACGGAAAGACAGGTCTTCCAGCTCCCACTTGATGTGACCGATACCCAGGCGGTGAGCCAGTGGTGCATAGATGTCGAACACTTCGCGCGCGACACGCAGGCGTTTATCGTCGTCGGCAGCCTTGACCGCGCGGATAGCACAGGTGCGCTCGGCCAGCTTGATCAGCGCCACGCGCACATCGTCGACCATGGCCACGAGCATCTTGCGCAGGTTCTCGACCTGCGCCTGGGAGCCCAGCACCAACGATTGGCGCGGGCTGAGACTGGCACTGATGGCCGCCATGCGCAGCACGCCGTCGATCAATTTGGACACCACCGGCCCAAAGCGCTGACTGACTTCGGCCAAGGTCACTTTGCCTTCGCGCACCGAGCGATAGATGACGGCCGCTACCAGCGAATCCTGGTCGAGCTTGAGGTCGGCGAGAATTTCGGCGATCTCCAGGCCCGCCTGGAAGCTGGACGTACCGTCGGCCCAAGAATGCTTGGCAGGGTTACCCTTTCTCTCGACTTCGTGAGCGAACTCGCAGGCTTCTTTGAGTTCCGCGCGATTCAGGGCCGAATCGACGCTTACCACATGATCCAGCCATGCTTCGAGATTGATACTGCCGTCGGTGTTGACCGGCTGGTGCACTCTCACCTGTACCATCTTTGTTTTACCTTTCCATACAGCGCACCACGCGGGTACGCAGGCTTCCACTGTGCGGCCGCCATTCCCTGGCAACCCCACCAACGGGCCAGTCTGCTAGCCCGCCTCGAATAACGCCATGGCCTCGACATGCGCCGTCTGAGGAAACATGTCGAGAATCCCGGCCCTTTTTAACCGGTACCCCTGACCGACCAGCACCTGGGCGTCTCGCGCCAGCGTGGCCGGGTTGCACGATACGTAGACCAGCCGCTTGGCCTTGAGGCGGGCGATATCTCGCACCACCTCGAAAGCACCGTCGCGCGGTGGATCCAAGAGTACCGCAGAAAAGCCTTCGGCGGCCCATTCGGCACCTGCCAAAGGCTGCGATAAATCGGCCTGAAAAAACCGTGCGTTATGCACATTGTTGTTTCGGGCATTGGCCGCAGCCCGATCGACCATGGCCTGTACACCTTCCACCGCCACCACTTCACGGGCCTGGCGGGCCAGCGGCAGGGCAAAGTTGCCCAGGCCGCAGAACAGGTCCAGCACACGCTCGTCGGCCGTGGGTGCGAGCCAGGCCAGGGCCTGCTCGATCATCGCCGTGTTGACCTGCGCGTTGACCTGCACGAAGTCGCCGGGGCGCCAGGCCAGTTCCAACTGCCAGGGCTCAAGGGCAAAGCCCAGTTTCGCGGCCGTATCCACGGGCGCCGGCTCACCTTCACCCTGCAGCCAGAGCTGCGCCCCGGCCTCCCTGCAAAATGCCTGCAGGCGTGCCAGGTCATCTTCCGCCAGCGGCGCAACATGGCGTACCAGCACGGCTTCGGCAGTGCCGCTGAACAGCTCGACATGGCCGATTACCTGCGGTTTGCTCAACGCACGCAAGGCGGTCGGCAAGTGACGCAGAATCGACTGCAAGGGCTGTACCAGCACCGCGCATTCGTCGATGGAAATGATCTCCTGACTGGCTTCGGCACGGAAGCCGACTTCCAGCTGACGCGCCTTGATGTCCCAGCGCACGGCTACCCGCGCCCGGCGTCGGTAGCCGAATTCCGGCCCGCTCAGCGGGACGGCCCATGCTTCGGGTTGTAGGCCGGCAACCCGCTGCAGTTGCTCGGCCAGCGTGCGCTGCTTGAGCGCCAGTTGCCCTTCGTGGGGCAAATGCTGCAGGTTGCAGCCACCACAGCGGGCATAGTGCCGGCACGGCGCCTCGCGCCGTTCGGGGCTGGCCTGCAGCACGCGTTCCAGGCGCGCCTCCACCACCTTGCCGCGGGCATTGAGCACGCGGGCCTCGACGGCCTCACCGGCCAACGCGCCGCTGACGAACCAGGTACGCCCTTCATGGAATGCGATGCCACGGCCGTCACCGGCCAGGCGCTCGATATCCAGGCGCTGTTTCTTGCCCACGGGAACCTGAGGGCTACGGTTGCCACCGGCTGGCTGGAAGCGCAGGCCGCTGTTGCTTTTCTTCTTGGACATTTAGCTCGGGTCAAACAGGCCAGTGGACAGGTATCGGTCACCACGGTCGCAGATGATTGCGACCATTACCGCGTTTTCCACCTCGCGAGACAGGCGCAGCATCGCCGCGACCGCACCGCCGGAAGACACGCCGCAGAAAATGCCCTCTTCACGGGCAAGGCGGCGGGTGATGTCTTCGGCTTCCTGCTGCGACATGTCGACCACGCGGTCCACGCGGCTGGCGTCGAAGATTTTCGGCAGGTATTGCTCCGGCCACCGACGGATGCCCGGGATAGCCGAGCCTTCCATCGGCTGCAGGCCGATGATCTGCACCGCCGGGTTCTGCTCCTTGAGGTACTGCGAGCAGCCCATGATGGTGCCGGTGGTACCCATGGAACTGACGAAATGGGTGATGTTGCCCTGGGTCTGCTGCCAGATCTCCGGGCCGGTGCTGTTGTAGTGGGCGATCGGGTTGTCGCCATTGGCGAACTGGTCGAGCACCAGGCCGCGGCCTTCGGCCTGCAGCTTCTCGGCGAGGTCACGGGCACCTTCCATGCCCTCCTCCTTGGTCACCAGGATCAACTCGGCGCCGTAGGCCGTCATGGCGGCCTTGCGTTCGGCGGTGGAGTTGTCCGGCATGATCAGGATCATCTTGTAACCCTTGATCGCTGCCGCCATCGCCAGGGCGATGCCGGTGTTGCCCGAGGTGGCCTCGATCAGCGTGTCGCCAGGTTTGATCTGGCCGCGCAGTTCGGCGCGGGTGATCATCGACAGCGCCGGGCGGTCCTTGACCGAGCCGGCGGGATTGTTGCCTTCGAGCTTGAGCAGAAGCGTGTTGCTGGTCTCTCCGGCAATGCGCTGCAGGCGAACCAGGGGCGTATTGCCGACGCAATCGGCGATGGTTGGGTACTGCAAGGTCATGGCGTATTTCACAATCCGGACGGCAGGGGCGCCTATCATACCGGCAAACCTTTCCCGGCCATATCACGCAATCTGTGATGCATATAGCTACACGCTATAAGCGGTGCGCTGCGGCCGCTTGTCGTCCTGTTCGCGGCCAACGGGTTCATGCGCGGGCAGGCGCATCCACAAGCGCAGGCCCCGCTTGCCATTCTCCGCCCACAAGGTCCCGCCCTGGCGCTGGATGGCGCTGCGGGCAATGCTCAACCCCAAGCCGAACCCGCCGTCGCCGGGGCGCGAACCATCCAGCCGGGAAAACGGCGCGAAGATCCGTTCCAGGTCCTCCTCGGCCACGCCCCGGCCTTCATCCTCCAGCCACAGCCACCAGTGGTTGCCCTCGCGCTGCCCGCCGAGGCGCACCAAGCCGTCGGCCGGCGAGTGACGGATGGCATTGCGCAGCAGGTTTTCCAGCGCCTGGGCCAGGTAATTGAGGTTGCCTTGCACCCAGCAACTGGCGGGCAGTTCGCAGCGCAGCCGCGCGGGTGACCAGCCGCTTTCGTAACTGGCATCTTCGGCGAGCAGGTCCCACAGCGCCTGGACCTGGATCGGCTCCAGGTTCATCGGCGCGCGCTCGGCGTCTTGCCAGGCCAGCTGCAAGGTGCCCTCGACCAGTTGCTGCATGCAGTCCACCTCACGCGCCAGCCGCTCGCGCAGGCCCTGCAGGTCGGTTTCGCCGTCACAGGCCACACGCAGCCGGCTAAGCGGCGTGCGCATTTCGTGGGACAGGTCGCGCAACATCTGCTGCTGCAGGGCCACGGTGCCCTGTAGCCGGTCGGCCATCTGGTCGAACGCCCGGGCCAGCTCGCCGAGCTCGTCATGCCGGGCGATGGTGCGCGGGTCGAGGCGCGCCGACAGTTGGTCGGCGCGCCAGGCATTGGCCTGCTCACGCAACTGGTTGAGCGGCACGATCAGCATGCGGTACAGGCCCACGCACAGCAGCAGGGTGAACAGGCCAGGGATGATGCCGTTGGTCACCACCCGCCACAGTACGCGGTACTGGCCGGGGTTGAGGCGTTCGGGCAGCTCGATCACCAGCATGCCCTGCTCCGGCGCCCCCGGGAATGGAATGCGCAGCCAAGGTTGGTCGACACTGCGCCGGCTCATGGGCCAGTCGACGCTGCGCAGGCGCGTCAGCCTTTGCATGATATCGGGGCGCAGGGTGGCGCTGTCGAGCGGCCGCAGGTTGCTGTCGAGCACGCCGACCCAGCCGCGCTCGCGCTGGTGCATCTCGCCCACCCACTGGTCCAGCCCTGCTCGCCCGCCGCTGCGCCAGGCCCGTTCGGCCTCGGCCGCGTAGCCGCGCAGCAACTGCCGCGCCGGCTCGGAAAGGAAGGCGTTCTGGGTTTCCATGTGCCGGCCCCAGGTGTAGCTCAGGCCGATCATCAGCAGGCAGAAGCCCACCAACAGAATGGCCAGCTTCCAGAACAGTGAATGGCGGTCGAGCATGGCCTACTCCATTTCGCTGGCGCTGAGCACGTAGCCCTTGCCCCAGACGGTGCGGATCTGCCGCTCCTGGTAGCCGATGCCCTTGAGCTTGCGGCGGATCTGGCTGACGTGCATGTCCAGGCTGCGATCATGCCGCGAGTAACCCCGCTGCAGAACCTGCTGATAAAGGAAGGGTTTGCTCAGCACCTCATCCAGGTTGCGGTTGAGGATCTCGAGCAGCCGGTATTCGCTCGGGGTGAGGCCGGCCAGGCGCCCTTCGAGCCGTACATCGCTGAGCGCTTCGTCAAACTGCAAACCGCCTGAAATGGCTTCCTGCTGCGGCTGATGACGCCGCTCCAGGGCCACACGCCGCAGGATCGCCTCGATGCGCACCTGCAGTTCGGCCATGCTGAAGGGCTTGGGCAGGTAGTCGTCGGCGCCCCGCTGAAAACCGCTGATACGATCGGCCTCGGCGCCCAGCGCCGACATCAGAATTACCGGCGTGGCGCTGCGCAGGCGCAACTGGGCCAGTGCATCCAGGCCGTTGAGCCCGGGCAGCAGGATGTCCATGAGCACCACATCGAAGGCCTGACGGCCTGCCGTTTCAAGGCCTTCGAGGCCATTGCGGCACCAGGTCACCTGGAAACCGCCCCGCTGCAGCTCTTCGTGCAGATAAGCGCCCAGTACCGGGTCATCCTCGATCGCAAGGATATTGGAGGCGTGAATAGCTACGGGATTCATTAGCAACTGCCATGCATTCTCAATTGCGCAATTATTGAGCATCCGCTCGGCTGTAAGCAACCGCCCTGCGACCAATGCCTTGCCAAGGCCACGAAAAGACAGACAAATGAGTGCAATACCGGAACAGGCGGAGTAACTTCCCGGCTTGGTCCGTCACGCGGTTGACGGCGTCCAGGCACATGACAGGAGGCAAGTGTGCTCGATCGTTTGGGAATCAGAAGCCGGGTCCTGTTGTTGGCCCTGCTGCCTGCCGGCCTGATGGCGCTGGTACTGGGCAGTTATTTCACCTGGTTGCAGCAAAGCGATTTGCGCACCCAGCTGCTGCAACGCGGCAAGATGATCGCCGAGCAACTGGCGCCACTGGCTGCGCCCGCCATGGCCCGCCTGGCGCCCGCGCAACTGGAGCGGATTGCCGCACAGACCCTGGAGCAAGCCGATGTGCGCGCCGTTGCCTTCCTTGCCCCGGACCGCACGCGCCTGGCCCATGCCGGCCCGAGCATGCTCAACCAGCCGCCAAGCGGCGGCACCGGCACCCAGTTGCTGCAACGCACCGGCAATGATGCCACCCGCTACCTGATGCCGGTCTTCGGCCACCACCGCGACCTGGCCACCGATGCGGTGCCAGCCGAGGCCGAACGCCTGCTGGGCTGGGTCGAAATCGAACTGTCGCATGACGGCACCCTGCTGCGGGGCTACCGCAACCTGTTCACCAGCCTGTTGTTGATCCTCGCCTGCCTGGCCCTCAGCGGCCTGCTGGCCCTGCGCATGAGCCGCACCATCAACGACCCGATCAAACGCATCAAGCACACGGTCAATCAGCTCAAGGACGGCCACCTCGACGAACGCCTGCCGGCCATGGGCAGCCATGAGCTGGACGAGCTGGCCCGCGGCATCAACCGCATGGCCGAGACCCTGCACAGCGCCCATGAAGAGTTGCAGCACAGCATCGACCAGGCCACCGAGGACGTGCGCCAGAACCTGGAAACCATCGAGATCCAGAACATCGAGCTGGACATGGCCCGCAAGGAAGCCCTGGAGGCCAGCCGGATCAAGTCGGAGTTCCTGGCCAACATGAGCCACGAGATCCGCACCCCGCTCAACGGCATCCTCGGTTTCACCCACCTGCTGCAGAAAAGCGAACTGACGCCGCGCCAGCTGGATTACCTGAGCACCATCGAGAAGTCCGCCGACAACCTGCTGGGGATCATCAACGAGATCCTCGACTTCTCCAAGATCGAGGCCGGCAAGCTGGTGCTCGACAGCATTCCGTTCAACCTGCGCGACCTGGTCCAGGACACCCTCACCATCCTCGCCCCTGCCGCCCACGCCAAGCAGCTCGAACTGCTCAGCCTGATCTACCGTGACACCCCGTCTTCACTGGTCGGCGACCCACTGCGCCTCAAGCAGATCCTCACCAACCTGGTGAGCAACGCCATCAAGTTCACCCGCGAAGGCACGATCGTCGTGCGCGCCATGCTCGAGGACGAACGCGAAGACAGCGCACAGCTTCGCATCAGCGTGCAGGACACCGGTATCGGCTTGTCTCCGCAGGATGTGCGCACCCTGTTCCAGGCCTTCAGCCAGGCCGACAACTCGCTGGCTCGCCAGCCCGGTGGCACCGGCCTGGGCCTGGTGATTTCCAAGCGCCTGATCGAGCAGATGGGCGGCGAGATCGGCGTCGACAGCACGCCGGGTGAAGGCTCGCAGTTCTGGATCAGCCTCAACCTGCCCAAGGCCCACGACGATGCCGAAGACCTGCCGCTGCAACCGCTGCTGGGGCGGCGCGCGGCCATCGTCGACAGCCATGAGCTGGCGCGCCAGGCACTGGAGCACCAGCTTGAGGACTGCGGCCTGAGCGTCAGCCTGTTCGCTTCTTTCGATCAACTGCTGCATGCCGTGCAGGCCGCCCATCAAGCTGGCCACCCGTTCGACTTCGCAGTGCTCGGCGCCAACCTGGGCAACCTCACCCCAGAGCAGCTCGGGGAATATCACCTGCACCTTGAGCGCTACCAATGCCAATGCGTGGTGTTGTGCCCGACCACCGAGCAGGCGCTGTATCACCCCTACCTGCCCAATGGGCATGGCCAGTTGCTGTCCAAACCGACCTGTACGCGCAAGCTGCGTCGGCTGTTGCTGGAGCTGGTGCAGCCACGTCGCCCGCTCGGCGAGCCAAACGTCCACAGCGGCCAGCGCCAGCCGAAGATCCTCTGCGTTGATGACAATGCGGCCAACCTGCTGCTGGTGCAGACCCTGCTCGAAGACCTCGGTGCCGAGGTACTGGCGGTGGACAATGGCTACGCGGCGGTGCAGGCAGTACAGGACGAGCCGTTCGACCTGGTGCTGATGGACGTGCAGATGCCCGGCATGGATGGCCGCGCCTGTACCGAGCAGATCCGCCTGTGGGAAAACGCCCAGAACGGCAGCCCGCTGCCGATCGTCGCCCTCACCGCGCATGCCATGGCCAACGAGAAACGCGCCCTGCTGCATGCTGGCATGGATGACTACCTGACCAAGCCGATCAGCGAGCGGCAGTTGGCCCAGGTGGTGATGAAGTGGACCGGCCTGAGCCTTGGCATGCCACAGCAGGAACGCCTGGCAGAACAACTGGCCAACAGTGACGAACTGAAGGTGCTGGACCCCGAGGAGGGCTTGCGCCTGGCAGCCGGCAAGCCCGACCTGGCGGCCGACATGCTGGCCATGCTGCTGGCGTCGCTGGAATCCGATCGCGAGGCGATACGCGCTGCGCGTGAAGCGCACGATCACACCACGCTGATCGAGCAGGTACACCGCCTCAACGGCGTTTCGCGTTATTGCGGCGTGCCGCAACTACGGGCGGCATGCCAGCGCAGCGAGACCTTGCTCAAACAGGAGCATCCGCTTGCACAGCAGGCACTGGATGAGCTGGACAGCGCGATCAACCGGCTGGCCTGTCAGGCTCACCTGAATGCCTGACAGGCCAGGCGGCTACAATACCCAGCCCCTCGCAAAGGAAGCCCGACCATGCGCGCCCTGTTGTTCAGCAGCCAGCACTACGACCAGGAGAGTTTTACCCAGGCCGCCGCCGGCACTTTATTGGACCTGCACTTCCAGCCTGCCCGCCTGACCCTGGACACCGCGCCCCTCGCCGATGGCTACGAGGTGGTCTGCGCCTTCATCAACGATGAACTCGACGCCCAGGTGCTGGCGCGCCTGGCTGCGGGCGGCACGCGCCTGATCGCCCTGCGCTCGGCGGGCTACAACCATGTCGACCTGAACGCCGCCCAACGCCTGGGTCTGGCCGTGGTACGGGTACCGGCCTACTCGCCACACGCCGTGGCCGAGCACGCCGTGGCCCTGATCCTCGCCCTCAACCGGCGGCTGCACCGGGCCTACAACCGCACCCGCGAAGGCGACTTCACTTTGCACGGCCTGACCGGCTTCGACCTGCACGGCAAGACCGTCGGGGTGGTCGGCACCGGCCAGATCGGCGTTGCCTTCGCCCGCATCATGGCCGGCTTCGGCTGCCAGTTGCTGGCCTACGACCCCTACCCCAACCCGGAGCTGCTGGCCCTCGGCGCCCGCTACCTGGCACTGCCCGAGTTGCTGCGCGAAGCGCGCATCATCAGCCTGCATTGCCCGCTGACCGAGCACACCCGGCACCTGATCAACGCGCAGAGCCTCGCGCAGTTGCAACCCGGGGCGATGCTGATCAACACCGGCCGAGGAGCCCTGGTCGACACCCCGGCCCTGATCGACGCGCTCAAGCGCGGCCAGCTCGGCTACCTTGGCCTGGATGTGTACGAGGAAGAGGCCCAGCTGTTTTTCGAAGACCGCTCCGACCTGCCACTGCAAGACGACGTGCTGGCCCGGCTGCTGACCTTCCCCAACGTGATCGTCACCGCTCACCAGGCCTTCCTGACCCGCGAAGCCCTGGACGCCATCGCCACCACCACGCTGGACAACATCAACTGCTGGATGGCAGGCAATCCACAGAATCTGGTATTGGGTTAATGCTAGGATACGCGGCATTTCTGGAGGACCCATGGTCGAGCACGATTTCCGCTACACCCTATTCAACCCGCAACACACCCTGATCGAGTGCCGCGCCCTGGTACCCGGCCGCTATCAGGTGACCGGCAACGGCGGTTCGATGCACAAGGGCGACACTTTGCTGGTCACCCTCAAGGGCAGCAAGGACTTGTCCATGCGCCTGTCCGTGGAAAGCGTGCGACACCTGATCAACCCGCGCGGCCAGTGGGTCGCCGTGGCCAGCGGCCCGGTGTTCAACGAACTGGAAATCCTCAACTGGCAGGTCGCGTGCGACCAGTGCGACGCACTGCTGGATTTCGAGTTCGCGGTGGACGCCAAGCTGGGCAAGAAAGCCCGCCAACCGGCTGCCAGCGCACGTATCGCTGAGCTGGGCTGGGCCAGCCGTGGCGAAAAGCACCTGTGCCCGCGTTGCCAGGAGAGCGCTGCGTGAAAAATCTGCTGACCGGCGTGCTGATTGCCACCAGCCTGCTCGGCTGCGCCGCGCAACCGTCGAAGCTGCAGCAGGAGCGCAGCTATGTGCTGGAGTGGATCGGCGAGCGCCCGCTGATTGACTACAGCCACCTCACCCTGACCCTGGCCAGTGATGGTCGCGCGTATGGCAATGGTGGCTGCAACCACTGGTTTGCACCTTATACGCTGGACGGCGAGCAGCTGAGCTTCGGCAAGGTCGGCAAAACCCGCAAACTGTGCGCACCGGCGCTGATGGAGCAGGAAAAACGCTTCTTGCAGGCGCTGGAGACCGTACAGCGCTGGGATGTGTCGCCGGTGGAGCAGTTGCGCTTCTGGCCGGCCGAGGGCAAGCCATTGCGGTTCTGGCCTGAGGAAGGCTGAAGGTAATGGGGCTGCTGTGCAGCCCCATTTACATCAAGCGCCCTTCAGCGCCTTGATCTTGGCCTGCAGCCCTTCCAGGGTCTGCTCACCCATCAGTTGCTCACGCACCTTGCCCTTGTCATCGATGATGTAGGTCACCGGCAGCGCCTCGCTGCGTGGCAGCTCATAACGCTCGGCCGGGTCCTGCGCCAGCACGGTAAAGCCGATGCCCAAGGTGTCGGCAGCCTGCTTCAGGTCCTGGCCCTGCAAGCCATCGAAGTTCACCCCAACCACCTTGATACCGTCCGCTGCCCATTGCTTGGCCGCCGCGTTCAGTTCAGGGATTTCGGTACGGCACGGGCCGCACCATTCGGCCCAGTAGTTGAGCACCAGCCAGTGCCCCTCGATCTGCTCGGCCTTTACCGTGTTGCCGTGTTGGTCCACGCCGTAGTCGGCACCGCAACCACCGAGCAAAAGGCTCGCGGTGATGGCCAGTACTGCTGCCAAACGCCTTGCCATGGGTCAATCCTTCTCGAAGTTTCAAGCAAATGGTTCAGTCGCTGCGGTTAGAATAGCCGCCACACCCAGCTGGATGCGACCCGACATGACTGACCTGACGCTCTATCATAACCCGCGCTGCTCTAAATCCCGCGGCGCGCTGGAACTGCTCGAAGCCCGTGGCCTGACGCCAACCATCGTGCGCTACCTCGAGACACCGCCGGACACCGCCACCCTGGCAGCCCTGCTCGGCAAGCTGGGGATCGCCCCGCGCCAGCTGCTGCGCACCGGCGAAGACGAATACAAGGACCTGAACCTGGCCAACCCGGCCCTGACCGACGCGCAACTGATCGACGCCATGGCTAAGCACCCTAAGCTGATCGAGCGGCCGATCCTGGTGGCCGGCGACCGCGCCGTGATCGGCCGCCCGCCGGAGAAGGTGCTGGAGATCCTGCCGTGAGCCAGCCCTTCATCCTGGTGTTGTATTACAGCCGCCATGGCTCCACCAGCGAGATGGCCCGGCACATCGCCCGCGGTATCGAAATGGCCGGTATGGAGGCACGCCTGCGCACGGTGCCGGCGATTTCTACCGAATGCGAAGCCGTGGCCCCGGACATCCCGGCCAGCGGCGCGCTGTACGCCACCCTCGACGACCTGCGCCATTGCGCCGGCCTGGTGCTGGGCAGCCCGACCCGCTTCGGCAACATGGCCGCGCCGCTGAAGTACTTCCTCGACGGCACCAGCAGCCTGTGGCTGGGCGGTGAGCTAGTCGGCAAGCCGGCTGGGGTGTTCACCTCCACCGCCAGCCTGCACGGTGGCCAGGAAACCACCCTGCTGTCGATGATGCTGCCGCTGATGCACCACGGCATGCTGGTGATGGGCCTGCCCTACAGCGAGTCGGCATTGCTCGAAACGCGTGGCGGCGGTACACCGTACGGCGCCAGCCACCATGCCGGTGCCGACGGCAAGCGTGAGCTCGATCAGCACGAAATCACCCTGTGCCGCGCCCTCGGCCAACGCCTGGCAACCACGGCCAAGGCCCTGGAGGCCGCGCGTGGCTAGAA
Organism: Pseudomonas sp. SWRI77; assembly: GCF_014269105.1. Lineage (NCBI taxonomy): Bacteria > Pseudomonadati > Pseudomonadota > Gammaproteobacteria > Pseudomonadales > Pseudomonadaceae > Pseudomonas > Pseudomonas sp. SWRI77. Next base: position 179,704 of record NZ_JABWRV010000004.1, on the reverse strand, counting down.
AGCCCAAGGTGTTGCCGCCGCTGGACTGGCTGGCACCGCGCCTGCGCCTGACGCGGGCGTTGAGCCTGGCCTGCTTTTTTGGGCTGATCGCGTTGCTGGTGGCGAACAACCTGTGGTTCGCCAACTTGCACGGGGCACGGGTCGAGGTAATTCTGGCGGTCGAGCTGGTGCCGCTGCTGTTGCTGCTGCCGGGTATGCTCACGGGCAGTGCCCGGGCGCATGCCTGGACCTGCTTTGTGGTGAACATCTACTTCATCAAGGGGGTGCTGGCGGCGTTCGACCCGGCGCGGGCGGTGTTTGGCTGGATTGAGGTGATCGTGAGCCTGGGGCTGTTCGTCAGCGCGCTGCTGTTCGTGCGCTGGAAGTTCCAGCATGAGCGGCGCCTGGCGGGCGAAGGGGCTTGAGTTCAGGGCTGCTTTGCAGCCCCCGCAATTTCAGTGGTTGACGGTATGCGCCAGCATCACCGACAACTGGCACAACGGCCGCCCGCTCTCTTCGTGCCACTGGTTGAACGCCTGCTGCACCAAGGCCAGGTCTCGCTGGCTGGTCGGTTGCTTGTCGATCACCTTCTGCGCAATCAGCGCGGCGGCCATGTCGTCGGTCGGGATAAACGTATCCTTGCCGACCATGCGCAAGAAGCGCGGTGCCGACAAGCCGCCCAACTGGTTGCCCTGCTTGGCCAGGTACTTCCACAAGCCGACGATGTCGGTCACCGGCCAGTCGGCGATGAACGCGCCGAAACTGCCCTTCTCCTTTGCCACATCAAGCACCATCTGCGCATTGCGCGGCACGCTCTTGAGCTTGCCCAGGTGGCGGATGATGCGCTCGTCCTGCATCAACCGCTCCAGGTGCTCGGCGCCCATCAGCACCACCTTGTGCGGATCGAAGCCAAAGAACACTTGCTCGAATGCCGGCCACTTGGCATCCACCAGGCTGTGCTTGAGCCCGGCGCGGAACACGCGCAGGGCCAAGGTCGACAGGTAGCGATCGTCACTGATGCCACGCAGTTGCGCAGGCGTGCGTGGCTGCGGCAGAAAGGCCTCAAGGGCCTGGGCCGAGCCGAAGCGGTTCAGGCAGTACTCATGCAGCCACTGGTAATCGCGCATGGGGTCAGATGTTCAGCACGTCGAGAAAACGCGGCGTGGCGCTTTCGTCGATCTTCAGGCTGGTGAAATCGAACAGGTTGCGGTCCGCCAACTGCGACGGCGCGACGTTCTGCATGGCGCGGAAGATGCTCTCGGTACGGCCCGGGTGCTTGCGCTCCCACTCCACCAGCATGTCCTTGACCACTTGGCGTTGCAGGTTTTCCTGCGAGCCGCACAGGTTGCACGGGATGATCGGGAATTCGCGCATGTCCGAGTAGGCCTGGATGTCCTTCTCGCTGCAGTAGGCCAGCGGGCGGATCACCACGTTACGGCCATCGTCGGCACGCAGCTTGGGTGGCATGCCCTTGAGCGAGCCATTGAAGAACATGTTGAGGAAGAACGTCTCGACCATGTCGTCGCGGTGGTGCCCCAGCGCCATCTTGGTCGCGCCGATTTCGTCGGCGAAGGTGTACAAGGTGCCACGGCGCAGGCGCGAGCACAGCGAGCAGGTGGTCTTGCCTTCGGGGATCAGTTCCTTGACCACCGAGTAGGTGTCTTTCTCGACGATGTGGTACTCGACGCCCAGGGTCTTGAGGTAGGCCGGCAGCACATGCTCGGGGAAGCCGGGCTGCTTCTGGTCCATGTTCACCGCCACGATCTCGAACGAGATCGGCGCCACCTTTTGCAGGTGCAACAGAACGTCGAGCATGGTGTAGCTGTCCTTGCCGCCGGACAGGCAGACCATGACCTTGTCGCCATCCTCGATCATGTTGTAGTCGGTGATGGCTTCGCCAGCGAGACGACGCAGGCGTTTTTGCAGTTTGTTCTGGTTGACCGAGAGGGTGCCCATAGCGCTTGGATCCGCGAGGTGTGACAAAAGCCGGCTATTTTACGCACAAACCGCGCGGCGCTGTAGGCATTCCGATAAAGACTTCAAGGTAATCAGCAGGCGGTCTTACAGCGCAATTTGCTCTAAAAAGCGCGGTTTGTGCAGGTAACGGCTTCCTATACTGCGACATAAGGCCACATTACCGCTTGCATTGGTGTTCGGGCCTCGGGCCGCTTGCGCTCCATCTGGGGGGCGTTTGGCAACATTGAGAGGAGTGATCGGCATGATTCATCACGTTGTGGGGCTGTTTACCCATCCCGATCAGGAATGGCGGGAAATTCGTGGCGAAGAAGAATCCATCAGCCACATGTACCTGACGCACACCTTGATCCTGGCGGCGATCCCTGCCGTTTCCGCATTCATCGGTACCACCCAGGTCGGCTGGGTGATTGGCGACCGGCCGGCAGTGATGCTGACCATGGAAAGCGCTATCTGGATGAGCATCATGTCCTACCTGGCGATGCTCGCCGGGGTGGCGGTAATGGGCGCGTTCATCCACTGGATGGCGCGCACCTACGATGCCAACCCGTCCATGGCGCAGTGCATTGCCTTCGCCACCTACACCGCCACGCCGTTGTTCCTCGGCGGCCTGGCGGCGCTCTACCCGCACCTGTGGCTGGGCATGCTGCTCGGCACTGCAGCCATCTGCTACACCGTGTACCTGTTGTATGTCGGCTTGCCGACGTTCATGAACATTCCATCCGATGAAGGCTTCCTGTTTTCCAGCTCGGTGCTGGCGGTAGGCCTTGTGGTACTGGTGGCGATCATGGCCGCGACCGTGATCATCTGGGGACTGGGCGTGGGGCCCGTCTACACCAACTAGAGCAACCCAACGAGATCCAACCAACACTGGGGCATCAACCAGAGGCCGCCGCAAGGCGGCCTCTGGCTGTGCGCTGACCGGTGGCTCGGCAAGCCGCCAAGGCTTGCGGCATAATGCCCGGCAAGGAGAATTACCCCGCCATGCCAGAGCTGCTCAGACAACGCGTCGAAACCTGTTACCAGCAAGCCGAAACCTTCTTCAAACGCCCCTTCCCGCGCCCGGAAGTCAGCTTCAAACTGCGCGGTCAGAAGGCCGGCGTTGCCCACCTGCACGAGAACCTGCTGCGCTTCAACCTGCAGCTGTACCGCGAAAACCACGAAGACTTCCTGCGCCAGACCGTCGCCCACGAGGTGGCGCACCTGGTGGCTCACCAGCTGTTTGGCGAGCGCATCCAGGCCCATGGCGAAGAGTGGCAACTGATCATGCGTGGGGTGTATGAGCTGCCACCCAACCGTTGCCACAACTATGAAGTGCAACGGCGCGTGGTAACCCGCTACATCTATCGCTGCCCGTGCCCACAAGGTGATTTCCCGTTTACCGCACAGCGGCACAAGCTGGTGCGCCAGGGGCGACGGTACCTGTGCAAGCGCTGCCGGGAGATTCTGGTGTACAGCGGCGAGACGCGCGTCGAATAGCCCGCACCGACCTCCCCCGCAAACAGCACCTCCCTCAGCAGCAAAAAAAAGGCGACCCGAGGGTCGCCTTTTTCGTACCAGCCTGCGCCTTACTTCTCGACGAAGGCACGCTCGATCAGGTAGTCACCCGGCTCACGCATACGGGCGGAGACTTTCAGGCCGAAGCTGTCCAGCACTTCGCTGGTCTCATCCAGCATGCTTGGGCTGCCGCAGATCATCGCGCGGTCGTCCTGCGGGTTGATCGGCGGCAGGCCGATGTCGCTGAACAGTTTGCCGCTGCGCATCAGGTCGGTCAGTCGGCCCTGGTTCTCGAACGGCTCGCGGGTCACGGTCGGGTAGTAGATCAGCTTGTCGCGTACCGACTCACCGAAGAACTCGTTCTGCGGCAGGTGCTCGGTGATGAACTCGCGGTAGGCCACCTCGTTCACGTAACGCACGCCGTGAACCAGGATCACCTTCTCGAAGCGCTCGTAGGTTTCCGGGTCCTGGATGACGCTCATGAAAGGGGCCAGGCCAGTGCCGGTGCTCAGCAGGTAGAGGTGCTTGCCCGGGTTCAGGTCGTCGAGGACCAAGGTACCGGTAGGCTTCTTGCTGATGATGATCTCGTCGCCTTCCTTCAAGTGCTGCAACTGGGAAGTCAGCGGGCCGTCCGGCACCTTGATGCTGAAGAACTCCAGGTGCTCTTCCCAGTTCGGCGAGGCGATGGAATAGGCGCGCATGAGCGGGCGACCGGTTTCCTGCTGCAGGCCGATCATCACGAACTGACCGTTCTCGAAGCGCAGGCCCGGGTCACGGGTGCACTTGAAGCTGAACAGAGTGTCGTTCCAGTGGTGCACACTGAGGACACGTTCGTGGTTCATGTTGCTCATCGATGGGGCTCCTGAAGAAAGACGCAGCGCGCGCAAAACGCGCAGTTGCGCGATAGTTTAGGGGCAGCGACAATATCTGTTAACTGAATTATCAAGATATGTGTTATCGGTTATATAGATATGCGATTCACACTCCGTCAGCTTCAAGTCTTCGTCGCCGTGGCCCAGCATCAAAGCGTCTCTCGAGCCGCCGGCCTGCTGTCGCTGTCGCAGTCGGCTGCCAGTACCTCCATCACCGAGCTTGAGCGCCAATCCAGCTGTCAGCTGTTCGATCGCGCCGGCAAACGCCTGAGCCTCAACGCCCTGGGCCATCAACTGCTGCCGCAGGCCGTGGCCCTGCTCGACCAGGCCAAGGAAATCGAAGATCTGCTCAATGGCAAGTCCGCCTTCGGTTCGCTGGCGGTCGGCGCCACACTGACCATCGGCAACTACCTGGCGACCCTGCTGATCGGCAGCTTCATGCAGGTGCACCCGGAAAGCCAGGTCAAGCTGCACGTGCAGAACACTGCGCATATCGTGCACCAGGTCGCCCACTACGAAATTGATCTGGGTCTGATCGAAGGCGATTGCAACCACCCTGACCTTGAAGTTCAGCCTTGGGTCGAGGACGAGCTGGTAGTGTTCTGCGCGCCACAACACCCCTTGGCGACGCTAGGCCACGCGGATATCCAGACATTGTCCCAGGAAGCCTGGATTCTTCGCGAGCAGGGCTCCGGTACACGCCTGACCTTTGACCAGGCCATGCGCCATCATCGCGCCAACCTCAACATCCGCCTGGAGCTGGAACATACCGAGGCCATCAAGCGCGCGGTGGAATCAGGCCTGGGCATCGGCTGCATCTCGCGCCTGGCCCTGCGCGATGCGTTCCGCCGCGGCAGCCTGGTACCGGTGGAAACGCCGGAGCTGGACTTGATGCGCCAGTTCTACTTCATCTGGCACAAGCAGAAGTACCAGACGTCGGCCATGCGCGAGTTTCTTGAGTTGTGCCGCAACTTCACCGCGGGCTTTACCCGCAGTGACGAGATCGTGCTGCCACCAATCGCCTAGAGCAGAATCACACCCCAGACCAGGGCAACCATGGTCAGCGCCACCAGTTGCGCGGCGCTGCCCATGTCCTTGGCGTTTTTCGACAAGGGGTGGCGCTCAAGCGAAATACGGTCGATGGCGGCTTCCACCGCCGAGTTGAACAGCTCGACGATCAGGCCCAGCAGGCACACCGCGATCATGATCGCCCGCTCTGCGCGGCTGACCGGCAGCCAGAAGGCCGTCGGGATCAGCAGCACGTTGAGCAGGACCAGCTGACGGAACGCGGCCTCGCCCTTGAAGGCAGCGCGCAAGCCGTCCAGCGAATAGCCGGCGGCGTTGAAGATGCGTTTGAGGCCGGTCTGGCCTTTGAATGGCGACATGTGCGTCACTTCACCGATAAAAGGCCGGCAGACTAATCCAGCGTGGGTCAAAAAAGCGTGAAGAGGCAGGCAGTTAGTGGCTGGCAACCGATTCAAGTTGTTGCAGCAACAAGGCCGCCTGGGTGCGAGTACGCACGCCCAGCTTGCGGAAGATCGCCGTCACGTGGGCCTTGATGGTGGCCTCCGAGACGCTGAGCTCGTAGGCGATCTGCTTGTTCAGCAAACCTTCACAAACCATGGTCAGTACGCGGAACTGCTGCGGCGTGAGGCTGGCCAGCCCTTCGCTGGCGGCCTTGGCCTCAGCCGAAACGTCGACTTTCTCGAACGCCTGCGGTGGCCACCAGACCTCGCCGTCCAGCACCTTGCGCACGGCGTCCTGAATCACTTCCAGCGGGCTGGACTTGGGGATGAAGCCACTGGCGCCAAATTCGCGCGACTTGACCACAACCGCTGCTTCTTCCTGCGCCGATACCATCACCACGGGGATCTGCGGGTATTGCCCACGCAACAGGACCAGCCCGGAGAAGCCATAGGCGCCCGGCATGTTGAGGTCCAACAGCACCAAATCCCAGTCGGCTTTCTCGCTCAGGCGGGTTTCCAGTTCGGCAATGCTCGCAACTTCAACCAGGCGTACATCGGCGCCAAGGCCCAGGGTAACAGCCTGGCGCAGGGCGCCACGAAACAGCGGGTGGTCATCGGCAATCAGGATTTCGTAAGTGGCCATCGATCTAAGGATCCTGTTCTGTGCCAGGCGCGTGCGGGGTAGTCAGGGCGCTTGGCGGAAAGGCACGGCAAAGTCCGGGGTAACAGCATTTTCGGCGTGCCCGAATCGGCGCCAAGGATGCCGAGCACGGTCGGGGTGGTCAAGACAATTGCCCTGCCGTCCTCGCCCACCCTGGCTGCCAGCCCCGTCATTATGAACCAATCCGGCATCACTGCCCCTTGGACTATAGGAAGGTATGCAAACGCTGATGCGCGTCGTCCTGCTCGTCCAGCGGCAAATGCCGCTTGGCGCTCAGGTAGTGCAGGCTGAACACGTCCAGGTAGGCGTCCAGGGCCTGCGAGGCACGCTGATCGCCAGCCAGTTCCAGGCACATGGCGGCCACTTCCGCCGTGCAGAAGTGGTCGTCACGCTTGGAACGGCGCAAGCGGTAGCGCGACATCTGTTCGGCTTCAAGGCTCAGCACCGGGAAACGGTCCAGGTACGGGCTCTTGCGAAACATCTTGCGCGCCTCGGTCCAAGTGGCGTCGAGCAGTATGAACAACGGCCGTTTACCGGGCTCGCGCACCACCTGGTTGACTACCCGCTCTTGGGCAACGAACTCGCCGGGGAAGACGATATAGGGCTGCCATTGAGGCTGTTCGAGCAGCGCCAGCAGGTTGTCATCGACTGCAGTGCGCTGCCAGCCGAAGGCCGAGGTGTCCTCGACCAGGTCGGCAATCAGCCAACCGGTGTTGGTCGGTTTGAGTGGCTCGGTGTCGTGCATCAGCAGGCACACACCCGACTCCGCCGGCACCCGGGGCTTCCAGGCACACAGGCAATGGCTGGCAATGACCCGGCATTGCGGGCAACGGACGGCCCGAGAACCCCGGGCAATGAACGGCTTGTTGCTGCGGGCCAGGCGTTCGGCGCGCAGGCGCGCTACCGCGTGGCTCATGCTGGCAGGCCTTTGGAAAGGTTGAAGATGGACACTGCGAGGGCTCGGAAACTCAAAACGCAAGTCTACCAGAGCGGGCGTCATTTGCCGTGCAGCGGGACTGGCCGGGCCCTTATAATCGACACTTTGGCGTACCCGACCAGCCGTCAAGCGACCCTCAGGGAACGCCACCTGCCGGCGCATGTCAAACCGCCAGTCAATGAACCAGGAGAGATACATGCTGCGCCTTATCGTCCCGACCTTGAGCCTTTTGCTCACCCTGCCCCTGGCGGCCCAGGCGGCGTCCAAGCAGGACTACGATCTGAACAAGATGCTGCAAAAGGTCGCCAAAGAGAGCAGCGTCGGCACGCCCCGCGCCGTCAACGAAGACATCCTCGACCAAGGCTACACCGTCGAAGGCAAGGCCCTGGTCAACCACCTGAGCGTGCGCCAAAGCCATGCCGAGCGCATGCAGGGTAACCCGGAACAAGTCCGCAGCCAGTTGGGAGACAGCGTTTGCCGTAACAGCGGTTACCGTAACCTGATGTCCAAGGGCGCTGTAATGGTCTATCGCTTCACGGTGTACAAGACCAACCAACCAGTCATGGACCAGGCATTCGATGCCGCCAGCTGCGTTGCGGGCAACAAAAAGAAGTAAACCGATGACCTAGACCACCCGCTGGTCATCAGGCGCGCGCCACTGCTCTTCTTCGGCATCGGCGCGCAATTCTGCCAGAAGCGCCTGTAGGTAGCGTGACTGGCACTCCAGCTCCGAAAGCCTGCGACGACACTCTGCCTCAAGGCTCAGGTGGTGCACCTGCGCCGCATTTTCCAGCTGCTGATAGAGCTGCTGGTCCACCTCGATGATCAAGCGATGCATACCGCCACCTCCTGCATCGATACGTTTCGCTTCCCCAGTTAACCAAACCCTCAGCGCCATTGGGTGCGCGCCGACCAGCGGCGGCTGCAATGACTGCGGCACGATCAGGCGCGAGGGTCTAGATTGATATCGAGTACACCCGAATCGACGAGATGGATTGATTGCTACTGCACCCTGGCCGTGAAGGCCTACTGCAACGCTCGAACTGCACACTCGAGCATCAGCAGCCAGCGACGCATGCAGTGTCGCGGCCGGGACACCCCATCGACCCGGTCAGAGGTTTTGCTGCAGAAGGAGACGTTGAATGCCTTACCAACCCAATGAGCTGTTGTTCAATCATTTCAGGGACAACAACATCGACCTGAGCAAGATCGACGAACAACTGCAACTCGTTGCACCGAACAGCCCCAATCTGCCCCTGTACCGCGACATGATGCTGACCATCCTGCGCATGGCCCACGACGACACCGATCGCTGGAGTGCCAAGATCACCCTGCAGGCGTTGCGCGAGCTGGACCACTCGTTCCGCGCACTGGAACGCTACAAGGGCCGACGCAAGGTGACAGTATTCGGCTCGGCCCGAACGCCACTGGAACACCCGATGTACGCCCTGGCCCGCGAGCTGGGCGCCACCCTGGCCCGCTCCGACCTGATGGTCATTACTGGCGCCGGTGGTGGCATCATGGCTGCAGCCCACGAAGGGGCCGGCAGCGAACACAGCCTGGGCTTCAACATCACCCTGCCCTTCGAGCAACATGCCAACCCCACGGTGGACGGCACCGACAAACTGTTGCCCTTCCACTTCTTCTTCATTCGCAAGCTGTTTTTCGTCAAGGAAGCCGATGGCCTGGTGCTCTGCCCGGGCGGGTTCGGCACGCTGGATGAAGCACTCGAAGTGCTCACCCTGATCCAGACCGGCAAGAGCCCTTTGGTGCCGGTGGTGTTGCTCGACTCACCCGGTGGCAGCTTCTGGCGCGATTGCCTGGCCTTCATCAGCCGCCAGCTCGAAGAGAACCGCTACATCCTGCCCAGCGACCTCAAGTTGGTGCGCCTGGTGCACAGCGCCGATGAGGCGGTGGAGGAAATCAACCAGTTCTACAGCAACTACCACTCCAGCCGCTGGCTGAAGAACCAGTTCGTGATCCGCATGCATCACCCGCTCAGCGAGGCTGCGCTGTATGACATTCAGGAAGGTTTCGCCGATTTGCGCCTGAGTGGCAAGTACCACCAGCACGCCGACAGCGGCGCGGAGCATGAGGTAGGTAACTTCAGCCACCTGACCCGGCTGTCGTTCGCCTTCAACGGCCGCGACCAGGGCCGGCTGCGCGAGCTGGTGGACTTCATCAACCTGCCGGAGAACTGGGCCAAGCCGCAGCCCATGCACACGACCCAGCGGGCCAGGGAGGCATTGAAGGTCAATTGAACCACCCACCGCCGGGTAGGGGTAAATCGGCCTCTGCGAATATCGCGGCCTCTGTAGGAGCGGCCTTGCGTCGCGAAAGGGCTGCGCAGCGGCCCCAGGTTCTGTGTCGTAGCAGAGGGGCCGCTGCGCAGCCCTTTCGCGACGCAAGGCCGCTCCTACAGGGAACCGTGAGGTTTCAGTAATCGTCGAGGTCGCGACCACTAAGCAACCGGCTGATCATCTCCATGGAGAAACCACGGTAGGCCAGAAAGCGGGTCTGCTGGCCACGGCTGCGGGGGTCATGGGGGCGCTGGCCGGCAAACTTGCGCTGCCAGACATCCATGAGCCGCTGCGCCCAGTCCACACCGCTTTCACGCAATGCCTGATCGATATCGCCACGCGCCAGGCCGCGCTGGCCAAGCTCTTCGCGTATACGCGCAGGGCCATAGCCGGAATTGGAGCGATACCGGATGAAGCTTTCGAGGTAGCGGACTTCGCTGAGCAGCCCTTCTTCGGCGAGCCGGTCGAGCTCAGGCTCGATCAACTCATCCGAAGCGCCGCGCTGACGCAACTTGCGCGTCAGCTCGACGCGACCATGCTCACGTCGCGCGAGCAGGTCCATGGCTGTCCGCCGAATGGCGACGGGGGTGTCGAGTACGGCGGACATAATCGGCTAACTACAACCGCTATCAATAACCGGCTTCGGCATCAGCCACGTCGTCGGCCTTGGCCTCGACTGCGGCAGCCTTGCCTGCTTCGGCGGCAGCACCAGCCTTGAGCAGCTTCTCGCGGATCTGCTTCTCGATCTCGGCGCCAATGGCCGGGTTCTCAGCCAGGTACTTGGCGGCGTTGGCTTTACCTTGGCCGATCTTGTTGCCCTGGTAGGCGTACCAGGCACCGGATTTCTCCACCAGCCCCTGAGAAACACCCAGGTCGATGATCTCGCCGTTGCGGTAGATGCCCTTGCCGTAGAGGATCTGGAACTCGGCCTGACGGAACGGCGGCGAGACCTTGTTCTTGACGATCTTGACGCGGGTTTCGCTGCCGACCACTTCATCGCCTTCCTTGACCGCGCCGGTACGGCGGATGTCCAGGCGCACGGAGGCGTAGAACTTCAGGGCGTTACCACCGGTGGTGGTTTCCGGGCTGCCGAACATCACGCCGATCTTCATACGGATCTGGTTGATGAAGATGACCAGGCAGTTGGCGTTCTTGATGTTACCGGTGATCTTGCGCAGCGCCTGCGACATCAGACGGGCCTGCAGCCCCACGTGCATGTCACCCATCTCGCCTTCGATCTCGGCCTTGGGGACCAGAGCAGCCACGGAGTCGACGATGATCACGTCAACCGCGTTGGAACGCACCAGCATGTCGGTGATTTCCAGGGCCTGCTCGCCAGTGTCCGGCTGCGAAACCAGCAGGTCGTCGACGTTGACACCCAGCTTGCCGGCGTATTCCGGGTCGAGGGCGTGCTCGGCGTCGACGAAGGCGCAGGTGGCGCCGTTCTTCTGGGCTTCGGCGATGACCGACAGGGTCAGGGTGGTTTTACCCGAGGACTCCGGGCCGTAGATTTCGACGATACGGCCTTTTGGCAGGCCGCCGATACCGAGGGCAATGTCCAGGCCCAGGGAACCGGTGGAGATGGCCGGGATGCCAGTGCGCTCGTGGTCGCCCATGCGCATGACCGCGCCCTTGCCGAATTGGCGTTCGATCTGACCCAGGGCCGCAGCCAAGGCGCGTTTCTTGTTGTCGTCCATTGAAATCCTCACGTGTTCGACTTGGCCCTGATGGCCGGAATACCTGTATAAGTAGCCAGTATTATTCCACAGCGAAGCGCGCGAGCAAACCCCTGTCGTCGATTTACTCGGCACCAAGCTGTAACAAGCCGTCTAGCGCGGCGATCACCGTTTGTCGGCGCACCGCATTGCGGTCGCCGTCAAACTGGCGGCGTTCGCTGAAGACATGGCTGCCATCGGCCCAGGCCAGCCACACGGTGCCCACCGGTTTGGCCGGCGAGCCACCGTCTGGCCCAGCCACCCCGCTCACCGCCACCGCAAACCGTGCGCCGCTGGCGGCTTGCGCCCCCCGGGCCATGGCTTCGACCACTTCCTGGCTGACCGCACCCACCTGGCCGAACAGCGCCTCGGGCACCCGCAGCTGGCGGGTTTTCTGGGCATTGGAGTAGGTCACGTAGCCGGCTTCGAACCAGGCCGAACTGCCGGGAATGCGGGTGATGGCCTCGGCGATGCCGCCGCCGGTGCAGGATTCGGCGGTGGTCACCTGGGCGTTGAAGCGGCGCAGGTGTTCGCCCAGGCGGGCGGCAAGCGTGGTGATCGGGTCCATGTCAGGCTCCTTGAAGACTGGGCACTACCCTACCACCCCATGACCAGTACAGCCTCAGGAAACCTTCAGGCTGTCCCGGGCAATCGCACTGAACGCAAGCTCGTCGCGCGGCCCAAGGCGAGGCAGCCCGGCTGGCCACTCCTGGGTCCAATCCAGGCCGCCCAGCTTGCGCATGTCCTCGATCGCCGAACGCCACCAGATCACCTTGCAAGCACGCTGGTAATCGTCACTGCCGATGACACTGCCATAAAGAAGCTTGCGGCCGATACCGCGCAGCTCTGGTGGCACGCGCTTGAGGCTCCACTTGACCGATAGCCGGTTGAGCCAGGACGGCACCGGGCGATGCGCCGGCACCTTCAAGGCCAGGCCAGGCATCTTGGCAGCAAAATGTTCACCGTGACGGGCGAAGAAGATCTCGAGGATGGCGTGGATGTATTGCTTCATTGCAAAGTAGTGGCTGATCACGCCACGCGCCTGGTTGATCTGCGCACCGTGCAACTCGAACGAGAAAGCGATCTGCTCGATGGTGTGCAACGCTTGCGCGTAGGGTGTCCATGCATCGATACGCTGGATCGCACGCTCGGCGATACCGGCGTTGTCACGGGTAAAGCCCATGACGCCGCTGTTGCACAGCAGCAGCTCGTCGGCCGGCGCAGCGCCATCACGGGCAAGCCCTGTGGTGAAGCCCCGGTAGTAGTCACTGCGTGACGCCTCGGCCCAGCTCATCTCGATTTCGTCCACCAGGTACTGCCCGACATCTACTTGGCTGAACAGCTTCTGCGGCGTTTGCAGGAAGACCGTGTCGGTATCGATGAACACCGTCTTGTCCGCCCATTGCCCGGCATAGGCAATGGCGCAGGCCTTGCGCCGATGCGTGTAGCCACCGTCCCCGGTCCAGGCGTGCAGCGTCTGCTCATCCAGCGCGATCACCTCGACGGGCCACCCTGCGAAGGCCTGCGGCTGGTCGGTCAGCACACGGATCACCGGCAGCTCGGCCGGCTTGCAGCGAGCCAGGGCTGTGAGGATGCTGAACTTGGCCTCTAGCTGATAAATCCGGCGCTCACCATAAAGGAGGTAGATCAGCTGTTGCTTTACATAAGGGACACTGCTGGACAGGTTCATCTACGTCACGGCTGGGGGCAGGCAAAAAGGCCGAGCATTCTAGTGGAGTAATCGGCGAAGCTCCATCACTGCCCGCCGAACTGCGCGCACATGCCCTACCGCAGCCGCCTGCATCTGGATGAAAAAGCCTGTACCATTGCCGGTTTTACCATCGCCAACCAGATCACCCGCTGTAAGGCCCTGAATGTCTGATCTCTCCGCACACACCCCGATGATGCAGCAGTACTGGAAGCTGAAGCACCAGCACCCGGACCAGCTGATGTTCTACCGCATGGGCGACTTTTACGAGATCTTCTACGAAGATGCGAAGAAAGCCGCGAAACTGCTGGATATCACGCTGACCGCGCGCGGTCAGTCGGCGGGCCAGTCCATCCCCATGTGCGGCATTCCCTTCCATTCGCTCGAAGGTTACCTGGCCAAACTGGTGAAGCTCGGCGAATCGGTGGTGATCTGCGAGCAGATTGGCGACCCAGCCACCAGCAAGGGCCCGGTGGAACGCCAGGTGGTGCGCATCATCACCCCCGGCACGGTCAGCGACGAAGCGCTGCTCGACGAGCGCCGCGACAACCTGATCGCCGCGCTGCTGGGCGATGAGCGCCTGTTTGGCCTGGCGGTGCTGGATATCACCAGTGGCAACTTCAGCGTGCAGGAGATCAAGGGCTGGGAAAACCTGCTGGCCGAGCTCGAACGCATCAACCCGGTCGAGCTGCTGATCCCCGACGACTGGCCGCGCGACCTGCCCGCCGAGAAGCGCCCCGGCGCGCGCCGCCGTGCGCCTTGGGACTTCGACCGCGACTCGGCACGCAAGGCGTTGTGCCAGCAGTTCGCAACCAAAGACCTCAAGGGCTTTGGCTGCGACAAGCTGACCCTGGCCATTGGCGCTGCCGGCTGCCTGCTGACCTACGCCAAGGAAACCCAGCGTACTGCCCTGCCGCACCTGCGCAGCCTGCGCCACGAACGCCTGGACGACACGGTGATCCTCGACGGCGCCAGCCGCCGCAACCTGGAGCTGGACATCAACCTGGCGGGCGGGCGCGACAACACCCTGCAGTCGGTGATCGACCGCTGCCAAACCGCCATGGCCAGCCGCTTGCTGAGCCGCTGGCTGAACCGCCCGCTGCGTGACCTCAAGGTGCTGCAGGCGCGCCAGGACTCTATCCGCTGCCTGCTCGACGGCTACCGCTTCGAAAAGCTGCAGCCGCAGCTCAAGGAAATCGGCGACATCGAGCGGATCCTCGCCCGTATCGGCCTGCGCAATGCCCGCCCACGCGACCTCGCCCGCCTGCGTGATGCCCTCGGCGCCCTGCCCGAGCTGCAGAACGCCATGGCCGAACTGGAAGCGCCGCACCTGGCGCGCCTGGCGGCCATCACCGGCACCTACCCGGAGCTGGCCAGCCTGCTGGAGCGGGCAGTGGTCGACAACCCGCCGGCGGTGATCCGTGACGGCGGCGTGCTCAAGGCCGGCTACGACAATGAGCTGGACGAGCTGCTGGCGATCAGCGAGAACGCTGGCCAGTTCCTGATCGACCTGGAAGCCCGCGAGAAGGCCCGTACCGGCCTTGCCAACCTCAAGGTCGGCTACAACCGCGTGCACGGCTACTTCATCGAACTGCCGACCAAGCAGGCCGAACAGGCCCCGGGCGACTACATTCGCCGCCAGACCCTCAAGGGCGCAGAGCGCTTCATCACGCCGGAGCTCAAGGCGTTCGAGGACAAGGCACTGTCGGCCAAGAGCCGCGCCCTGGCCCGCGAGAAGATGCTCTACGATGCCTTGCTCGAAACCCTGATCAGCCACCTGGCACCGCTGCAGGACAGCGCCGCCGCCCTGGCCGAGCTGGACGTGCTGAGCAACCTCGCCGAGCGCGCACTGAACCTCGACCTGAACTGCCCCCGCTTCGTCGACGAGCCGTGCCTGCGCATCGAACAGGGCCGGCATCCGGTGGTCGAGCAAGTGTTGACCACGCCGTTCGTGGCCAACGACCTGGGCCTGGACAACAGCACCCGCATGCTGATCATCACCGGCCCGAACATGGGCGGTAAGTCCACCTACATGCGCCAGACCGCACTGATCGTGCTGATGGCGCACATCGGCAGCTTCGTACCGGCAGCCCAGTGCGAGCTGTCGCTGGTGGACCGTATCTTCACCCGTATCGGCTCCAGTGATGACCTGGCCGGCGGGCGCTCGACCTTCATGGTCGAGATGAGTGAAACCGCCAATATTCTGCACAACGCCACCGACCGCAGCCTGGTGCTGATGGACGAAGTAGGCCGCGGCACCAGCACCTTCGACGGCCTGTCGCTGGCCTGGGCCGCCGCCGAGCGCCTGGCCCAGCTGCGCGCCTACACGCTGTTCGCCACGCACTACTTCGAACTCACGGTACTACCGGAGAGCGAACCGCTGGTGGCCAACGTGCACTTGAATGCCACCGAGCACAACGAGCGAATCGTCTTCCTGCACCACGTACTGCCAGGCCCTGCCAGCCAAAGCTATGGCCTGGCCGTGGCCCAACTGGCCGGGGTGCCCACTGCCGTGATCCAGCGTGCCCGCGAGCACCTGGGCCGCCTGGAAACGGCGAGCCTGCCGCACGAGCAGCCGCACAGCACAAAGGCCAAGGACGCGCTACACGTCCCGCACCAGAGCGATCTGTTCGCCAGCCTGCCACACCCGGCCATCGAGAAGCTGGGCAAGCTGGACCTGGACGACATGACCCCGCGCCAAGCTATCGAAATGCTATATCAACTAAAGAACCTGTTATAACGGCGCCCACTACAAGCTGGTAGAATCCGCCGCGGTTTGCTGGTGCTGCAGGTTATTAGCCTGGCCTGCAGCCACATACCCGTAAACCGCGCGGCCCTGAGAGGAAGGGCCGCCGCCGTCGCCTGAGGAGAGAACTAGAAATGACCTTCGTCGTCACCGACAACTGCATCAAATGCAAATACACCGACTGCGTGGAAGTCTGTCCGGTGGACTGCTTCTACGAAGGCCCGAACTTCCTGGTCATCCACCCGGACGAGTGCATCGACTGCGCACTGTGCGAGCCGGAATGCCCAGCGCAAGCCATCTTCTCGGAAGACGAAGTGCCATCGGGCATGGAGAACTTCATCGAGCTGAACGCCGAACTGGCGGAAATCTGGCCAAACATCACCGAGCGTAAGGACGCCCTGCCCGACGCTGAAGAATGGGATGGCAAGACTGGCAAGATTGCAGACCTGGAGCGCTGATAGCGCCCGGAAACGAAAAAGGCCCATGCGGGCCTTTTTTCATTTTCAGCAGGCAAAAAAAAGGGGCGGTTTGACCCGCCCACATTTTTTCCGTAGTCCCTGATTGTCCCAAACATCGTCCTGATGAAATCGCTTCTTGCGATGTCCTTGGCCTTCTCCCTGAAAGCCTGTGCATGTCCGTGTGCACAGTTCGAATACTAGCGATTTCAGGGGGGCAGACAACCGCAGAACCTCACAGGATATTGCCGTGGACACATTTCCTCGCATCCAAATAAATCATGTTTTTCAATGAGTTAGGATTAAACCGGATCTGAAAACGACAATGATTTACTGATGGTTGCATAGATTGCTTACACAACAAGTAAGCAATCGCTTACACGCAATGTTACTGGGGTGGCGCATTACACAATGCCAGCTGGCAGATACGGTGCAGCAGTGCTGTTGCGCGCATACAAAAACGCCCCGAACTATCGGGGCGTTTTGTGTTTGCGAACAGCGTGTTACTGGAACAACGACTCGCTGGACAGACCGTTCTTCTCGAGGATCTCGCGCAGACGCTTGAGCCCCTCTACCTGGATCTGCCGTACACGCTCACGGGTCAGGCCGATCTCCAGGCCAACATCCTCCAAGGTGCTACTCTCGTGCCCGCGCAGACCAAAGCGACGCACTACCACCTCGCGCTGCTTGTCGGTCAGCTCTCCCAACCACTGATCGATGCTCTGCGACAGGTCGTCATCCTGCAGCAGCTCACACGGGTCGGTCGGGCGGTCATCGGTGAGGGTATCGAGCAGCGTCTTGTCCGAGTCTGGGCCAAGGGAAACGTCCACCGACGAAACCCGCTCATTGAGCCCCAGCATGCGCTTGACCTCAGCGACAGGCTTCTCCAGCAAGGTGGCGATTTCTTCTGGCGAAGGCTCGTGGTCGAGCTTCTGGGTCAGCTCCCGCGCGGCACGCAGGTAAACGTTGAGTTCCTTGACCACATGGATCGGCAGGCGAATGGTGCGGGTCTGGTTCATGATCGCCCGCTCGATGGTCTGGCGAATCCACCAGGTCGCATAGGTCGAGAAACGGAAACCACGCTCCGGGTCGAACTTCTCGACCGCGCGGATCAGCCCCAGGTTGCCTTCCTCGATCAGGTCGAGCAACGACAGGCCGCGATTCACGTAACGACGGGCAATTTTGACAACCAGGCGCAGGTTGCTTTCGATCATGCGCTTGCGGCCGGCGGGGTCGCCTTTTTGCGACAGGCGCGCAAAATGCACTTCCTCCTCCGGCGACAGCAGAGGCGAGAAGCCGATTTCGTTGAGGTACAACTGGGTAGCATCAAGTGCCCGAGTGTAATCGATGTACTTGTGCTGCTTGAGCGAAGAGCCGGACTTGGCCCTGGTCCGAACCGAAGGTACAGCAGGTTCGTCTGACACCACATCCGTTTCCAAAACGATGCCCGTCTCCATTAGGAGGACGTCATCGTCGATGTCAAACTCCGGCGCTTCTTTATTGAGAGCCATTGTTATAGTCCTTTGCTGAGTTCGAACTCAGACTCGAGCGGCACCTGTATCCCTGGCAGCGCTGGAGCCTGTCCCCTCTACATCACAGGAACAGGCCGGGTACAACAATCAACGGCGTGGCAGGAACTGGAGTGGATCGACGGGTTTGCCCTGGCGGCGAATCTCGAAATGCAGCTTCACCCGATCAGTGCCCGTGGACCCCATTTCAGCAATCGACTGCCCAGCCTTGACCTGCTGCCCCTCCCGAACCAAAAGCCTGCGGTTGTGACCGTAGGCACTGACGTAGGTATCGCTGTGCTTGATGATGATCAGCTCGCCGTAGCCCCGCAAGCCACTCCCGGCGTAGACCACTGCACCACCAGACGCAGCAAAAACAGGCTGTCCCAAATCACCGGCGATATCAATGCCTTTATTCAAACTACCGTTTGAAGCAAATTTTCCAATCAGCACGCCGTTGGCCGGCCAGGTCCAGCCCCCTACCGCACGCTCTGCAGCCGGCACGGTAGCCACCACCGGCGCAGGGGTTGTCGGGACCGTGGTTGCCGGCTTGGTGGCACTGGCAGGTGCGCTGCCGGCGCTGCCAACAGGCCGACGGATGACCGTGGTCTTGCTCGAGGACGACGGGCTGGACACCACCGTGGTGCTGCCCGTGGAACCACTGCTGAATCGAATCGGCTGGCCGGGGCGAATGGTATACGGCGCCGGGATGCCGTTACGGGCAGCCAGCTCCTTGTAGTCCCAGCCATAACGGAAGGCGATGGAGAACAGCGTATCGCCCGGCTTGACGATGTATTGCCCGGAGGTCACCGTCGGCCGCTTGGGCGCTGCATTGTTACGGTCGACCACCCGCGCACTCGTCGAGCTGGTGCTGGAGCAACCCGCCAGCAAGGTGCCCATGGCCAGTGCAAGCACCAGAAGCTTGAAACCCGCCCAATCCTTGCGCTGCCGAATGCCTGTGTGCCCCACCCGCGCTCCCCTCATGGTGCCGAATACCGAAATAACGATAAGAAATGCAATATTGTTGCAATTATAACCGAGCCCACCTGCATTAGGTGGGCGGCTGCAAAAGCCCGCTACCGGCAGCGCCATAGCGAATCACCCCGCCAGATAGACAGGGCGATGGCGCAAGAATTCGTCGCTGCCGTAAATATTCCGTGGTTCAGGCCAGCGGGCCATTGAGCAACGGCACGAAGCGCACGGCCCCGAGGACACGCCGGGAGAACCCGTGTTCCTCGCGCACAATCAGCATCAACTGCTGCGCCTCGCCTGCCGGGCCCACCGGAATCACCATGCGCCCGCCTGGCGCCAACTGGTCGAGCAGTGCTTGTGGCACTTCGGGCGCCACTGCGGTGACGATGATGCCATTGTAGGGTGCCAACGCCTGCCAGCCCTCGCAACCATCCCCCCAGCGGAACACCACGTTACGCAGGTTCAGCTCCACCAGGCGCTCCTTGGCGCGATCCTGCAGCACCTTGATGCGCTCCACCGAGAACACCCGCTCGACCAGTTGGGCAAGTATCGCCGTCTGGTAACCCGAGCCAGTGCCGATCTCCAGCACCTTGTCCAGCGGCCCTGCCTCTAGCAGCAGTTCGCTCATGTGCGCCACCATGAACGGCTGCGAGATGGTCTGGTTGTGGCCGATAGGCAGTGCGGTGTCTTCGTAGGCGCGATGCGCCAAGGCCTCGTCGACGAACAGGTGGCGCGGGGTACGGCGGATCGCATCGAGCACCTTGGTGTTCGACACGCCCTCTTCGCACAGGCGCTGTATCAGCCGCTCCCGGGTGCGCTGGGAGGTCATGCCGATACCCCGGCGCAGCATATCGTCCTCGCGCATCAGAGCAGGCCCTCCAGCCAACCGTCGAGCTGTTCGAAAGCATCGTTGAAGGTGCGGTCGAGTTGCAGCGGGGTGATCGATACGTAGCCTTGCATCACCGCGTGGAAGTCCGTGCCAGGGCCACCGTCCTCCGCATCACCAGCCACGGCAATCCAGTAACCTTCCTTGCCGCGCGGGTTGACCACCTTGGTCGGTGCCGCCGCCCGCGCCCGGTGACCGAGGCGGGTGAGCTGGATGCCACGGATATGCTCCAGCGGCAGGTTGGGAATGTTGACGTTGAGCACGGTACGCGGCGGCAACTGCAGGCGCGACTGCGCCTCCACCAGGCGCCGGGCGATGTAGGCTGCGGTGGGCAGGTTGTCGGGCTGGCGCGACAGCAACGAAAACGCCAGCGACGTGTTGCCCAGGAAGCGGCCTTCCAGCGCGGCGGCGACCGTGCCCGAATACAGCACGTCGTCGCCCAGGTTGGCCCCCAGGTTGATCCCCGACACCACCATGTCCGGCGTCTGCGCCAACAGCCCGTTGAGCCCCAGGTGCACGCAGTCGGTCGGCGTGCCGTTGAGGCTGATGAAGCCGTTGGCCAGGGTCTGCGGATGCAGCGGCCGGTCCAGCGTCAGCGAACTGCTGGCGCCGCTCTTGTCTTGATCCGGGGCAATTACCACGCACTCGGCGTAATCCACCAGCGCAGCATGCAGCGCGGCGAGGCCTGGTGCGGTAACACCGTCGTCGTTCGAAATCAGAATACGCATGGGCTGTCCGTCTGCCCTGCCGGCACCAGATCCACGACTTCGCGCACTACTACAGTGGCGAAGCATCCGGCCGGAAGGACGAATTCCAGTTGCAGGATATCAGGCTCCGGATAATGCCACGTCAGGCCGCCAATAGGGAGCCGCAGAATGCGCCGTTCGTGATCCATGCCCGCTTGGGCCAGCCAATGGCAAAGTGCCGGCTGCCGTGCCGCAATTGCCGCTTCCAACTCGCCAGTGGCGCCTGCGGCGGGCGTTTCGCCCTCGCCCCACAACGCACCGGTGGGATGCAGATCGAGAATATCCAGCCGCGGATCTGAACATTCCTGCTCTGTAGCAGGAAAGAAACTACGGCTAGTGGTGAATGCCAGGAGGTCACCGACCTGCGCACGTGCCCAGCTACCGTCTGCAACACGGGCCGCGAGGATCTGGTTGAACAGGTAGCTGCGCCCCGCCGAGAGCAGGCGCGAACGCACGTTGCGCTGCTCGGGCAGGGCTTTGCGTGCGGCCCAGTCGAGCGCGTCGTGGACATTGCCACCAGCATGGCCGAAGCGCTGGCTGCCGAAGTAGTTCGGCACACCGTGCTGCTTGAGCGCTTCCAGGCGCGCGTCCAGCGCCTGATGATCGGCGGCAAGGCCGGTCAGGCGCAGGGTGAAGCCGTTGGCCGAATGCGCGCCACGCTGCAGCTTGCGCTGGTGGCGTACCTGTTTGAGCACGCGCAGGCTGGCATCCTCGGCACGCGACAGGTCGGGGTCGACCTTGCCGGGCAGGTGCAGGCTGAACCACTGGCGGGTCAGGGCCTGGCGGTCCTTGAGCCCGGCATAGCTGATCGAACGGGCCGGTACGCCAGCGGCGCGAGCCAGTCGGCGGGCGGCTTCTTCGGTGTTGAGGTCGCGTTTTTCAACCCACAGCCACAGGTGCTCACCTTGGCCGGACAACGGAATGTCCAGCACCTCGTCGACCTGGAAGTCTTCAGCCACGGCCTTGAGTACCGCAGTCCCCAGGGGTTCGCCCGATGCGCGCGGGCCCAGCAGTTCCAGTTCGGTCATGCTGGCAGCAGCAGGGCCACCGCGTGCACGGCGATACCCTCCTCACGGCCGGTGAAGCCCAGCTTCTCGGTGGTGGTGGCCTTGACGTTGACTTGGTCGAGTTCCACCTGCAGGTCCTCGGCGATCAACTGGCGCATGGTCTCGATGTGCGGCGCCATTTTCGGTGCCTGGGCGACGATGGTGGCGTCGACGTTGCCCACCTTCCAGCCCTTGCCCTGGACGATGCCGACCACATGGCGCAACAAGGCACGGCTGTCGGCGCCCTTGAAC
This sequence comes from Pseudomonas sp. SWRI77, assembly GCF_014269105.1. Lineage (NCBI taxonomy): Bacteria > Pseudomonadati > Pseudomonadota > Gammaproteobacteria > Pseudomonadales > Pseudomonadaceae > Pseudomonas > Pseudomonas sp. SWRI77. The sequence goes on along the minus strand of NZ_JABWRV010000004.1, from coordinate 157,984 downwards.
TGCGGGTCGGTATCGGGGAAGTGCTTGCCAATGTCACCCAACGCAGCGGCACCGAGCAAGGCATCGCTGAGGGCGTGCAGCAGCACGTCACCGTCGGAGTGGGCCAGAAGGCCATGTTTGTGGGGGATACGGACCCCGCCCAGGGTAATGAAATCACCGTCACAGAAACGGTGCACATCGTAGCCATGGCCAATACGCATAGAAAAACGCCCTGATTGAGTCAGGGCGTGATTCTACCTGCTTTGTGCCGTATTGGGGCTGCGCTTATACCCGCCCCAGTGCCGCCGCGTGATGGCGCAAGTGCGCGTCGATGAAGCTGGCGATGAAGTAGTAGCTGTGGTCATAGCCAGGCTGCAGACGCAGGGTCAGCTCATGCCCACCTTTGCGCGCCGCTTGCTCCAGCGCCTCGGGCTTGAGCTGCTTCTCGAGGAAGTCGTCACGGTCGCCCTGATCCACCAGCAACGGTGGGCAGCTGCCTGCAGGCGTTTCCGCCAGCAGCACACTGGCATCCCACTCGCGCCAGCGTGCACGATCGTCACCCAGGAAGCGGCTGAAGGCCTTTTCGCCCCACGGGCAATCCATCGGGTTGCTGATGGGCGAAAACGCCGATACCGAGCGGTAGCGCCCCGGGTTGCGCAAGGCACACACCAATGCGCCATGCCCCCCCATCGAGTGGCCACTGATGCTGCGCTGGTCGGACGCCGGGAAGTGCGCCTCGATCAGGGCTGGCAGCTCCTCCACCACGTAGTCATGCATGCGGTAATGCTGCGCCCAGGGTTGCTGGGTGGCATTGAGGTAGAAGCCGGCCCCCAGGCCAAAGTCCCACGCGCCGTCGGGGTCGCCGGGCACCTGCTCGCCACGCGGGCTGGTGTCGGGTGCGACGATGATGAGCCCAAGCTCGGCAGCCAGGCGCTGGGCGCCGGCCTTCTGCATGAAGTTCTCGTCGGTGCAGGTCAGGCCGCTGAGCCAGTACAGCACCGGCAGCTTCGCGCCCTGTTCGGCCTGTGGCGGCAGGTACACGGCAAACACCATGTCGCAGCCGAGCACCTTGGAGTGATGACGGTACCGCTTGTGCCAGCCGCCGAAGCTCTTCTGGCAAGAGATGTTGTCCAGGCTCATGGCAGACCTCAGAAGTGGATCACGCTACGGATGCTCTTGCCTTCATGCATCAGGTCGAAGGCCTTGTTGATGTCTTCCAGGCCCATGGTGTGGGTGATGAACGTATCCAGCGGGATCTCGCCCTTCTCGGCCATGTCGACGTAGCTTGGCAGCTCGCTGCGCCCGCGCACGCCACCGAACGCCGAACCGCGCCAGACGCGACCGGTCACCAGTTGGAACGGACGGGTGGCGATTTCCTGGCCGGCACCGGCAACACCGATAATGACCGACTCGCCCCAGCCCTTGTGGCAGCACTCCAGGGCCGCGCGCATCAGTTGCACATTACCGATGCACTCGAAGGAGAAGTCCACGCCGCCGTCGGTGAGGTCGACGATCACTTCCTGGATCGGGCGGTCGTACTCTTTCGGGTTGATGCAGTCGGTGGCACCCAACTGGCGGGCGATTTCGAACTTGGCCGGGTTGATGTCGATGGCGATGATGCGCGAGGCCTTGGCCTTGACTGCGCCAATGATCGCCGACAGGCCGATGCCGCCGAGGCCGAAGATGGCCACGGTATCACCGGGCTTGACCTTGGCGGTATTGAGCACGGCACCGATACCGGTGGTGACGCCGCAACCGAGCAGGCAGACCTTCTCCAGCGGGGCTTCCTTCTGGATCTTGGCCACGGAAATTTCCGGCAGCACGGTGTACTCGGAGAAGGTCGACGTGCCCATGTAGTGGAACAGCTGCTGGCCTTTGTAGGAGAAGCGCGTGGTGCCGTCGGGCATCAGGCCCTTGCCCTGGGTGGCGCGAATGGCTTGGCACAGGTTGGTCTTGCCCGAACGGCAGAATTTGCACTGGCCGCACTCCGGGGTGTAGAGCGGAATGACATGATCGCCCACGGCCACCGAGGTCACGCCCTCGCCCACCGCCTCGACGATCGCGCCACCTTCGTGGCCAAGGATCGAGGGGAAGATCCCTTCCGGGTCAGCACCGGACAGGGTGTAGGCGTCGGTGTGGCAGACACCGCTGGCAACCACGCGCAGCAGCACTTCGCCAGCCTTGGGCATGGCCACGTCCACTTCGACGATTTCCAGGGGTTTCTTGGCTTCGAAGGCTACGGCAGCACGGGACTTGATCATCAAAGGTCTCCAGACAGAAGGTCAGTTCAGTCTCGCAGTGTAATTCATGCTTTTTTGATGAATAATCCAGGCAAAGACAAAACATTATTGCCAAGCAGGGATAATCAATGAGCAGCCGCTGGGAAGGCATCGACGAATTCGTTGCGGTGGCCGAGTCTGGCCAGTTCACCGCCGCAGCTGAGCGCCTGGGTGTGTCGTCCTCGCATATCAGCCGTCAGATCGCGCGGCTGGAGGAGCGCCTGCAGACGCGCCTGCTGTACCGCAGCACCCGGCGCGTCACCTTGAGCGAAGCCGGGCAGACGTTCCTGCAGCACTGCCAACGCCTGCAGGATGGCCGTGAAGAAGCCCTGCGCGCGATGGGCGACCTGGCCAGCGAGCCCAAGGGCTTGCTGCGCATGACCTGTGCAGTGGCCTATGGCGAGCGCTTCATCGTGCCACTGGTGACGCGCTTCATGGCGCAGTACCCGCAACTGCGGGTTGAAGTGGAACTGAGCAACCGCACGCTGGACCTACTGCATGAAGGCATGGACCTGGCCATTCGCCTTGGCCGGCTGGCCGACTCCAGGCTGGTTGCCGCCCGCCTGGCACCGCGGCGCATGTTCCTGTGCGCCTCGCCGGCTTACCTGGAGCGCTACGGTCGGCCGCACAGCCTGTCGGAACTGGCCCGGCACAACTGCCTGATTGGCAGTTCGGACCTGTGGGCGCTGCTGCAGGACGGCCGCGAGATCAGCCAGCGGGTGCAGGGCAACTGGCGCTGCAACAGCGGGCAAGCCGTGCTGGACGCGGCTTTGCTGGGGATGGGCCTGTGCCAGTTGCCGGACTATTACGTGCTGGAGCACCTCAACAGTGGTGCGCTGGTATCCCTGCTGGAGGCGCATCAACCACCGAATACGGCAGTGTGGGCGCTGTACCCACAGCAACGGCATCTGTCGCCGAAGGTTCGGCGGTTGGTGGATTACCTGAAAGAAGGGCTGGCGGGGTTGCCGGAGTATCGACTGGGCTGACTTCAGCGCCGCCCAGCCCAGCGCTGGCGCAACCACTCCAAATCTTCCGGCCGGGTCACCTTGATGTTGTCGCTGCGGCCCTCGACCAGCCGCGGCGCCTGGCCGGACCATTCGATGGCTGACGCCTCGTCAGTGACCACCACATCGGAAACCAGGCACTCGGCCAGCGCTCGGTGCAAGGCGCCGAGGCGGAACATCTGCGGTGTATAGGCCTGCCAGATGGTGCTGCGGTCTACGGTGGCCGTGACCCGGCCCGTAGCATCGGCACGCTTCAATGTATCGCGCGCCGGTACTGCCAACAGGCCGCCAACAGGGTCATTGGCCAACGCTGACAACAGTTTGTCCAGGTCGGTACGCGCAAGGTTCGGTCGCGCAGCATCGTGCACCAGTACCCAGTCGTTGTCCGAAGCCCCTTGCGCATGCAGCAGCAGCAAGGCGTTGAGCACCGAGTCGGCGCGCTCGCGGCCACCCGCCGCGCGCTGGATGCGCGGGTCGCTGGCGCAGCGCAGGCCAGGCCAGTACGGGTCATCTTCGGCAATGCTGACCACCATGCCCTTGAGCGTGGGGTGGCCAAGAAAACAGTCGAGGCTATGCTCGAGAATAGTCTGCCCGGCCAGCTCCAGGTACTGCTTGGGGCGGTCGGCAGCCATGCGGGCACCAACGCCCGCAGCAGGAATCACGGCCCAGAAGGCCGGTAATGTATCAGTCATTTTTGCGGCAACTGGAAGAGGGTTTCGCCCTCTTTGACCATCCCCAATTCATGACGAGCCCGTTCTTCCACGGTCTCCATACCTTTCTTCAACTCCAGGACTTCTGCGTCAAGCACGCGGTTACGTTCAAGCAGACGCTCGTTTTCGGCATGCTGCTCGGCGATCTGCTGCTTGAGCTCGGTCACTTGCGCCAGGCTGCCGTTGCCCACCCAAAGGCGGTACTGCAGGCCACCCAACAGCAGAAGCAGAACGAGGAACAACCAATAGGGACTGCGCATCAAGGTATCCAGGTTAAAAAGACCGCCGCGTACTGTTCACTTCGGGGCCTCGAATAGCACGAAGCCTGGCCGAGGCCAGGCTTCGTCGACAGAAACCCGTTGGAAGTGTAGGAACATTCAGTACGAATGTTCCTACAGCTCCGGCTGCTGTCTTTTTACCATCTCTTGCTTAACCGCGAAACTCGGTACGACCACGGTAAACCGCCTTGGCACCCAGTTGCTCTTCGATGCGCAGCAGTTGGTTGTACTTCGAAACGCGGTCGGAACGGCACAGCGAACCGGTCTTGATCTGGCCAGCAGCAGTACCCACGGCCAGGTCGGCGATGGTCGAGTCTTCGGTTTCACCGGAACGGTGCGAGATCACCGCGGTGTAGCCGGCAGCCTTGGCCATCTGGATGGCTTCCAGGGTTTCGGTCAGCGAACCGATCTGGTTGAACTTGATCAGGATCGAGTTACCGATGCCCTTTTCGATGCCTTCCTTGAGGATCTTGGTGTTGGTCACGAACAGGTCGTCACCGACCAGTTGCACCTTCTCGCCGATCTTGTCGGTGAGGATCTTCCAGCCAGCCCAGTCGGACTCGTCCAGGCCGTCTTCGATCGAGATGATCGGGAAGCGCTCGGTCAGGCCTTTCAGGTAGTCGGCAAAGCCTTCGGCGTCGAACGACTTGCCTTCGCCGGACAGGTTGTACTTGCCGTCTTCGTAGAATTCGGAAGCCGCGCAGTCCAGGGCCAGGGTCACGTCGGTGCCCAGCTTGTAGCCTGCTTTTTCCACGGCTTCAGCGATGGCGGCCAGGGCGTCTTCGTTGGAAGCCAGGTTCGGCGCGAAGCCGCCTTCGTCACCAACGGCAGTGTTCAGGCCGCGAGCCTTCAGTACCGCCTTGAGGTGATGGAAGATTTCGGTGCCCATGCGCAGGCCGTCGGAGAAGGTCTTGGCGCCAACCGGCTGCACCATGAACTCCTGGATATCGACGTTGTTGTCGGCGTGCTCGCCGCCGTTGATGATGTTCATCATCGGAACCGGCATCGAGTACTGGCCCGGGGTGCCGTTCAGGTTGGCGATGTGCGCGTACAGCGGCAGGTCCTGGTCCTGGGCAGCGGCCTTGGCGGCAGCCAGGGAAACAGCCAGGATGGCGTTGGCGCCCAGCTTGGCTTTGTTCTCGGTACCGTCCAGGTCGATCATGGCGCGGTCCAGAGCCTTCTGGTCGGAAGGGTCCTTGCCCAGCAGCAGGTCGCGGATCGGGCCGTTGATGTTGGCGACGGCCTTCAGCACGCCCTTGCCCAGGTAACGGCTCTTGTCGCCATCACGCAGCTCCAGCGCTTCGCGCGAGCCGGTGGAAGCACCGGACGGCGCGCAAGCGCTACCGATGATGCCGTTGTCGAGCAGTACATCGGCTTCCACGGTGGGGTTGCCACGCGAATCGAGAACTTCACGACCTTTGATGTCGACGATTTTTGCCATTGTTGTAAGCACTCCAGAATTGACGAAAACAACGCAGCTTAGGAAATCCTTGCACTTCACCAGGCGGGGTATGCAGCAGGCAGGCCTGATAAAAGCACTCCCTGACCAAACGGTCAGGGAGAGAACGGGCGGTACTTTACCCGAGAAATGAGCTTTACGCGGTTTCTACCGTCGGAAAACTTTTCACCAGGTCGTCCAATTGCTTGAGCTGGGCCAGGAACGGCTCCAGCTTGTCCAGGCGCAGGGCGCATGGACCATCGCACTTGGCGTTGTCCGGATCGGGGTGGGCCTCGAGGAACAGACCAGCCAGACCCTGGCTCATGCCGGCCTTGGCCAGGTCGGTGACCTGCGCGCGGCGGCCACCGGCAGAGTCCGAGCGGCCGCCCGGCATTTGCAGGGCGTGGGTCACATCGAAGAATACCGGGTACTCGAACTGCTTCATGACGCCGAAGCCGAGCATGTCCACTACCAGGTTGTTGTAGCCGAAGCTCGAACCCCGCTCGCAGAGGATCAACTGATCGTTACCGGCCTCTTCGCACTTGGCCAGGATGTGTTTCATCTCCTGGGGTGCGAGGAACTGGGCCTTCTTGATGTTGATCACCGCGCCGGTCTTGGCCATGGCCACCACCAGGTCGGTTTGGCGCGACAGGAAGGCCGGCAACTGGATGATGTCGCAGACCTTGGCCACCGGCTCGGCCTGGTAGGGCTCGTGCACGTCGGTGATTACCGGCACGTTGAAGGTGCGTTTGATCTCTTCGAAGATCTTCAGCCCCTCTTCCATGCCCGGGCCACGGTAGGACGCCACAGACGAACGGTTGGCCTTGTCGAAGCTGGCCTTGAACACGTACGGAATACCGAGCTTCTCGGTCACCCGCACGTACTCTTCGCAGACCTTCAGGGCCAGGTCACGGGACTCCAGAACGTTCATGCCGCCGAACAGGACGAACGGCTTGTCGTTGGCGATCTCGATGTTACCGACGCGAATGATCTTCTGGGTCATTGATCAGGCCTTGTTCTTCTGAGCCAGGGCTGCCTTGACGAAGCCACTGAACAGCGGGTGGCCGTCACGCGGGGTCGAGGTGAACTCCGGGTGGAACTGGCAGGCGACGAACCATGGGTGGTCCTTGGACTCGACCACTTCCACCAGCGCGCCGTCTTCGGAACGACCGGAGACCACCAGGCCGGCGTCGAGCAGCTGTGGCAGCAGGTTGTTGTTCACTTCGTAGCGGTGACGGTGACGCTCGGTAATCACGTCCTTGCCGTAGCAGTCGTGAACCTTGGAACCCGAGACGATCTGGCAATCCTGTGCGCCCAGGCGCATGGTGCCGCCCAGGTCGGACGCTTCGGTGCGGGTCTCGACGGCACCGGTGGCATCGGCCCACTCGGTGATCAGGCCGACGACCGGGTGGCCGCTGTTGCGGTCGAACTCGGTGGAGTTGGCGTCTTTCCAGCCCATCACGTTACGGGCGAACTCGATCACGGCAACCTGCATGCCCAGGCAGATACCCAGGTACGGCACCTTGTTCTCACGGGCGTATTGCACCGCAGTGATCTTGCCTTCGACGCCGCGCAGGCCGAAACCGCCCGGTACCAGGATGGCATCGGCGCCTTCGAGCAGGCTGGTGCCCTGGTTCTCGATGTCTTCGGAGTCGATGTAGCGCAGGTTGACCTTGGTGCGATTGGTGATGCCGGCGTGGCTCATCGCTTCGATCAGCGACTTGTACGCATCCAGCAGCTCCATGTACTTGCCGACCATGGCGATGGTCACTTCGTGCTCTGGGTTGAGCTTGGCGTCGACCACTTTGTCCCACTCGGACAGGTCGGCGCTGTTGCACTGCAGGCCGAAGCGCTCGGTGACGAAATCATCCAGGCCCTGAGCATGCAGGATGCCCGGGATCTTGTAGATGGTATCGGCGTCTTCCAGCGCAATCACCGCACGCTCTTCAACGTTGGTGAACTGGGCGATCTTGCGACGCGACGAGCTGTCGATCGGGTGATCGGAGCGGCATACCAGCACGTCAGGCTGCAGGCCGATTGAGCGCAGCTCCTTGACCGAGTGCTGGGTAGGCTTGGTCTTGGTCTCGCCAGCAGTGGCGATGTACGGAACCAGCGTCAGGTGCATCAGCATCGCGCGCTTGGCGCCGACTTCGAAACGCAACTGGCGGATGGCCTCGAGGAACGGCTGCGACTCGATGTCGCCGACGGTACCGCCGATTTCCACCAGGGCCACGTCGGCATCGCCGGCACCCTTGATGATGCGACGCTTGATCTCGTCGGTGATGTGCGGGATGACCTGGATGGTCGCGCCCAGGTAGTCACCACGACGCTCTTTGCGCAGCACGTGCTCGTAGATGCGGCCAGTGGTGAAGTTGTTGTTCTGGGTCATGGTCGTGCGGATGAACCGCTCGTAGTGGCCCAGGTCAAGGTCAGTCTCGGCGCCATCATGGGTGACGAAGACTTCACCGTGCTGGAACGGACTCATGGTGCCAGGATCGACGTTGATGTACGGATCCAGCTTGAGCATGGTGACCTTGAGCCCCCGCGCTTCCAGGATGGCCGCCAGGGAAGCCGAGGCAATGCCTTTCCCCAATGAAGAAACAACACCGCCCGTGACGAATATGTAGCGCGTCATGAAAAACCCTAGAAGTCTGCGTTAAGGCGGCCAGCGCCGCCGGAGAAAGCGAAGGAAGGCCGAAGCCCCCGATCACCTGCGTCAATCACAGTGCATCTCGAAAAACTGCCGCGTCTGTACAAACCAGGGTATCCCCGGCATGGAGCTCGCTCGTCATTTCCAGAATCAGCCCAGCAAAAAACTGCGTGGTAATCGGCAACTGCTGTGTTTTCGAGGAACGCACAGAAGTTGTATCAAGAAGGGAGGGTAGTCTACCGGAATGTACCCTTCAGCTCAAACCTTGCGCGTTCGTCGGAGACAGCCAATGCAGCTGGCAATCCGCCTGACCGAGTTCGGGCAGATTGGCCACTGCCAGCAAGCGCTCGCCCTGATAGAGCAACGGCAGGCGCGCACGCACGAAATACGGCACCTGCAGCGCGTTGAGCAAACGCTTCAGGTCGCGCCGGCCGCGCCCTGCAAGTTCAAGCACTTCACCGCCCTGGCGATAGCGGATGCACAGCCCGGCCAGGGGCAGGGGCGCGGTCAACCGCACACTGCCGTTGCCTGGCAATGTCAGCACCTCAGAGGGCTCGGGCCAGGCGAACTCGCCTTGCGGTGCCTGCAACCAGTCACCGCTCAACCACCAGATACGGCCGTTGCTGCGCAGCAACCGGCCGTCGGCCAGGCGCCAGACCGGCTGGGCGTCGGCTGCGGCATCACGCAGATCGGCCCAGCCAGCCCAGTGACGCGCGTCGGGCAACCGGGTGCGAATGCTGAGCCAGTATTGCAGGGCATTGCGCTGACGAGCGGGCGTCAGCGCCGTGAGCACTGCAAGGTCGAGGGAATCCAGCCGCGCCCAGGGCGCAGCAGCGCCCTCCCCGGCCTTGGCCAGATCGGCCTGGGCCACTTCATCCAGCAGCCCCAGCGCTTCACCCAGGTGCTCGGCGCAACGGGCCAGGTTCTGGCTAGCCTGCGGCCAACGCTGCTGCAGCACGGGGAACACTTTGCCGCGCAAATAGTTGCGGGCAAAGGCGGTGTCGCTGTTAGAGGGGTCTTCAATCCAGCTTAACCCCTGGATTTGGGCATACGCCTGCAACTGTTGGCGCGCAATCCCGAGCAATGGCCTGGCCAGGGTGCCCTGCCCCAGCGCCCGCTGGGCCGGCATCGCGGCCAAACCGCGCAGGCCGCTGCCGCGCAACAGACGAAAGAGCAAGGTTTCTGCCTGGTCTTCGCGATGTTGCCCGGTGAATAGCACTTCACCGGGGCCGAGCCGTTGCTTGAATGCCGCGTAACGGGCATCGCGGGCAGCCTGCTCGAGGCTGGCACCGGGCGCGACCTGGACGTGTATCACGCTGAGCGGGATGCCTAGCGTGGCGCAGACATGCGTGCAGTGCGCAGGCCAGGCGTCAGCCGCAGGCTGTAGGCCATGATGGATATGGATGGCGTGCAGAGGAGGCGCTGGGTGAGTACGGGCGTAATCGGCCAGCAGGTGCAGGAGGACGGTGGAGTCGAGGCCGCCGGAGAAAGCGATGTGCCAGGCGGGGGCTTGAAGCCAGGGGGTGAGGTTGAGCATGAGGGCCTCACACGGCTTGGAATCGCTGGGGCCGCAAAGCGGCCCCAGTGATGCATCAGAGGCCGTAGCTCATCAGACGCTCGTAGCGACGGGCCAACAGCGCGTCATTATCGAGCTTGCCAAGCATGTCCAACTGCTGCACCAGGTCGGCACGAATGCTTTCCGCCATCTGCGCCGGGTCACGGTGGGCGCCGCCCAGCGGCTCCTGAATCACCTTGTCGACGATGTTCAGGCTCTTCAGGCGCTCGGCCGTGATGCCCATGGCCTCGGCGGCATCGGCAGCCTTGTCGGCGGTCTTCCACAGGATCGAAGCGCAACCTTCTGGCGAGATCACCGAGTAGGTGGAGTACTGCAGCATGTTCAGCTGATCGCACACACCAATGGCCAGCGCACCGCCAGAACCACCCTCACCGATCACGGTGGCGATGATTGGCGTCTTCAGGCGCGCCATGACGCGCAGGTTCCAGGCGATCGCTTCGCTCTGGTTGCGCTCTTCGGCGTCGATGCCCGGGTAGGCGCCCGGTGTGTCGATGAAGGTCAGGATCGGCATCTTGAAGCGCTCGGCCATTTCCATCAGGCGGCACGCCTTGCGGTAGCCCTCTGGGCGTGGCATGCCGAAGTTGCGGCGCACTTTCTCACGCACTTCACGGCCCTTCTGGTGGCCGATGACCATCACCGCCTGGCCATCCAGGCGCGCGGTACCGCCCACGATCGCGGCGTCGTCGGAGAAGTGGCGGTCACCGTGCAGCTCTTCGAATTCGGTGAAGATGTGCTGCAGGTAGTCCAGGGTGTATGGACGACGCGGGTGACGGGCCAGGCGGGCGATCTGCCAGCTGGTCAGGTTGCCGAAGATGCTTTCGGTCAGGGTATTGCTCTTGTCTTGCAGACGGGCAATTTCATCGCTGATGTTCAGCGAGTTGTCGTTACCCACCAGGCGCAGCCCTTCGATCTTGGCTTGCAGGTCGGCAATCGGCTGTTCGAAATCGAGGAAATTCGGGTTCATAGGCATCCGTCTTGGGTCTACGGCCAGGCGGCCGGCCGGTTGATCCGTTTGGCGCCCTACCTTAAGGGATCGGGCGCATTCAGGTCGAGATTAAAATTCGTCGATTCAACGATATTGCAGGAAGACGTTCTCACGCCCGAACTGGTCACGCAGCGCCTGAATCAGGCCGTCCGCCGGGTCGATCGACCATTCATCGGCGAACTGCAGCATGGCCTTGGCGTCACTGCCGGTGTACTCCAGGGTGATCGGGCAGCCGCCGCGGTGCCGGGTGATCAGCTCACCCAGCCAGTTCAGGCGGTCGCCCTTGAGCGCGTCATGGGCGACTTTCAGGCGCAGGCTTTCGGCCAGACGCGTGCGGGCATCTTCCATGGTCATCACCTGCTTGACCCGCAGGCGCAGGCCACCGGAGAAGTCATCGTTGCTGACCTCGCCTTCGACCACGACCATGGCATCGTTCTGCAACAGTGACTGGGCAGCCATGAAGGAGTCGGCAAACAGCGACGCCTCGATACGCCCAGAGCGGTCATCAAGCGTGACGAAACCCATCTTGTCACCCTTCTTGTTCTTCATTACCCGCAGGGCAATGATCATGCCGGCGATCGTCTGCGACTCACGGGACGGCTTCAGGTCGATGATGCGCTGGCGGGCGAAACGGCGTATCTCGCTTTCGTACTCATCAATCGGGTGGCCGGTGAGGTACAGGCCAAGCGTGTCCTTCTCGCCTTTGAGGCGCTCTTTGAGGGTGAGTTCGCGGACCTTGCGGTGGTTGGCATAGACGTCCGAATCGGCCTCCACGAACAACCCGCCGAACAGGTCGACATGGCCACTGTCGGCGGTACGTGCGGTCTGCTCGGCAGACTTGACCGCCTCTTCCAGCGCCGCCAGCAAGGTTGCGCGGTTGCGGTCGATGTTGGCCTGGTAGGCCTTGATTTCGTCATGGAAGTACGGGCCGAGGCGGTCCAGTGCACCACTGCGGATCAGCGCATCGAGGGTGCGCTTGTTGACGCGCTTGAGGTCCACGCGCTCACAGAAATCGAACAGGTCCTTGAACGGCCCGCCCTGCGCACGCACTTCGACGATGGCTTCGACCGGCCCCTCGCCCACACCCTTGATCGCGCCCAGGCCATAGACGATACGGCCATCGTCGTTGACGGTGAACTTGAAGTCGGAGGTGTTCACATCGGGCGCGTCGAGGCGCAGCTTCATGCTGCGCACTTCCTCGATCAGCACCACCACCTTGTCGGTGTTGTGCATATCCGCCGACAACACCGCCGCCATGAACGGCGCCGGGTAGTGGGTCTTGAGCCAGGCGGTCTGGTACGACACCAGGCCATAGGCGGCAGAGTGAGATTTGTTGAAACCGTAACCGGCGAACTTCTCTACCAGGTCGAAGATGTTACCTGCCAGGTCACCATCAATGCCGTTATTGGCGCAACCTTCGATGAAACCGCCGCGCTGCTTGGCCATTTCCTCGGGCTTTTTCTTACCCATGGCACGACGCAGCATGTCGGCACCGCCCAGGGTATAGCCGGCCATGACCTGGGCAATCTGCATCACTTGTTCTTGATACAGGATGATGCCGTAGGTCGGCGCCAGTACCGGCTGCAGGCCGTCATACTGGTAATCCGGGTGCGGGTAGGCCAGCTCGGCGCGGCCGTGCTTGCGGTTGATGAAGTCGTCCACCATGCCCGACTGCAGCGGGCCCGGGCGGAACAGCGCCACCAGTGCGATAAGGTCTTCCAGGCAGTCCGGCTTGAGCTTCTTGATCAGCTCCTTCATGCCGCGCGATTCGAGCTGGAACACCGCCGTGGTCTCGGCTTTTTGCAGCAGCTCGTAGGTCTTGCGGTCATCCAGCGGAATGAAGTCGATGTTCAGGTCCGGCAGGTCCTGCTTGGCCTGCTCACGGTTGATCGTCTCCATCGCCCACTTGATGATGGTCAGTGTGCGCAGGCCGAGGAAGTCGAACTTGACCAGCCCGGCGGCCTCGACATCGTCCTTGTCGAACTGGGTCACCAGGCCGCCGCCTTCTTCGTCACAGGCGATCGGCGAGAAGTCGGTGAGTTTGGTCGGGGCGATTACCACGCCACCGGCGTGTTTGCCGGTGCCACGGGTGACGCCCTCGAGCTTGAGGGCCATGTCCCAGATCTCGCGGGCATCTTCGTCGCCCTTGAGGAAGTCACGCAGGATTTCTTCCTGCTCGTAGGCCTTCTCCAGGGTCATGCCGACTTCGAAGGGGATCATCTTCGACAGGCGGTCGGCCAGGCCGTAGGACTTGCCCTGCACCCGCGCCACGTCGCGCACCACCGCCTTGGCGGCCATGGTACCGAAGGTGATGATCTGGCTGACCGCGTTACGCCCGTAGGCATCAGCCACATATTCAATGACCCGGTCGCGGCCATCCATGCAGAAGTCGACGTCGAAGTCGGGCATGGATACACGTTCAGGGTTGAGGAAGCGCTCGAACAGCAGGTCGTAGGCCAGCGGGTCGAGGTCGGTGATCTTCAGCACGTAGGCGACCAGCGAACCGGCACCCGAACCCCGGCCCGGGCCCACCGGCACACCGTTGTTCTTGGCCCACTTGATGAAGTCCATAACGATCAGGAAGTAGCCCGGGAAGCCCATCTGGATGATGATATCCAGCTCGAACTTCAGGCGGTCCAGGTAGACCTGGCGCTTTTCTTCATAGTCTGGCGTGGTCTCCTTGGGCCAGAGCACCGCCAGGCGCTCCTCCAGGCCTTCATGGGAGACATGGCGCAGATAATCGTCGATGCCCATGCCGTTGGGCGTGGGGAAGTCGGGCAGGAAGTGCTTGCCCAACTGCACCTGGATGTTGCAACGCTTGGCGATTTCGACGGTGTTGGCGATGGCGTCGGGCAGGTCGCTGAACAGCTCGGCCATTTCGTCCGAGCTCTTGAGGTACTGCTGGTCGCTGTAGTTACGCGGGCGACGCGGGTCGTCCAGGGTCCAGCCCTCACCGATGCAGACACGGGTTTCGTGGGCATCGTAGTCGGCCTGCTTGATAAAGCGCACATCGTTGGTCGCCACCAGCGGTGCGCCAACCTTGTCGGCCAGAGCCACGGCGGCGTGCACGTATTCTTCGTCGCGCGCGCGGTTGGTGCGCTGCACTTCGACGTAGAAGCGCTCGGGGAACATGCCCAGCCAATCGCGCAGCAGCGCTTCGGCCTCTTCAACCCTGCCACCCAGCAGCGCCGCGCCGATGTCACCTTCCTTGCCGGCGGACAAGGCGATCAGGCCCTCGCTGGCGGGGGCGATCCATTCACGCTGCAGAATCACCAGGCCATTGCGCTGGCCTTCGACCCAGCCCCGCGAAATCAGCTCGGTGAGGTTGCGGTAGCCCGTCGGGTTCATCGCCAGGAAGCAGATGCGCGACAACGGTGCTTCCGGGTCGGCCCCGGCCAGCCACAGGTCGGCACCACAGATCGGCTTGATCCCAGCGCCCATGGCGGTCTTGTAGAACTTCACCAGCGAGCACATGTTGCTCTGGTCGGTGATCGCCACCGCCGGCATGTTCATCCCCGCCAGCGCCTTGGCCAGCGGTTTGATCCGCACCAGACCGTCAACCAGCGAGAATTCGGAGTGCACGCGAAGGTGAACGAAGGGAACCGACATGGATGATCCTGTAGCAGAACGACAAGGGCGGGATTGTAGCGTAAAAGCGAGGGTATTTTGCGGCTACTGTGCAGCCCCGCGAAGGGCCGCGCAGCGGCACTGACAGGCTAAATCAAGGAATCGACAACGCCTTCACGCGCTTCCCAGGCCGCCCGCACAGGCGCGAAGGAACGCCGATGAATGGGCGTCGGCCCAAGCCGCGCCAGGGCCTCAAGGTGCACCGGCGTCGGGTAGCCCTTGTGCCCACCGATGCCATAACCGGGGTAGATCAGCTCGAACGCGCTCATCTCCCGGTCACGTGTCACCTTGGCCAGGATCGACGCCGCCGCGATCGCCGGCACCTGGCTATCGCCCTTGATCACCGGCGCCGCAGGCACTGCGAGTTTCGGGCAACGGTTGCCGTCGATCAGTGCCAGCTTGGGCGTAACGTGCAGGCCCTCGACCGCGCGCTGCATCGCCAGCATGGTGGCCTGAAGGATGTTCAGGCGGTCGATTTCGTCGACCTCGGCGCGGGCAATGCAAAAGCTCAGTGCCTTTTCGCAGATTTCGTCGAACAACGCTTCGCGCTTGGCTTCGGTGAGCTTCTTCGAATCATTCAGGCCCAGAATCGGCCGTGCCGGATCGAGGATCACGGCAGCGGTGACCACCGCCCCGCACAGCGGGCCACGGCCGACTTCATCGACACCGGCGACCAGGTCTTCGACCAGGTTGAAATCCAGTCCTATTTGCATGTCAGCGGTCCTTGAGCAAAGCCAGCACCGCCTCGGCCGCCTGGTTTGAGGCGTCCCGGCGCAGGGTGCGGTGAATCTCGTCGAAACGTTCGGTCTGCTGGCTGCCGTCGGCCACCAAGGGGGCCAAGGTCTGCGCCAGGGCTTCGCTGGTGGCGTCATCCTGCAGCAGCTCAGGCACAAGCGCACGCTGGGCCAGCAGGTTGGGCAACGACACGTAGGGGCTTTTCACCAGGCGCTTGAGAATCCAGTAGGTCAGCGGCGCCAGGCGGTAGGCCACCACCATGGGCCGCTTGTACAGCAGGGCCTCCAGGGTGGCGGTACCTGACGCAATCAGCACCGCATCACAGGCCGCCAAGGCCTGGTGCGACTGGCCGTCGAGCAGGGTCAGCGGCAGCTCGCGCCCTTCGAGCATCTGCTCGACCTGGGCACGCCGCGCGGCATTGGCACACGGCAGCACGAAGCGCACACCTGGCACCCGCTCGCGCAAGCGCTCGGCCGCATCGAGGAACAGCGCCCCCAGGCGCCCGACCTCACCGCCACGGCTGCCTGGCATCAATGCAACCACAGGGCCATGGCCCAGGCCAAGCTCACTGCGCGCCGCCTGCCGATCCGCTTCGAGGGGGATGGTGTCGGCCAGCGGGTGGCCGACAAAGCGCACCGGCACACCCTGCTCTTCGTAGAACCGCGCCTCAAACGGCAGCAGTGTCAGCATCAGGTCGCAGCCTTCACGGATCTTCAGCACGCGCTTCTGCCGCCAGGCCCACACGGAAGGGCTGACGTAGTGCACGGTCTTGATGCCGGCCTGACGCAATTTCAATTCGATATTGAGGGTGAAATCCGGGGCGTCGATGCCGATAAACACATCGGGCTTTTCGGCGATCAGCGTCTGGATCAGCAGTTTACGGCGCTTGAGCAGCTCGCGCAGGCGCCCCAGCACTTCGACCAGGCCCATCACGGCCAGGCGTTCCATGGGGAAGTAGGACTGCAGGCCTTCGGCTTCCATCAAGGGGCCGCCAACGCCGATGAACCGTACGTCGGGATGGCGGGCCTTGAGGGCGCGCATCAAGCCGGAACCGAGAATATCGCCGCTGGCCTCACCCGCGACCAGGGCTACGCAAAGCTGGGCCATGTCAGCGCGTGATGCCGCGTGCGGAATTAAGGATCGACTGACGGAACAGCTCGACCTCGGGGTGCTGGGCTGCCGGCTCGTCCAGCGCCTTGATTGCATCTTCGACGGTCAGGCCCTGGCGATAGACGATCTTGTAGCAACGCCGCAGGGTATGAATGACCTCGTCGCTGAAACCCCGGCGGCGCATGCCTTCGAAGTTCATGCTTCGGGCTTCGGCCGGGCTGCCGAACACCGTGACGAAGGCCGGCACGTCCTTACCGATCGCCGTACCCATGCCAGAAAACGCATGAGCACCGATATGGCAGTACTGGTGCACCAGGGTGTACCCGGACAGAATCGCCCAGTCGCCGACGTGCACATGCCCGGCCAACGCGGTGTTGTTCACCAGAATGCAATGATTGCCGATGACACTGTCGTGACCGATGTGCGCATAGGCCATGATCAGGTTGTGATCGCCCAGGGTGGTTTCGGCACGGTCCTGAACGGTACCGCGGTGAATGGTCACGCCCTCGCGGATCACATTGTGATCGCCAATCACCAGACGGGTCGGCTCACCCTTGTACTTGAGGTCAGGGGTGTCTTCGCCGATCGAGGAAAACTGGTAGATACGGTTGTGCTTGCCGATACGGGTCGGCCCTTTGAGCACCACATGCGGGCCAATGATGGTGCCCTCCCCGATTTCGACATCGGGGCCTACGATCGACCACGGGCCCACCTCGACACCATCGGCCAGCTTGGCCGATGGGTCGATGATGGCCCGTGGATCAATCGAATTCATAGGGAGCGTTCCGCGCAGGTGATCTGTGCCGAGCATACAGGCTTGCCGTCGACCAGGGCGCGGCATTCGAATTTCCAGATCATGCTCTTGCGGCTGAGGAACTTGGCTTCCAGCACAAGCTGGTCACCCGGCAATACCGGCTGACGGAAACGCAGTTTGTCGGAACCGACAAAGTAGTACAGGGTGCCATCAGCCGGCTTGGCATCAAGCATCTTGAAACCGAGAATACCGGCCGCCTGGGCCATGGCCTCGATGATCAGAACGCCCGGCATGATCGGGTGGGCCGGGAAATGGCCATTGAAGAACGGCTCGTTGATGCTGACATTCTTGTAGGCACGAATGCTCTGGGCCTCGAAGTCCAGATCCGTCACGCGGTCCACCAGCAGGAACGGGTAACGGTGAGGCAGGTATTCGCGAATCTCGTTGATGTCCATCATTTCGGGGGGAAGCCTGTAATAAGAATAGGGAGCGCAGGTGCTGACCACGCGCTCCTTTTGCAGTCCAAAGAGGAGCCAGCTAGCGTCTGTTCACTCTTGCTCAGGGAATGGTATCAGCCTTCTGATGCCGGCTGGCCACCTGAGGTCACGGTATCGATGCGCTTTTCCACCTGCTGGAGACGCTTGGCCATGTCGTCCAGGTGGCGGATACGCGCGGCGCTCTTGCGCCAGTCAGCCAATGGCTGCATGGCTGTGCCGGAAGAATAGGCACCCGGTTCGGTGATCGATCGGGTCACCATGGTCATGCCAGACACGAAAACGTTATCACAGACGTCAATATGGCCCACCATGCCGACACCGCCAGCAATGGTGCAGTGCTTACCGATGCGCGTGCTGCCGGAAATGCCAACACAGGCAGCCATGGCCGTGTGCTCGCCGATCTGGACGTTATGGGCGATCTGGATCTGGTTGTCGAGTTTGACCCCGTCGGCAATGCGCGTGTCAGACAGCGCACCACGGTCAATGGCTGTATTGACGCCGATTTCCACATCATCACCGATGGTCACGCCGCCAATCTGGGCAATCTTGCGCCACACGCCCTTCTCGTTGGCGAAGCCGAAGCCTTCGCCACCGATCACCGCACCCGACTGGATGACGACACGCTTGCCGATGGTCACGTCATGGTACAGGGTGACCCGTGGCGCCAGCCAACCACCCTCGCCGATGACGCAGCGGGCACCGACCACGCAATGAGCACCGATGCTGACATTGGCCGCAATCCGCGCACCGCTCTCGACGACCGCAAACGGGCCGATGCTGGCACTGGCATCCACCTGCGCATCTTCAGCTACCACGGCGCTGGGATGAACTCCCGCCACAGCCTTGGGCTTGGGATCGAACAGATGGGAAATGCGTGCATAGGCCAGGTACGGATCAGCGACGATCAGTGCGTTGCCGGCAAAGCCTTCAGCATCCGCAGCCTTCAGCAGTACCGCTGCCGCCTGGCTGTTATCCAGGAATTTGCGGTACTGCGGGTTGGCGAGGAAGCTCAATTGACCGGGCCCGGCCTCCTGCAAGGTGGCCAGCCCGGTAATCTGCAGCGCCTCGGGCCCCTTGAGGGTGGCCCCGAGGGCTTCGGCCAGCTGGCCAAGCGTCATGGTCAAGGTCATATCAACGGGCTTGGTTCATGCGCTCGATGACTTGGCGGGTGATGTCGTACTGAGGTTTGACATCGATGACCGCGCCACGCTCAAGGACCAGGTCGAAACCGCCCTTCTTGATCACTTCCTCGACAGCGCCGTCCAGCTTGGGCTTGAGCTGCTTGAGCATGTCGCGATCAGCAACGGCCTTGGCTTCGTTCAGTTCCTTGGACTGGAACTGGAAGTCGCGGGCCTTTTGCTTGAACTCGAGCTCCAGGCGCTCACGCTCCTGCTGCTGCATCTTGTCGCCGCCTTTGATCAGGCGGTCCTGGATGCCCTTGGCGCTGCTTTCCAGGCTCTTGAGCTTGGTCAGTTGCGGGCCGAATTTTTTCTCGGCATCGACCGCGTACTTCTTGGCGGCATCCGATTCAAGCAGGGCCATCTGATAGTTCAGGACGGCAACCTTCATTTCGGCGAAAGCCGGGGTGGCGACCAGCGCCGCGGCCAAGATGGCCAGTTGAGTCAACTTACGCACGATGCACTCCTGGATAAACCGTTGTCGTTATGCAAGGGCCGACCTTAGAAGGTCTGGCCCAGAGAGAATTGGAACACCTGGGTATCGGCGTCGTCCGGTTTCTTGATCGGCATCGCCAGGCTGAAGCTCAACGGGCCCAGCGCAGTAATCCAGGTCACACCCAGGCCCACGGAGCTGGCCATGTCCGAGAAACCGACCTTGGCGCAATCAGGCTTGGAACCGCAATTGGTGTCGAACACGTTACCCACGTCCCAGAACACGGAAGTGCGCAGCGAACGTTGGTCTTTGACGAACGGCAGCGGGAACAGCAGTTCTACACCACCCTGGACCAGCACGTTGCCACCGAACGGCAGCGGGTCCTGATCCGGGTCTTCGATAGTGCCCGGGTTGGTACCCTTACTCGGCGTGCTGCGCGGGCCCAGGCTGCTGTCCTTGAAACCACGGACGGAGTTGAAGCCACCCGCGTAGTAGTTCTCGTAGAACGGCAGGCCGGAAGTGCCACCGAAACCATCACCATAGCCCAGTTCAGTGTGCAGGCGCAGGGTGTAGTCGTTATTGATCGGCTTGAACAGCTGGCCACGGTAGTCGAGCTTGTAGAACGACAGGTCGCTGCCCGGAATGGTGGATTCCAGGGTCAAACTTTGGGAGTGACCACGGGTAGCCAACACGCCTTTGTTCAAGGTCGACTCGGACCAGCCGATCGACGCTTTGAAGTTGAGGAAGCTATCGCCCTCTTCTTCGAGGAAATTGAAGATCTCGTCAACGGTGTATTTGCCGGTCTTGATCTTGTCCTGCTGCACGCTAAGGCCGTAGGTCAGGCGCGAGGTCTCGCTGATCGGGTAACCCAGGCTGACGCCGGCGCCAAGGCTGTCGACCGCATAGCTGGCAACGTCGACATCGAGGTCGTCGTAGTCGGTGCTGCGGTAGAAGGCGTTGTAGCCCAGGCTGACGCCGTCGGCAGTGAAGTAGGGGTCGACGAAGCCGAAGTTGTATCGGGTCTGGTACTCGGAACGGGTCAGGCCGATGGACACCTTGTTACCGGTACCCAGGAAGTTGCTCTGGCTGATCGAGCCGCCGAGGATCAGGCCGGCGCTCTGGGCGAAACCGACGCTGGCGGTGATCGAGCCGGAGGCTTGTTCTTCGACGCTGTAGTTGACGTCGACCTGGTCATCGGTGCCAGGCACCGGTGGCGTTTCGACGTTGACTTCCTTGAAGAAGCCCAGACGCTCAAGACGGGTCTTGGACTGGTCGATCAGGTAGGTCGAAGCCCAGCCGCCTTCCATCTGGCGCATCTCGCGACGCAGCACTTCGTCTTCGGTCTTGGTGTTGCCGCGGTAGTTGATGCGGTTGACGTAGGCACGCTTGCCCGGGTCGACCACGAACATGATATCGACGGTGTGGTCTTCATCGTTGGGCTGCGGCACGCCGTTGACGTTGGCGAAGGTATAGCCTTCGTTACCCAGGCGACGGGTGATCAGCTCGGACGTGGTGGTCATCACCTTGCGCGAGAATACCTGGCCCGGCTGCACCAGCAGCAGCGACTTGACCTGGTCTTCAGGGACCTTGAGGTCACCGGAGAGCTTCACGTCACGGACGGTGTACTTCTCGCCTTCGTTGATGTTGACGGTGATGTAGACGTGCTTCTTGTCTGGCGTGATGGACACCTGGGTAGAGGCGATATCCATGTTGATGTAGCCGCGGTCCAGGTAGTAGGAACGCAGACGCTCCAGGTCACCGGACAGTTTTTCACGGGCGTACTTGTCGTCGTTCTTGAAGAACGACAGCCAGTTGGTAGTTTTCAGCTCGAACAGCTGCGACAGCTCTTCGTCGTCGAAGACGTTGTTGCCCACCACGTTGATGTGCTGGATGGCGGCGACGGTGCCTTCGTTGATCTTGATTTTCAGCGCGACGCGGTTGCGCGGCTGCGGCACGACTTCGGCGTCGACCTCGGCCGAGTAGCGGCCTTGGGCCACGTACTGGCGCTGCAGCTCGTTACGCACACCTTCGAGGGTGGCGCGCTGGAAGATTTCACCTTCGGCCAGGCCCGACTGCTTCAGGCCCTTCATCAGGTCTTCGGTGCTGATCGCCTTGTTGCCTTCGATCTCGATGCTCGACACCGACGGGCGCTCGACCACGTTGATGATCAGGACATTGCCATCGCGGTTCAGCTGGATGTCCTGGAAGAAACCGGTCTTGAACAGGGAACGGGTCGAGTCCACGAGGCGCCGATCGTCGGCCTGGTCGCCCACGTTCAGGGGCAAGGCACCGAAGACGCTGCCGGCGGATACCCGCTGCAGGCCGTTGACACGAATATCGGAGATGGTGAAGGACTCGGCGTGAACTTCAGCGATCATCAGTGCGGAGAGGACCGCAGTTAGCAGCAGACGTTTCATGAAGTCCTTTTATTCCAACTGGCAATAAACAACCCGCCGCGAAAAGACGGCGGGTTCGCAATTGAGCGAAGCTTTTAAAGTCGACCCAGATCGTTGATCAGGGCGAGCAACATCACCCCTATGACCAAACTGATACCGATCTGGACCCCCCAACCTTGTACCCGGTCCGACAGCGGACGACCGCGCGCCCACTCAACCAGGTAAAACAGCAAATGCCCCCCATCCAGTACTGGAATGGGCAGCAGGTTAAGAACCCCCAGGCTTATGCTCAGGTAGGCCAGGAAATTCAGGAAATCCCCCACGCCGGACTGGGCTGAAGCGCCCGCCACTTTAGCAATGGTTATCGGTCCGCTCAAGTTTTTTACCGAGAGCTCTCCGAACAGCATTTTCTTCAGCGACTCGAGGGTCAGGACACTCATGGTCCAGGTGCGCGACAAGCCCTCGCCTACCGCTTCCAGCGGGCCATAACTGACTTCGCGAAGCATGTTGGCAGGCCATTCGCCACCTTTTACCCCTGCCCCCAGGTAGCCGCCCGAGGCCTTGCCCTCACCCCGCTGCGCCAGGGTTACCGGCACATCCAGGGCAGCGCCGTCGCGCTCGACACGTACCACCACCTTGGCATGCGGGCGGGCGCGTACGGCATCGACCACCTGCTGCCATTCGGAGACGACCGCACCGTCGATGGCCAGCAACTTGTCACCCGTCTTCAGGCCCGCCGCTGCGGCCGGCCCTTTCGATTCGATTTCGGCCAACACCGGCACGATCACCGGGCGCCAGGGGCGCAAGCCCAGGGACTGGATAGGGTCCGGTTCGTCAGCGCCTTTCAGCCAGTGGTCCAGCTTGATCTGCAGTTGACGCTCGGCGCTGGCGCCTTCATCGCGCACGCCCACCTGCAGGGTGCCGCTCTCGCCCAGGCGGCGCACCAGTTGCAGGTTGACCGCTGACCAACCGCTGGTCGGTTTGCCATCGATGGATACGATTTCCTGACCGGCGGCCAGGCCTGCCGAGGCTGCCAGGCTGTCTACCTCGACCCCACCGATGACCGGGCGGATCTGCTGGGTGCCGAGCATGGCCAGCAGCCAGAAGAACACGATGGCCAAGAGGAAATTGGCAATCGGCCCTGCTGCGACGATGGCAATGCGCTGACGCACGGTTTTGCGGTTGAACGACTGGTCGGCCAGCGCAGGCGGTACATCGCCTTCGCGCTCATCGAGCATCTTGACGTAGCCACCCAGCGGGATCGCTGCCACCACGAACTCGGTACCCTGCCGATCATGCCAGCGCAGCAGCGGCGTGCCGAAGCCTACCGAAAAACGCAGCACCTTGACGCCGCAGCGTCGGGCCACCCAGAAGTGGCCGAATTCGTGAAACGTGACCAGAACACCCAACGCCACCAGGGTGCCGACAATCATGTAGAGCGCAGTCATATCTTTCTCCAGATGACGTTCAGCAGAACGACGTTTCGCACAAGCCCTGGCAGGCCTGCATCAGTGACCGTGACGCCTCAACCACTCGCGGGACAACTCCCGGGCACGCTGGTCGGCGGCAAATACCGCGTCCAACGATGCCAGTGGCACTACGGGCTCCTGATCGAGCACCTGTTCGATCATACCCGCGATCTCCGGGAAGCGGATACGCCGCTGCAGAAATGCCTCGACCGCCACTTCATTGGCCGCGTTGAGCACTGCGGGCGCGCTGTTGCCGGCCTCGGCAGCCTGCCGCGCCAGGCGCAGGCAAGGGAAGCGCTGTTCGTCAGGGGCCTGGAAATCCAGACGCGCGATGGCGAACAAGTCCAGCGGGGCAACCCCGGAATCAATACGCTCTGGCCAGGCCAGCGCGTTGGCGATAGGCGTGCGCATGTCGGGGTTACCCAACTGGGCGAGGACCGAACCGTCCACGTAATCCACCAGCGAGTGGATCACGCTCTGCGGGTGCACCACCACCTCGACCTTGGCGGGCGAGGCATCGAACAACCAGCACGCCTCGATCAACTCCAGGCCCTTGTTCATCATACTGGCCGAATCCACGGAAATCTTGCGACCCATGGACCAGTTGGGATGGGCACAGGCCTGTTCCGGAGTGACATCGGCGAGCGCCGCATGCGGTGTTTCGCGGAACGGGCCGCCCGACGCGGTGAGCAGGATGCGGCGCACACCCACCTGGCTCAGGCCACGGGCATAGTCACCCGGCAGGCACTGGAAGATCGCATTGTGCTCGCTGTCGATCGGCAACAGCACGGCACCACTGCGCCGCACCGCCTCCATGAACAGCGCGCCAGACATCACCAGCGCCTCCTTGTTGGCCAGCAGCACCTTCTTGCCCGCCTCGACGGCCGCCAAGGTCGGTCGCAGCCCGGCCGCGCCCACGATTGCCGCCATGACCGCATCCACTTCCGCCGCCGCAGCCACCTGGCACAGCCCCGCCTCGCCTTCCAGCACCTGCGTGGCACAACCCGCTGCCGCCAGGCCGTCACGTAAACGTGCAGCCCCCTCGGCACTTGGCACCACCGCAAACTCGGGACGATGGCGCACGCACAACGCCAGCAGCTCATCGATGCGCGAGTAACCGCTCAATGCGAAAACCGAGTAACGCTCGGGGTGACGCGCGATCACATCCAGCGTGCTCAGGCCAATGGAGCCTGTGGCGCCAAGCACGGTGATGCGTTGCACCGCACTCACATCACACCCCATTCGGCAGCCCACAGCAGCACCGCAAACAGCGGGATGGCTGCGGTCAGGCTGTCGATGCGGTCAAGTACGCCACCATGGCCGGGCAGCAGGTTACTGCTGTCCTTGATGCCGGAACGGCGCTTGAACATACTTTCGGTCAGGTCACCGATCACCGAGGCCATGACCACCAGCGCGGCGCCCAGCAGACCCAGCAAAATCTGGCCGATGCCCCAGTCGCGGCTGATACCGACTGCCAGGGTGATGACCAGGCTGACGGCCAGGCCGCCATAGACGCCTTCCCAGCTCTTGCCCGGGCTGACCTGCGGCGCCAGCTTGCGCTTGCCGAAGGCCCGACCGGAGAAATAGGCACCGATGTCGGCGGCCCATACCAGCACCATCACCGACAGGATCAGCCAGTTGCCCAGCGGCCAGTGCTTGAGCAGCACCAGGCCCTGCCACGCCGGTAGCAATACCAGCAGGCCGATCAGCAGGCGACAGGCCGCACTCGCCCACAGTTCGCTGCTGCGCGGGTAGGTCAGCACCAGCCAGGTAGCCAGTGCCCACCAGATCACCGACGCACCGAGCACCCAGGGCGCCAGGTCAGGCATCAGGTGCAGCAGCATCAGCGCACCGCCGACGACGGCGGCATAGGCAATGCGCAGCGGCTGGGCCATCAAACCGGCTAGGCGCGCCCACTCCCAGGCCCCGAGGGTGACCACGAAGCCGATGAACAGGGCGAAATCCCCACCATTGAGCAGGAAGAAGCCACCCAGCGCGACCGGCAACAGGATCAGCGCGGTAATGATGCGTTGTTTAAGCATTAAGCACGAGCTCCAGCCTCGACCTGCTCGCTGGTCTTACCGAAGCGGCGCTGGCGCGAAGCGAAATCGGCCAGGGCATTGCGCATGGCCTCGTGTTTGAAGTCCGGCCAGTACAGGTCGGAGAAATACAGCTCGGCATAGGCCAGCTGCCACAGCAGGAAATTGCTGATGCGCCGCTCGCCGCCGGTACGGATACACAAGTCGGGCAGCGGCAACTCGCCCGTGGACAGGCAGGTTTGCAGCAGACCCGGCGTAATGTCGTCCGGGCGCAGATGGCCGGCCTGTACTTCCCGCGCCAGGCGCTGGGCAGCCTGGGCAATGTCCCACTGGCCGCCGTAGTTGGCCGCGATCTGCAGGATGAAGCGCTTGTTGCCGGCGGTCAGCGCTTCGGCCTCACGCATGGCAGCCTGCAGCTCGGGATGGAAGCGTGAGCGATCGCCGATGATGCGCAAGCAGATGTTGTTCTCGTTGAGGCGGCGAGCCTCACGGCGCAGGGCCGAGAAGAACAACTCCATCAGCGCACCAACCTCTTCGGCGGGGCGTTGCCAGTTCTCGCTGGAGAAGGCGAACAGGGTCAGGACCTCGACCCCCGATTCGGCACAGACTTCGATGACCGCGCGAACGGCATCGACGCCAGCCTTGTGCCCGGCAACACCGGGCAACAGGCGCTTCTTCGCCCAACGGTTGTTGCCATCCATGATGATCGCGACGTGTCGCGGCACCGAGGACGGCGCCGCTGGCTTGGTCTTTTCCATTAAAAAACCTCGGCCTTAAACGGCCAACAGGTCCTTTTCCTTGGCTTTGAACGCCGCGTCGATGTCAGCGACGAACTTGTCGGTGAGCTTCTGGATCTCGTCAGCAGCGCGACGTTCTTCGTCTTCGCTGATTTCCTTGTCCTTGGTCAGCTTCTTCAGGTCGGCGAGGGCATCGCGGCGCACGTTACGCACGGCAACCTTGGCATCTTCGGCAACGCCGCTGGCCTGCTTGGTGTAACCCTTGCGGGTTTCCTCGGTCAGGGCCGGCATCGGTACGCGGATGGTGGTACCGGCGCTGGACGGGTTCAGGCCCAGGTCGGAAGTCAGGATGGCTTTTTCAATGGCTGCGCTGAGGTTCTTGTCGTGGGCGACAATTTTCAGGGTGCGGGCGTCTTCGACGGAAATCGCAGCCACCTGGTTCAGCGGCATCTCGCTACCCCAGGCAGTCACCTTGACGCTGTCCAGGATGCTTGGGTGGGCGCGACCGGTGCGGATAGCTGCCAGGTGGCGACCCAGCGCCTCGATGGACTTGCCCATGCGGTCCTGGGCGTCTTTCTTGATAGCGTTGATCATTTTTGAACTTCCTCGATCAGAGTTCCTTCCGCGCCGCCATGCACGATGTTCAGCAAGGCGCCGGGTTTGTTCATGTTGAAGACGCGCAACGGCATCTTGTGGTCGCGGCACAGACAGATTGCCGTCAGATCCATCACACCCAGCTTGCGATCCAGCACTTCATCGTAGGTCAGATGATCGAACTTCTCGGCATGCGGGTCCTTGAATGGATCTGCAGTGTATACACCATCGACCTTGGTTGCCTTCAATACCACGTCGGCATCGATTTCGATGGCGCGCAGGCAAGCGGCGGAGTCGGTGGTAAAGAACGGGTTGCCGGTACCGGCAGCGAAGATCACGACCTCTTTGGCATTGAGGTGGCGCATGGCTTTGCGGCGATCATAGTGATCGGTTACGCCAACCATGGAAATGGCCGACATGACGATGGCGGTAATGTTTGCCCGCTCCAGCGCGTCGCGCATGGCCAGGGCGTTCATCACGGTCGCCAGCATGCCCATGTGGTCACCGGTGACGCGATCCATGCCGGCTGCACTGAGCGCCGCACCACGGAACAGGTTGCCACCGCCGATTACCAGACCTACCTGAACACCGATGCCGACCAGCTGGCCGACCTCCAGCGCCATGCGATCCAGGACCTTGGGGTCGATCCCGAACTCTTCCGAGCCCATCAGGGCCTCGCCGCTAAGTTTGAGTAGAATGCGTTTATAGCGAGCCTGATAACCACTGCCCTGCTGAGCCATTGCGAATCTCTCCTGCGGCGTTTGTAAAATTCTGCGGGCTGTTTGAGCCTGCGTGTAACTCTAACGTGACGCAGCGACTGCGTCAGCGAGGAACGGTTCTGAAAACCACTCCCGCTTTGACAAAGAGGCTGCGCGCGTGAGCGGGCAGCCTCTTTGGGGCGACAGACGGGTCTGTCTTACTGCTTGGCAGCAGCCAGCTGAGCAGCAACTTCTTCAGCGAAGTTGTCGACCGGCTTCTCGATGCCTTCGCCTACTTTGAAGTAGGTGAAGGAAACGATTTCAGCGCCGGCTTTCTTGGCCAGTTCGCCGACTTTGATTTCCGGGTTCATGACGAAGGCCTGTTCAACCAGGCTGGCTTCGGCCAGGAACTTGGAAATACGGCCTTTGATCATGTTCTCGACGATGTTCTCAGGCTTGCCTTTGATCTTGTCTTCGTTCAGTTGCAGGAAGACCGCCTTCTCACGCTCGATAGCCTCAGCCGAGACTTCCGATGGCAGCAGGAACTCTGGGTTGCTGGCAGCCACGTGCATGGCGATTTCTTTGGCCAGTTGAACGTCGCCGCCCTTCAGCACAACAGCAACACCGATCTTGTTGCCGTGCAGGTAGGTACCGACAACGTCACCTTCAACGCGCACCAGGCGACGGATGTTGACGTTCTCGCCAACCTTGGCAACCAGGGCTTCGCGAGCCGCTTCACGGGAAGCGATCAGCGGAGCGGCATCGGTCAGCTTCTCGGCGAAGGCTTGCTCGACGCTTTCAGCAACGAAGTTCTTGAAGTCGTCTTGCAGGGCCAGGAAGTCGGTCTGCGAGTTCACTTCCAGCAGAACGGCGGACTTTTCGTCGGCCTTGATGGCGATAGCGCCTTCAGCAGCAACGTTGCCAGCCTTTTTGGCAGCCTTGATGGCGCCGGAGGCACGCATGTCGTCAATGGCTTTTTCGATGTCGCCGCCGGCCTTGGTCAGCGCCTTCTTGCAATCCATCATGCCTTCGCCGGTACGCTCGCGCAGTTCTTTGACCAGCGCCGCAGTAATCTCTGCCATTTCAAAATCCTCTTGGAAAGTTTTTCAACCATTCCACCCGCTCGTCACGGGCGTTCAATTCTGCAAATCCGCTGTTTTCGTCTCAGCAGGCCCATAGTGCGGGGCCGTTGCTGACAGCAGGATTTCAAGGTGGCAAAAAGGGGGCAGAGCCCCCTTTTTGCGTGCCAAGTAGACGCCAGGCGTCAATTACTCAGCAGCAGGTGCAGCCGCTTCTTCAGCGTAGACTTCGGTGCCGCCAGCAACGTTGTTGCGGCCGCGGATGATGGCGTCAGCCATCGAAGTCATGTACAGCTCGATAGCGCGAATGGCGTCATCGTTACCTGGGATGATGTAGTCAACACCTTCCGGGCTGCTGTTGGTATCGACAACGCCGATAACCGGGATGCCCAGCTTGTTGGCTTCGGTGATAGCAATGCGCTCGTGGTCAACGTCGATCACGAACAGGGCATCAGGCAGGCCGCCCATGTCCTTGATACCACCCAGGCTGCGGTCCAGCTTTTCCAGATCGCGCGAACGCATCAGGGCTTCTTTCTTGGTCAGCTTGGCAAAGGTGCCATCTTCGGCCTGAGTTTCCAGGTCGCGCAGACGCTTGATCGAAGCACGGATGGTTTTGTAGTTGGTCAGCATGCCGCCCAACCAGCGGTGGTCAACGTATGGCGAACCGGCACGAGCAGCTTGCTCGGCGACGATCTTGCCGGCGGAACGCTTGGTGCCGACGAACATGATCTTGTTCTTGCCCTGGGCCAGGCGCTCTACGAAGGCCAGAGCCTCGTTGAACATCGGCAGGGTTTTTTCCAGGTTGATGATGTGGATCTTGTTACGCGCGCCGAAAATGTACTTGCCCATTTTCGGGTTCCAGTAACGGGTCTGGTGACCGAAGTGCACACCGGCCTTCAGCATATCGCGCATGTTGACTTGGGACATGATAGTTCCTTGGTAAGTCGGGTTGGGCCTCCACGCATCCCAATGACCAACCCGCAAATTCTGCAATTCGGGGCACCCAGGTCATCGTGTCGACACGTGTGTGGGTTTAAGGCTAACGGGGTCTACCCCGAAAGCGGCGCATTTTATACCACAGACCGCGAGCGAACGGAACCCGAATACTGTTGCGTCCGTCAGCGGCTTTTGCAGCACCCAGGCTTTCAGGCCAGAATGCCCTCTATAGACAGCAGCTTGGCCGCCTTTATCCCGACCGATTGCCGCCCTGCTCTGCTAGAATCCGGCCTTTCCCGTTTGTTCGCGCCGTGCACGGCGCCGTAGAGAGCCTGTAATGACCGTCACCATCAAGACCGCAGAAGACATCGAGAAGATGCGCATCGCCGGCCGCCTGGCCGCCGACGTGCTGGAAATGATCGAAGCGCACGTCAAGCCCGGTGTCACCACCGAAGAACTGGACCGCCTGTGCCACGACTACATCGTCAACGTCCAGCAGGCCATCCCGGCGCCGCTCAACTACAAGGGCTACCCCAAGTCGATCTGCACCTCGATCAACCATGTGGTCTGCCACGGCATCCCCAACGACAAGCCACTAAAGGACGGTGACACGCTGAACATCGACGTCACCGTGATCAAGGACGGCTATCACGGCGACACCAGCCGCATGTTCCACGTCGGCAAGGTACCCGTGTGGGCCGAGCGCCTGTCCCAGGTCACCCAGGAATGCATGTACAAGGCCATCGAACTGGTCAAGCCTGGCTGCCGCCTGGGCGACATCGGCGAAGTGATCCAGAAGCACGCTGAAAAGAACGGTTTCTCGGTGGTGCGCGAATTCTGTGGCCATGGCATCGGCAAGGTGTTCCACGAAGAACCGCAAATTCTTCACTACGGCCGCGCCGGCACCGGCATGGAACTCAAAGAAGGCATGACCTTCACCATCGAGCCGATGATCAACCAGGGCAAGGCCGACACCAAGGTGCTGGGCGACGGCTGGACCGCCATCACCAAGGACCGCAAGCTCTCGGCCCAGTGGGAGCACACCCTGGTGGTGACCGCTACCGGCTACGAGATCTTTACCCTGCGCAAGGACGACACCATCGCGCGCACCTCGGCCTGAGTCCGCGCCAGGCACCCCACGACAGGAACGCGACGCAATGCCCCAGGTGGATCCCGAGCTGTTCGACCGCGGCCAGTTCCAGGCGGAACTGGCCCTCAAGGCGAGCCCTATCACCGCCTTCAAGAAAGCCATCCGCCAGGCTGGCGAGGTGCTCGACAAGCGTTTTCGCGATGGCCGCGAGATCCGCCGGCTGATCGAGGACCGCGCCTGGCTCGTCGACAACATCCTGCAGCAGGCCTGGAACCAGTTCGACTGGGGCGACCAGCACGGTATCGCCCTGGTCGCAGTGGGCGGCTACGGGCGCGGTGAACTGCACCCGCATTCGGACATCGACCTGCTGATCCTGCTGGGCGCCGCCGAGCACGAGCAGTACCGCGAGGCCATCGAGCGCTTCCTTACCCTGCTGTGGGACATCGGCCTGGAAGTGGGCCAGAGCGTGCGCACCGTCGACGAATGTGCCGAACAGGCGCGTGCGGACCTCACGGTCATCACCAACATGATGGAAAGCCGCACGATTGCCGGCCCCGAAGCGTTGCGCCAGCGCATGCTCGAAGTTACCAGCACCGAGCACATGTGGCCGAGCAAGGAGTTCTTCCTGGCCAAGCGTGCCGAGCTCAAGGCCCGCCACCACAAGTACAACGACACCGAGTACAACCTTGAGCCCAACGTCAAGGGTTCACCCGGTGGCCTGCGCGACATCCAGACCGTGCTGTGGGTGGCCCGCCGCCAATACGGCACCCTGAACCTGCACGCACTGGCAGGCGAAGGCTTCTTGCTGGAAAGCGAGAACGAACTGCTGGCCTCGTCCCAGGATTTCCTGTGGAAAGTGCGCTATGCCCTGCACATGCTGGCCGGGCGCGCCGAAGACCGCTTGCTGTTCGATCACCAGCGCAGCATCGCCGCGCTGCTGGGCTACAGCGACGAAAACCCCAAGCGCGCGATTGAACAGTTCATGCAGCAGTACTACCGGGTGGTGATGAGCATCAGCCAGTTGTGCGACCTGATCATCCAGCACTTCGAGGAAGTCATCCTCGCCGACGAGGACAGTGGCACTACTCAGCCGCTGAATGCGCGCTTCCGCCTGCACGACGGCTATATAGAAGCGACCAAGCCGAACGTGTTCAAGCGCACGCCATTCGCCATGCTGGAAATTTTCGTGCTGATGGCCCAGCACCCGGAGATCAAAGGGGTACGTGCCGACACCGTGCGCCTGCTGCGCGAACACCGCCACCTGATCGACGAAACGTTCCGCCACGATATCCGCAACACCAGCCTGTTCATCGAGCTGTTCAAGTGCGAGATCGGCATCCACCGCAACCTGCGGCGGATGAACCGCTACGGCATTCTTGGCCGCTACCTGCCGGAGTTCGGCCTGATCGTCGGGCAGATGCAGCATGACCTGTTCCACATTTATACGGTCGATGCGCACACGCTCAACCTGATCAAGCACCTGCGCAAACTGCAGTACACGCCGGTTTCCGAAAAATTCCCGCTGGCCAGCAAGCTCATGGGCCGCCTGCCCAAACCCGAGCTTATCTACCTGGCCGGGCTTTACCACGACATCGGCAAGGGCCGCCAGGGTGACCATTCGGAGCTGGGCGCGGTGGACGCGCAAGCGTTCTGCGAGCGCCACCAGTTGCCCGCCTGGGACAGCCGCCTGATCGTCTGGCTGGTGCTGAACCACCTGGTGATGTCCACCACCGCCCAGCGCAAGGACCTGTCCGACCCGCAGGTGATCAACGATTTCGCCTTGCACGTGGGTGACGAAACCCGCCTGGACTACCTCTACGTGCTGACCGTGGCCGACATCAACGCCACCAACCCGAGCCTGTGGAACTCCTGGCGTGCCAGCCTGCTGCGCCAGCTCTACACCGAAACCAAGCGCGCGCTGCGCCGTGGGTTGGAAAACCCGCTGGACCGTGAAGAGCAGATTCGCCAGACCCAGAGCGCGGCACTGGACATCCTGATCCGCGAGGGCACCGACCCGGACGACGTGGAGCAGCTCTGGTCACAGCTGGGTGACGACTACTTCCTCAAGCACACCGCTGCCGACGTGGCCTGGCACAGTGACGCCATCCTCCAGCAGCCCGCTGACGGTGGGCCACTGGTGCTGATCAAGGAAACCACCTCGCGCGAGTTCGAGGGCGGCACGCAGATCTTCATCTATGCCCCCGACCAACACGACTTCTTCGCCGTGACCGTGGCGGCCATGTCGCAGCTCAACCTGAACATCCATGACGCGCGGATCATCACCTCGAGCAGCCAGTTCACCCTCGACACCTATATCGTGCTCGACAACGACGGTGGCTCGATCGGCGACAACCCGCAGCGGGTCAAACAGATTCGCGACGGCCTGACCGAAGCGCTGCGCAACCCCGAGGACTATCCGACGATCATTCAGCGCCGGGTGCCGCGCCAGCTCAAGCACTTCAACTTCCCGCCGCAGGTCACTATCCTCAACGATGCCCAGCGGCCGGTGACCATCCTCGAGATCACCGCCCCCGACCGCCCGGGCCTGCTGGCCAGGATCGGGCGCATCTTCCTGGAGTTTGATCTGTCGCTGCAGAACGCCAAGATCGCCACCCTTGGCGAGCGCGTGGAAGACGTGTTCTTCATCACCGACGCCGACAACCAGCCGCTGTCCGACCCGCAGCTGTGCAGCCGCCTGCAGGAGGCTATCGTGCAGCAGCTGCAGGCCGGCCAGGCGAGCGATGCCAGCCCTACCCGCGTGACCTTTTAACGATTGACGAGACCTTGCGCCGATGAACCATGCCCTGACCCAGCTTCAGCCCTACCCGTTCGAGAAACTCCGTGCCCTGCTGGGCAGCGTAAAGCCTGCGGCGGACAAACGCGCCATCGCCCTGTCGATCGGCGAGCCCAAGCACGCCTCGCCAGCGTTCGTCGCCCAGGCCATGACCGACAACCTCGACAAGCTGGCGGTGTACCCCAGCACCCTCGGCCTGCCAGCCTTGCGCCAGGCCATCGGCCAGTGGTGCGAACGTCGTTTCGGCGTGCCGGCCGGCTGGCTGGATGCCGACCGCCACATCCTGCCGGTCAACGGCACCCGTGAAGCGCTGTTCGCCTTCACCCAGGCCGTGGTCAACCGCGCCGATGATGGCCTGGTGGTCAGCCCGAACCCGTTCTACCAGATCTACGAAGGCGCGGCCCTGCTGGCAGGTGCCACCCCGCATTACCTGCCGTGCCTTGAAAACAACGGCTTCAACCCGGACTTCGATGCCGTGCCAGCGGATGTCTGGCAGCGTTGCCAGATCCTGTTCCTGTGCTCGCCGGGCAACCCCACTGGCGCGCTGGTGCCGATGGACACCCTGAAGAAACTGATCGCTTTGGCCGACGAGCACGATTTCGTGATTGCCGCCGACGAGTGCTACAGCGAGCTGTACTTCGACGAAGACGCGCCACCCCCGGGCCTGCTCAGCGCCTGCGCCGAGCTTGGCCGCAGCGACTTCAAGCGTTGCGTGGTGTTCCACAGCCTGTCCAAGCGCTCCAACCTGCCTGGCCTGCGCTCGGGCTTCGTGGCAGGTGATGCCGAAATCATCAAACCCTTCCTGCTGTACCGCACCTACCACGGCTGCGCCATGCCCGTGCAAACCCAGCTGGCCAGCATCGCGGCCTGGCAGGATGAGGCGCATGTGCGCGACAACCGTGACCAGTACCGGGCCAAGTACGCTGCCGTGCTGGATATCCTGCAGCCGGTGATGGATGTGCAGCGGCCCGATGGCAGCTTCTACCTGTGGGCCAAGGTACCGGGCTGCGATGCTGCGTTCACCCGCGACCTGTTCGAAGCCGAGCATGTGACCGTGGTACCCGGGTCGTACCTGTCGCGTGAAGTGGATGGCGTCAACCCAGGCGCTGGCCGGGTCCGCATGGCGCTGGTTGCGCCGTTGGCCGAATGCATCGAGGCGGCTGAGCGAATTCGCGCGTTCCTGCAGAATCGCTGATTGAGCTGAAGGGGGCGCTTGGCGCCCCTTTCGCTACCTACCTGATGGCCCCCAGGTTCGCCTCGCTCATATCCAACTCCCCCAGCACCTGCCGCACCACCTCATCGCCCACCAGGTGCTGGCGATGCAGGTTGTACAACTCCAGACGCTGCGCCCGCAGCGCACGCAAGCGCAAACGCCGCTCAAGCAAGTCCATCTGCTCAGCCAGGGCCCGCGCCTCGGCCGTGTCGTTGTAACTGTTCAGCTCGTCGCGGTACTCCGCCATCAGCCGCGCCTTGAGCTCGGTTGCCAAGGTCGCCTGGGCCGCATCCTGCGGTGCATTGGCGTCGATTACCTCCTCCGCCTCCAGCGCATGAATCGCAGCCTCTGCGGTACGTCGCCAGACTTCCAGTACTTCCTGATGCAGGCGCTCGTCGGGGCTTTTGGTCACACCGCGCAGCAAGATCGGCAAGGCGATACAGGCACTGATCAGCGACAACAGGATCACCCCGGCCGCAATGAAAATCAGCAGGTCACGCTCGGGGAAGGCCTTGCCCGCCCCCATCAGCAGCGGCACCGACATCACACCGGCCAAGGTGACCGCACCGCGTACGCCACCAAGGGTCAGCAACCAGCAGGAACGCGCCGTTGGCATCAGCACCAACGCCGGCTTGCCGCGCCAACGGCGCACCACCCCGATGGCCCGCCAGATGCTCTGCACCCAGATGAACCGCAGCAGGATCAACGCGGCAAAGATCGCCAGCACATCCAGGCAGCGCCAGGCCAGGGTCGGCCACACGGTGGGCTCGTGGCTCACCACGGCCTTGATGATGTCCGGCAACTGCAAGCCGAGCAGCAGGAAGATCAAGCCATTAAAGGCAAACTCCAGCAACGACCACACGCTGCGGTTGAGCAGGCGGGTGCTGGTCTGGCGTGGCAGCAGGTCGAGCCAGCTCTGCATCATGCCGGCAGCTACCGCCGAGAGGATGCCGGACACACCCAGGCGCTCGGCCAGTACGTAAGCGGCAAAGGGCAGCAGCAGCATGAACACCACGTGCGTAGCCGGGTCGTCCCAGCCCCGCGCGATCATCCAGGTGCGCAGCCGGCCGATCAGCCAGCTCAGCGCAACGCCGACCGCCAGGCCGCCGAGGGCAACCAGGACGAAACTGAAGCTGGCATCGGCCAACGAGAACACCCCGGTAATCGCTGCGGCCAGGGCAAACTTGAACGTCACCAGGCCCGAGGCATCGTTCATCAACGCTTCGCCCTGCAGCATGTGCATCAGCGGTGTCGGCAAGCGGTCCTGGGCGATGGCCGAGACCGCCACGGCATCGGTCGGCGACAGCACGGCCGCCAGGGCGAAGGCGACTGCCAGCGGGATGCTGGGCAGCAGCCAGTGAATGAAGTAACCAGCGCCCACCACGGTGAACAGCACCAGGCCCACGGCCAGCGCCACCACTGGGCCACGAATGCGCCACAGCTCGCGCTTGGGAATGCGCCAGCCGTCGGCAAACAGCAGCGGTGGCAGGAACAGGAAAAGGAACAGTTCAGGGTCAAGGGCCACGTGCAGGCCCAGGGTCGGCCAGGCTAACAAGGCACCGGCGGCGATCTGCACCAAGGGCAGCGGCAGCGGAATGATTCGGCCGACCAGTTTTGACACGCTTACCAGCGTCAGCAGGATGAGGACGGTATAGGCTGACTGCATCCGTTAAAGCTTCCTTTGTGAACCAGAACTCAAACAAGGCGAAACATCGCCACGAAACACTATGTTAGCGGGGACTGCTGAAACGAGGCCGCTGCACGATAGTCGCAGGTAGCGACTGAATATGTAACATGATGATACTTGGCTATCGTATCGATGCCGATGCGCGCCCGCAGACTTGAAATGATGCCGTATAAACGTATACTCATGCATAACGAATAACGTTAAGCATTAAGCCCGATGATTCGAAGCTTCAGTTGTGCTGACACGGAAGCACTCTTTACCACTGGAAAGACGCAGCGATGGTCGGATATCAAGTCTGTTGTGGAGCGCAAACTCGCCATGCTCGATGCCGCAGCAGCGCTGCGGGACCTTCGCTCGCCACCTGGCAA
This sequence comes from Pseudomonas sp. SWRI77, assembly GCF_014269105.1. Taxonomy (NCBI): domain Bacteria; kingdom Pseudomonadati; phylum Pseudomonadota; class Gammaproteobacteria; order Pseudomonadales; family Pseudomonadaceae; genus Pseudomonas; species Pseudomonas sp. SWRI77. Next base: position 121,651 of record NZ_JABWRV010000004.1, on the reverse strand, counting down.
CCGTCTCGAGCCGTTGAGCGGCAATCGGGACGGCCAGCACAGTATTCGCGTCAATGACCAGTGGCGCTTGTGCTTTATCTGGACCGAAAACGGTCCGGTTAACGTTGAAATAGTCGATTACCATTGAGGTGCATCATGCTCAAGAACGGTATGCGTCCAATACATCCCGGTGAAGTCCTGCGTGAGGACTTTCAGAAAGAAATGGGCTTCAGTGCTGCCGCGTTGGCAAGGGCGCTGGGCGTCGCCACGCCAACTGTCAACAATATTCTGCGCGAACGGGGCGGCGTGTCTGCCGACATGGCGCTGCGTCTTTCCATCTGCCTGGATACCACCCCTGAATTCTGGCTCAACCTGCAGAGTACTTTTGATCTGCGAACTGCCGAACAGCGACATGGCGACGAGATCATCGGGGCGGTACAGCGCCTGGTCGCTTGAGACACACCCTGATCAGGGGCGCCACGGGCGTGGCGCCGCGAGGATCGTTCACGCATAATCCCGCGACTGACATTCGAAAATGGAGAGATTGGGGCAGCCTGTGGCCTCAATGTACACAATGACCTACACGCTCTACGGCATCAAAGCCTGCGACACCATGAAAAAGGCGCGCACCTGGCTCGAAGACAAAGCCATCGGCTACGAATTCCACGACTACAAGACCCAAGGCATCGACCGTGACAGCCTGAACCGCTGGTGCGACGAACACGGCTGGGAAGTCATCCTCAACCGTGCCGGCACCACCTTCCGCAAGCTCGACGACGCCAGCAAGGCCGACATTGACCAAGCCAAGGCCGTCGAACTGATGCTGGCCCAGCCGTCGATGATCAAGCGTCCGGTACTCGACCTTGGCACGCGCACATTGGTCGGCTTCAAGCCGGACCTGTACGCCGCCGCACTGGCCTGAGCCCGTCACCGCTCAATACCCTATTTCGCACGAGGTAATCACATGTCCAATACTCTGTTCAGCCTGGCCTTCGGTGTCGGCTCCCAGAACCGCCAGGGTACCTGGCTGGAAGTCTTCTACGCCCAACCTCTGGTCAACCCAAGCGCCGACCTGATCGCCGCCGTTGCCCCGATCCTGGGCTACGAAGGCGGTAACCAGGCCATTGCGTTCAGCAACGGGCAAGCGGCGCAACTGGCCGAAGCCGTGAAAGGTGTCGATGCCGCCCAGGCCGCCCTGCTGACCCGCCTGGCCGAAAGCCACAAGCCGCTGGTCGCCACCTTGCTGGCCGAAGACACAGCGCTGACCTCGACCCCAGAGGCCTACCTCAAGCTGCACCTGCTGTCGCACCGCCTGGTCAAGCCGCACGGCGTGAGCCTGGCCGGCATCTTCCCGCTGCTGCCGAACGTTGCCTGGACCAACCTGGGCGCCGTCGACCTGGCCGAGCTGGCCCAACTGCAACTGGAAGCGCGCCTGAAGGGCGAGCTGCTGGAAGTGTTCTCGGTAGACAAGTTCCCGAAAATGACCGACTACGTGGTCCCGGCCGGCGTGCGCATCGCCGACACCGCCCGTGTGCGCCTGGGCGCCTACATCGGCGAAGGCACCACCATCATGCACGAAGGCTTCGTCAACTTTAACGCCGGCACCGAAGGCCCGGGCATGATCGAAGGCCGCGTGTCGGCAGGCGTGTTCGTCGGCAAGGGTTCGGACCTGGGCGGCGGCTGCTCGACCATGGGCACCCTGTCCGGCGGCGGCAACATCGTCATCAAGGTTGGCGAAGGCTGCCTGATCGGCGCCAACGCCGGTATCGGCATCCCGCTGGGCGACCGCAACACCGTCGAAGCCGGCCTGTACATCACTGCCGGCACCAAGGTGAACCTGCTGGACGAGCACAACGAGCTGGTCAAAGTGGTCAAGGCCCGCGACCTGGCCGGCCAGACCGACCTGCTGTTCCGCCGCAACTCGCTGAACGGCGCTGTGGAGTGCAAGACCCACAAGTCGGCCATCGAGCTGAACGAGGCGCTGCACGCCCATAACTGAGAACCTTCCACGGTTTGAAGTGATAAGATCGGGTCTGGCGTAATGCCAGACCCGTTTTTCATTCCAGGCCCCGCGAACATGTTCCAGCCCTCCCCCTGGCGTGCCGATTTCCCCGCCATCGACGCCCTGCAACGGCAGCACCAGACCTACCTGGACAGCGCCGCCACCAGCCAGAAACCGCAAGCCCTGCTCGATGCCCTGAGCCATTACTACGGCCATGGCGCGGCGAACGTGCACCGTGCCCAGCACTTGCCCGGCGCACTGGCGACCCAGGCGTTCGAAACCAGCCGCGACAAGGTTGCCGCCTGGCTCAATGCCGCCGACTCGCAGCAGATCATCTTCACCCACGGCGCCACCTCGGCCTTGAACCTGCTGGCCTACGGCCTGGAACACCGCTTCGAAGCCGGCGACGAAATCGCCGTCAGCGCCCTGGAGCACCATGCCAACCTGCTGCCCTGGCAACAGCTGGCCCGGCGACGCAACCTGCGCCTGGTGATCCTGCCGCTGGACGTGCAGGGCCGTATCGACCTCGACCAGGCACTGCAACTGATCGGGCCACGCACGCGGGTACTGGCGGTCAGCCAGCTGTCCAACGTGCTCGGCACCTGGCAACCGCTGCCAGCCTTGCTGGCCCACGCCCGGGCGCAAGGCGCGCTGACCGTGGTCGATGGCGCCCAAGGCGTGGTGCACGGCCGTCATGATGTGCAGCAGTTGGCCTGCGATTACTACGTGTTTTCCAGCCACAAGCTGTACGGCCCGGAAGGTGTCGGCGTGCTCTACGGCCGCAGCCAGGCGCTGGCGTTGCTGCGTCACTGGCAATTTGGCGGTGAAATGGTGCAACTGGCCGAGTACCAGAGTGCCAGCTTCCGCCCCGCGCCACTGGGGTTTGAAGCCGGAACCCCGCCCATCGCAGGTGTTATCGGCCTGGGCGCGACACTCGATTACCTGGCCAGCCTCGATGCCCATGCGGTCGAACGGCATGAGTCCAGCTTGCACCAGCACTTGCTGCGTGGCCTGGCCGACCGCGATGGCATCCGGGTGCTCGGTGCACCGCAGACGGCGTTGGCCAGCTTCGTCATCGAGGGGGTGCATAACGCAGACATCGCCCACCTGCTGACCGAACAAGGCATCGCCGTACGTGCCGGCCATCATTGCGCTATGCCGCTGCTCAAGGGGCTGGGGCTGGAGGGGGCGATTCGAGTGTCGCTGGGGCTGTATAACGACAGCGATGACCTGCAGCGCTTCTTCGAGGCGCTGGATCAAGGGCTGGAGTTGTTGCGATGAATGTGCCGACACCTGCCCGCGAAGCACTGGAACAGTTCGAACAGGCCCGTGGCTGGGAACAACGTGCACGGCTGCTGATGCAGTGGGGTGATCGGCTTGAGCCGCTGAGCGATGCGGACAAATGCGAGCGCAACCGCGTGCATGGCTGTGAAAGCCTGGTGTGGCTGGTGGCTGAGCAGCATGACGGCCAGTGGCAGTTCAAGGCCAGCAGCGATGCACGGTTGTTGCGCGGGCTGCTGGCGTTGCTGCTGGTGCGGGTGCAGGGCTTGGCCAGCAGCGAGCTGGCTGACCTGGATCTGCGGGCCTGGTTCCACCAGCTAGGGCTAGAACGGCAGCTGTCACCCTCGCGCAGCAATGGGCTACATGCGGTGTTGCAGCGCATGGCCGAGCTGGTTTCTGTCAGTTGAATCGGCGTCGGATGCTTCGCGGGGCAAGCCCGCTCCCACAAGAACACGCTCATCAATGAGTTAACGGGCGAAAAATGCTGCACAGATCGTGCGCCTTACTCGGGCTTGACCCGCTCCGAAGGCCGCCTGGCACCTGCCACCAGCTTTTCCACGGCCTTGCTCGCCGCCACCATGGCAAAGGTCGCAGTCACCATCATCACCGCGCCAAACCCGCCCGAGCAGTCCAGGCGCACGCCTTCACCGACGAAGCTCTTCTGCAGGCAAACGCTGCCATCCCCCTTGGGGTAGCGCAGCTGCTCGCTGGAAAACACACAGGGCACACCGTAGTTGCGGCTGACATTGCGCGAGAAGTTGTAGTCGCGGCGCAAGGTCGAGCGTACCCGCGAGGCCAGCGGGTCGTTGAAGGTCTTGTTGAGGTCACCGACCTGGATCTGCGTCGGGTCGATCTGCCCACCTGCGCCACCGGTGGTGACGATGGCGATCTTGCGGCGCTTGCACCAGGCGATCAGTGCGGCCTTGGCCATGACACTGTCGATACAGTCGATGACACAGTCGAGCCCTTCGGTGATGTACTCGGCCATGGTTTCGCGGGTCACGAAGTCAGCTACCGCATGCACCGTACACGCCGGGTTGATCGCCCGCAGGCGCTCGGCCATGACTTCGACCTTGGGCCGGCCCACCTGCCCTTCCAGGGCATGGGCCTGGCGGTTGGTATTGCTGACGCAGACATCGTCGAGGTCGAACAGGGTGATTTCGCCCACGCCACTGCGGGCCAATGCTTCGGCCGCCCAAGAGCCGACCCCGCCGATACCGACGACAGCTACATGGGCCAACTTCAGCCGTTGCAGGCCATCGTCGCCGTACAACCGGGCAACGCCGGCGAAGCGTGGATCTTCTGTGCTCATCTTGCTACCCCGAAGCTCATACCCCAAAAAACGGCGCGCATTATATGCCAATGGCGCCCGTAGCCTCCATCGTTAGGAAAGTGCCTACCAATCCTGCTTTAATATTCACTCAATTCGACAGACTTGGACGACAATGTCATCACGCAAATTCGGCCTCAACCTGGTCGTGGTCCTGGCCATCGCTGCGCTATTTACCGGGTTCTGGGCGCTGATCAACCGCCCGGTGTCCGCGCCTGCCTGGCCGGAACAGATCTCCGGCTTCTCGTATTCGCCGTTCCGTCTGGGCGAAAGCCCGCAAAAGGGCCAATACCCCAACGACGACGAGATGCGCCAGGACCTGGAGCAGATGAGCAAGCTGACCGACAGCATCCGCATCTATACCGTAGAGGGCACCCAGGCCGATATCCCGCGCCTGGCCGAAGAATTCGGCCTGCGGGTGACCTTGGGCATCTGGATCAGCCCGGACCTTGAGCGCAACGAGCGCGAAATCGCCAGCGCCATTGAACTGGCCAACACCTCGCGCAGTGTGGTGCGGGTAGTGGTGGGCAACGAGGCGCTGTTCCGCGAAGAAGTCACCCCACAAGCCTTGATCCAGTACCTGGACCGGGTACGCGCGGCGGTCAAGGTGCCGGTCACCACCAGTGAGCAATGGCATATCTGGAAGGAAAACCCGGAGCTGGCCAAGCACGTCGACCTGATCGCCGCGCACATCCTGCCTTACTGGGAATTCGTGCCGATGAAGGACTCGGTGGAATTCGTGCTCGACCGCGCCCGCGAGCTCAAGCAGCAGTTCCCACGCAAGCCACTGCTGCTGTCGGAAGTCGGCTGGCCAAGCAACGGCCGTATGCGCGGCGGCGCCGATGCCACCCAGGCCGACCAGGCCATCTACCTGCGCACCTTGGTCAACACCCTCAACCGCCGTGGCTACAACTACTTTGTCATCGAGGCCTACGACCAGCCCTGGAAAGCCAGTGACGAAGGCTCGGTAGGCGCCTACTGGGGCGTGTTCAACGCCGAACGCCAGCAGAAGTTCAACTTCGATGGCCCCGTGGTCGCCATCCCGCAGTGGCGGGCCCTGGCCGTGGCGTCGGTGGTACTGGCGATGATTGCCCTGGCCGTGCTGCTGATCGACGGTTCGGCCTTGCGCCAGCGTGGCCGCACCTTCCTGACCTTCATCACCTTCCTGTGTGGGTCGGTGCTGGTGTGGATCGCCTACGACTACAGCCAGCAATACAGCACCTGGTTCAGCCTGACCGTCGGCGTGCTGCTGGCGCTGGGGGCCTTGGGCGTGTTCATCGTGCTGATGACCGAGGCCCACGAACTGGCGGAGGCGGTATGGATTCACAAGCGACGGCGCGAGTTCCTGCCGGTGCAGGCCGACAGCGCCTACCGGCCCAAGGTGTCGGTGCATGTACCGTGCTACAACGAGCCGCCCGAGATGGTCAAGCAGACCCTCGATGCCCTGGCCGCGCTGGATTACCCCGACTACGAAGTGCTGGTGATCGACAACAACACCAAGGACCCGGCCGTGTGGGAGCCGCTCAAGGCGCACTGCGAGAAGCTTGGCGAGCGCTTCAAGTTCTTCCACGTCGCGCCGTTGGCCGGTTTCAAGGGCGGCGCACTCAACTACCTGCTCCCGCACACCGCCAAGGACGCCGAAGTGATCGCGGTGATCGACTCGGACTACTGCGTCGACCGCAACTGGCTCAAGCACATGGTGCCGCATTTCGCCGACCCGAAGATCGCCGTGGTGCAGTCGCCGCAGGACTATCGCGACCAGCACGAAAGCGCCTTCAAGAAGCTGTGCTACAGCGAATACAAGGGCTTTTTCCACATCGGCATGGTGACCCGCAACGACCGTGACGCGATCATCCAGCACGGCACCATGACCATGACCCGCCGCACAGTCCTGGAAGAACTCGGCTGGGCCGAATGGTGCATCTGCGAGGATGCCGAACTGGGCCTGCGGGTATTCGAGAAAGGCCTGTCGGCCGCCTACGCCCACAACAGCTACGGCAAGGGCCTGATGCCCGACACCTTCATCGACTTCAAGAAGCAGCGCTTCCGCTGGGCCTATGGCGCCATCCAGATCATCAAGCACCATGCCGGCGCCCTGCTGCGCGGCAAGGGCAGCGAGCTGACCCGTGGCCAGCGCTACCACTTCCTGGCCGGCTGGCTGCCGTGGGTGGCCGACGGCATGAACATCTTCTTCACCGTCGGCGCATTGCTGTGGTCGGCGGCGATGATCATCGTCCCGCACCGGGTCGACCCGCCGCTGATGATTTTCGCCATCCCGCCCCTGGCGCTGTTCTTCTTCAAGGTCGGCAAGATCATCTTCCTGTACCGCCGGGCGGTCGGGGTCAACCTCAAGGATGCCTTCGCCGCGGCGCTGGCGGGGCTGGCGTTGTCGCACACCATCGCCAAGGCGGTGTTGTACGGGTTCTTCACCAGCAGCATGCCGTTCTTCCGCACGCCGAAGAACGCCGACAGCCACGGGGTGTTGGTGGCCCTCTCCGAAGCGCGTGAAGAGCTGTTCATCATGTTGCTGCTTTGGGGCGCGGCACTGGGCATCTTCCTGGTGCAAGGGCTGCCAAGCTCGGACATGCGCTTCTGGGTGGCGATGTTGCTGGTGCAGTCGTTGCCGTATCTGGCGGCGTTGGTGATGGCGTTGCTGTCTTCGCTGCCAAAGCCTGCGGACAAGGTTGCGCAGCCACAGCAGGCCTGAAAATCCGGGGGCGCTTTGCGCCCCATCGGCCTGCTTGTTTGATATAAGATAACGCCCCTCGTTTTTCCGCCTTGCCTTGCCCCGGAGTTCCCCATGACGGCCCCTGCCGAGCTCTCGCCTACCCTTCAACTGGCCTGCGACCTGATCCGTCGCCCCTCGGTCACCCCCGTCGATGCCGACTGCCAGGCACAAATGATGAGTCGCCTGGGCGCCGTGGGCTTCACCCTCGAACCCATGCGCATCGAGGACGTCGACAACTTCTGGGCCACCCATGGCAACCAGGAAGGCCCGGTGCTGTGCTTCGCCGGCCACACCGACGTGGTGCCGACCGGCCCGGTGCAGCAGTGGCAGCATGAGCCGTTCGAAGCGCTGATCGACACCGACGGCATGCTCTGCGGCCGTGGCGCCGCCGACATGAAAGGCAGCCTGGCCTCGATGGTGGTGGCCAGCGAGCGTTTCGTGCGTGACTACCCGGGCCACCGCGGCAAGGTCGCCTTCCTGATCACCAGCGACGAAGAAGGCCCGGCCCACCACGGCACCAAGGCCGTGGTCGAGCGCCTGAAAGCGCGCAACGAGCGCCTGGACTGGTGCATCGTCGGCGAGCCTTCGAGCACCAACCTGCTCGGCGACGTGGTCAAGAACGGCCGCCGCGGCTCGCTGGGCGCGAAGCTGACCGTACGTGGCAAGCAAGGCCATGTGGCCTACCCGCACCTGGCGCGCAACCCGATTCACCTCGCCGCCCCCGCCTTGGCAGAACTGGCGGCCGAACACTGGGACGAAGGCAACGCCTTCTTCCCGCCGACCAGCTTCCAGATCTCCAACCTCAACTCCGGCACTGGCGCCACCAATGTGGTACCCGGCGAACTGACCGCGCTGTTCAACTTCCGCTTCTCCACCGAGTCGACCGTCGAAGGCCTGCAACAGCGGGTAGCGGCGATCCTCGACAAGCATCAGCTTGAGTGGAGCGTCGAGTGGGCGCTGTCTGGCCTGCCGTTCCTCACCGAACCGGGCGAGTTGCTCGATGCCGTGTCGGCCAGCATCAAGGCCGTCACCGACCGTGATACCCACCCCTCCACCAGTGGCGGCACCTCGGACGGCCGCTTCATCGCCACCATGGGCACCCAGGTGGTCGAACTCGGCCCGGTCAACGCCACCATTCACCAGGTCGATGAGCGGATCCTGGCCAGCGACCTCGACTTGCTGACCGAGATCTACTACCAGACCCTGGTCCGGTTGCTCGCCTGATGCTCGCCTGCCCCCTCTGCCAGGCAGCCCTGACACCGCTCGACAACGGCGTGGTGTGCCCTGCGGGCCACCGCTTCGACCGTGCGCGCCAGGGTTACCTGAACCTGCTGCCGGTGCAGCACAAGAACAGCCGTGACCCCGGTGACAACCAGGCCATGGTCGAAGCCCGTCGCGACTTCCTCGACGCCGGCCACTATGCCCCGGTGGCCCGCCGCCTGGCCGAGCTGGCCGCCGAGCGCCGGCCCGGTGCCTGGCTGGACATCGGTTGCGGTGAAGGCTATTACACCGCGCAGCTCGCCAACGCCCTGCCCGATGCCGACGGCTATGCCCTGGACATCTCGCGCGAGGCGGTCAAGCGCGCCTGCCGGCGTGATCCAGCGGTTACCTGGATGGTCGCCAGCATGGCCCGCGTGCCCCTGGCAGATGCCAGCTGCCAGTTCATCGCCAGCGTGTTCAGCCCGCTGGACTGGGCCGAAGCCAAACGCCTGCTCAGCCCCGGTGGCGGCTTGATGCGGGTCGGCCCGACCAGCGGCCACCTGATGGAGCTGCGCGAAGTGCTCTACGATGAAGTGCGTCCGTATGCCGATGACAAGCACCTGGCCCTGGTGCCGGAGGGCATGGCTCACGCGCACAGCGAAACCCTCGAGTTCCGCCTGAGCCTCGCGGCGCCCAAGGCACGCGCCGACCTGCTGGCCATGACCCCGCACGGCTGGCGCGCCAGCGCCGAAAAACGGGCACAGGTGATCGTCCAGCCCGAGCCGTTCGAGGTCACGGTTTCCATGCGTTATGACTATTTCGTGCGCCAAGACTGAGCACACCCGGAGCCCTTATGCGCCAACCTGATATCGAGATTTACCTGAAGGACGCCGACGTCGACCACAAGCAGATTGCCGACTGGCTGGCCCAGGCCGTGGGCCCGTGCAGCGAGTGGCAGCAGAAAGGCCAGACCTTCAAGTGCAAGGCCGTTAACATTCCAGTCACCTGGTTACCCAAGGCTGTGGGGAAATGGAACAGCCTTTACCTGGAAAGCGACCAGACCCCGTGGGCTGATGACATCGCCTGCGCCCGCGCGGCGCACGCCGCACTCGGCGTCGAAGTCCGCTGTGCACCGGGTGGCTGGGTCGAGGAAGACGGTGAAGAAGATGCCGATCGCTGGGTCCGCATCAGCGCCGACGGTGAAGAGGAAATCACCTGGCGCACTTCTTGAGCTGCAAGCTTTAAGTTGCAAGCGCCAAGACGGATCGCATCAGGCTGCAAGTACACGGTCACTTGCAGCTTGAGGCTTACAGCTTGAGGCTCAGAGCCCTACTACGTCCTCGGCTTGCAGGCCTTTCTGGCCCTGCACGCAGGCGTACTCGACCTGCTGCCCTTCGACCAGGGTACGATGCCCCTCACCGCGGATCGCGCGATAGTGGACGAACACATCCGCACCACCTTCGCGTTGAATGAAGCCATAGCCCTTGGCATCGTTGAACCACTTTACATTCCCAGTCTCACGAGACGACATCTGAACTACTCCGGATTTTTATTGTGAAGATCGCCTTGTAGGCACGCAGTCATCACCACGTGCCGACGCCGCTTGCCGAAATATCCTGCAAGTGGCAGGCCGAGTATATGACACAGATTAAAAAAAATTGATGACGCCTCCACTTTTTGCCGATTTTTGCTGAACTTACGCACATACGGCAGACTAAATGGCTGGATACTCACCTGAAAATCATTCCCAGGGCACACACCCCATGACCCGTTCCCCCCTGCGCCGCCTGATCTTCGGCGCCCTGCGTCGCCTGTTGTACCTGTGGGTGCGCTCCGAGACCATCAACCAGTCGTCGCTGACGCTCAAGCTCGACCGCAGCCGCCCGGTGTTCTATGCCCTGCCTTCGCCCTCACTGACTGACCTGGCGGTACTCGACCGCGAATGCACCAAAGCGGGGCTGCCACGCCCGGTGCTACCGGTGGCCGTGGGCACATTGCAGGAACCGGCGGCGTTCTTCTACCTGACGCCCGACCCCGACTGGCTGGGCCGCCAGGACAAGAGCGGCGCCCCGCCCACCCTCGAACGCCTGGTCGCAGCGGTAAGCCAGCATGCCGAGGAAGATGCGCAGATCATCCCGGTGAGCGTGTTCTGGGGCCAAACCCCCGCCAGTGAGTCCAGCCCATGGAAGCTGCTGTTCGCCGACAGCTGGGCGGTCACCGGGCGCCTACGCCGGCTGCTGACCGTGCTGATACTGGGGCGCAAGACCCGCGTGCAGTTCTCTGCCCCGATCCACCTGCGCGAACTGGTGCAGCACAACAAAGGCCATGAACGCACCGTGCGCATGGCCCAGCGCCTGATGCGCGTGCACTTTCGCAACCTCAAGACGGCAGTCATCGGCCCGGACATCTCGCACCGACGCAACCTGGTCAAAGGCCTGGTCCATGCCCCGCAGGTGCGCCAGGCCATCAGCGATGAGGCCGAGCGTGAGGGCATCCCGCTGGCCAAGGCCGAAGCCCAGGCACTGCGCTATGGCAACGAGATCGCCTCGGACTACACCTACACCGCGATCCGCTTCCTTGAAGTGGTACTGAGCTGGTTCTGGAACAAGATCTACGACGGCATCAAGGTCAACCACATCGAGCAGGTGCAGGGCATCGCCCCTGGCCACGAAGTCGTCTACGTGCCCTGCCACCGCAGCCACATCGACTACCTGCTGCTGTCCTACCTGCTGTTCAAAAACGGCCTCACCCCACCGCACGTGGCGGCCGGCATCAACCTCAACATGCCGGTGGTCGGTAGCCTGCTGCGCCGTGGCGGGGCCTTTTTCATGCGCCGTACCTTCAAGGGCAACCCGCTTTATACCGCTGTGTTCAACGAGTACCTGCACACGCTGTTCAGCAAGGGCTTCCCGGTGGAGTACTTCGTCGAAGGCGGCCGTTCGCGCACCGGGCGCATGCTGCAGCCGCGCACCGGCATGCTGGCGATCACCCTGCGCAGCTTCCTGCGCTCTTCGCGCACGCCGATCGTCTTCGTGCCGGTGTACATCGGCTACGAGCGCGTGCTCGAAGGCCGCACCTACCTGGGCGAGTTGCGCGGCGCCAGCAAGAAGAAGGAATCAATCTTCGACATCTTCAAGGTGTTCAGCGCGCTCAAGCAGCGTTTTGGCCAGGTCTATGTCAACTTTGGCGAGCCGATCCGTTTGGCCGGCTTTCTCGATGCACAGCAACCCGGCTGGCGCGAGCAGGAGCATGGCCCGCAGTTCCGCCCAGCCTGGTTGAATGAAACCACCACACGCCTGGGTGAAACCGTAGCCCGCCACCTCAATGGGGCTGCGGCGATCAACCCGGTCAACCTGGTGGCCCTGGCGCTTCTGTCCACCAGCCGTCACGCCCTCGACGAACGCGCCCTGTGCCGCGTGCTCGACCTGTACCTGGCGCTGTTGCGCCAAGTACCGTATTCGCCCCACACCACCTTGCCCGAAGGCGACGGCATGGCGCTGATCGAGCACGTGAAGGGCATGAAGCTGCTGGCTGAGCAGAAGGACGCCTTGGGCCGCATCCTGTACCTGGATGAAGCCGATGCGGTGCTGATGACCTATTACCGCAACAACGTCCTGCATATCTTCGCCCTGCCGGCGCTGCTGGCGAGCTTCTTCCTCAGCAGCTCGCGGATGAGCCGTGAACTGCTTGGCCAGTATGTCAAAGCGCTGTACCCATACCTGCAGGCCGAGCTGTTCCTGCGCTGGGCACCCGAGCAACTGGACGAGGTGATCGACCAATGGCTAGCGGCGCTGGTCGCGCAAGGGCTGCTGCGCCAGGAAAACGATGTATACCTGCGCCCGGCCCCCAGCTCGCGCCCGTTCGTGTTGCTGACCTTGCTGGCCCGCAACATCACCCAGACCCTGCAGCGCTTCTACATGGCCACCTCGCTGCTGCTCAACAGCGGCCAACACAGCCTGAGCGCCGAAGCACTGGAAGACCTCTGCGTGATGATGGCCCAGCGCCTGTCGATCCTGCATGGCCTGAATGCCCCGGAGTTCTTCGACAAGAGCCTGTTCCGCCACTTCATCCAGACGTTGATCGAGCAAGGGGTGCTGCAAGCGGACGCGCAAGGCAAGCTGGGCTATCACGAGAAGCTCGCCGAGCTGGCCGAAGGGGTCGCCAAGCGTGTGCTCTCGGCAGAGCTGCGGCTGTCGATCCGCCAGGTAGCCTTGCATCGCGACGATGCCCTGGAAACTTCGGCCCTCTAAGGCTTCATCTACCGCGCAAATCCGTTAAAGTCCGTGGCGTTGGCCACAAGCCAACGCCACGGACAACGGAGATTCCATGAAAAAGCTCGTAATGCTGTGTTGTGCATCCCTGCTCGCAGCCTGCTCCAGCCACACCCCGTCGCCCCAGGCGAGCCTTGAGGGTGAAGTCTTCTACCTGCAGCGCATCGCCCTGCCGCCCACCGCCACCCTCAGCGTGGAGCTGCAGGATGTGTCGCTGATGGACGCCCCTGCCGTCACCCTGGCGCGCCAGGCCGGCCCGGTCAAAGGCAACGTGCCACTGCCGTTCCACCTCACCTACGACCCGGCCCAGGTCAAGCCTGGCCACCGCTATGCGGTGAGTGCCCGTATCGAACTGGACGGCAAGCTGCTGTTCATCAACACCGAGCATCACGGCGTCACGCTGGATGGCAGCGACGTGCAGCCAGTACGGGTCAAAGTCGACCCCGTGCGCTGATACCCGCCTATTTCTGTTCAAAAGGAAAGCTTCATGATTCGCTCCTCCCTGCGTTTCACCGCCCTGTGCGCCGGCCTGTTGCTGTCGGCCAGCGCGCTGGCCCTGTCGCTTGGCGACCTGACCCAGAAGGACGCCAGCGGTGGCCTGAAAGACGCCCTGACCCAGGGCGCGCAGATTGCCGTCAAGCAGCTGAGTGCCCCCGGCGGCTTCAGCAACAACCCGGACGTGCGCATCGAGTTGCCGGGCAACCTCGGCAAGGCCGCCAAGGCCATGAAGATGTTCGGCAAGGGTGACCAGGTTACAGCCCTGGAAGACAGCATGAACAAGGCCGCAGAGGCGGCGGTACCGCAAGCCCAGGCAATCCTGGTGGATGCGGTGAAGAACATGAGCGTGACCGATGCCAAGGGCATCCTCAGCGGTGGCGACGACTCTGCCACCCAGTACCTGAACAAGAGCAGCCGCGAGCAGATCCGCGCCAAGTTCCTGCCGATCGTCAAGGCAGCGACCGACAAGGTTGGCGTGGTTCAGCAATACAACAACTTTGCCGGTCAAGCTTCAGCCCTGGGGCTGGGCAGTGCCAAGAGCGCCAATGTCGAGAGCTACGTGACCGAAAAGGCCCTGGATGGCCTGTTTGAAATGATCGCCAAGCAGGAGCAGAGCATTCGCCAGAACCCGGCCGAGGCCGCTACCAGCCTGGCCAAAAAGGTATTTGGCGCACTGTGATGCCAAGACGACAAGGCCGCTCCTGCGCAGGAGCGGCCTTGTGTCGCGAAAGGAGGGCAAAGCCCTCCCAGCGGCCTCAGCCCTTCCGGACCCTGAACCACGCCGCATACAACGCCGGCAAGAACAGCAACGTCAACGCCGTCGCAACGATCAACCCGCCCATGATCGCCACCGCCATCGGCCCATAGAACACGCTACGCGACAACGGGATCATCGCCAGCACCGCCGCCAGTGCCGTCAGCACGATCGGCCGGAAGCGCCGTACCGTAGCCTCGATGATCGCCTGCCAACGCTCCATCCCCGAGGCGATGTCCTGTTCGATCTGATCCACCAGGATCACCGAGTTGCGCATGATCATCCCGGCCAGGGCAATGGTGCCGAGCATGGCCACGAAGCCGAACGGCTGGCGGAACACCAGCAGGAACAAGGTCACGCCAATCAGCCCCAGGGGCGCGGTAAGGAACACCATCACCGTGCGCGAGAAACTGCGCAACTGGATCATCAACAGGCTCAACACCACCACGATGAACAGCGGCATACCGGCATTCACCGATTTCTGCCCGCGCTCGGAATCTTCCACGGTACCGCCCACCTCGAGCAGGTAGCCATCCGGCAGTTTGGCCTTGACGTCGCTTAACGTCGGCTCGATCTGTCGCACCAGGGTCGCCGGCTGCTCCTTATCGTAGATGTCGGCACGCACGGTCACCGTTGGCAGGCGGTTGCGGTGCCAGATGATGCCTTCTTCGAAGCCGTACTCCAGGGTCGCTACCTGCGACAGCGCCACGCTCTGGCCGTTGTCGGTGGGCAGCGCCAGGCTGCCCAGGTTAGCCAGGTCGCCACGCTCTTTCTGCGTGCCGCGCAGCAGGATCTCGATAAGTTCGTTGTCCTCGCGGTACTGGCTGACCGTGGTGCCGGTCAGCGAGCTGCGCAAGAAGCTCGACAGGTGCGCGGTGCTCACGCCAAGGGCGCGGGCGCGGTCCTGATCGATGGCCAGGAACACCGCCTTGCTTGGCTCCTCCCAGTCCAGGTGCACGTTTACCACGTGCGGGTTCTCGCGCACCTTGTCGGCCACTTCGCGGGCCAGGGCGCGCACCTTCTCGATATGCTCGCCGGTCACCCGGAACTGCACCGGGTAACCCACGGGTGGGCCGTTTTCCAGGCGCGTGACGCGGGCGCGCAAGTCGGGGAACTGCTGGTCGACGGTATCGATCAGCCAACTGCGCAGCCGTTCGCGCTCTTCCATCGATTTGGCCAGCACGACGAACTGGGCAAAGCTGGCAGCCGGCAGCTGCTGGTCCAGCGGCAGGTAAAAGCGCGGCGACCCGGTGCCCACATAGGCCACATAGTTGTCGATACCGTCCTGCTGCTTGAGCAGCACCTCCAGTTGTTTGACCCGCTCGGCGGTATTGGCCAGCGACGCGCCCTCGGCCAGCTTCAGGTCGACCATCAGCTCTGGGCGCCCGGACGCCGGGAAGAACTGCTGCGGCACGAAGCGGAACAGCAGGATGCTGCCGACGAACGCTGCGAGGGTCAGCAGAATGACGGTCTTGCGACGCCGCACGCACCACTCGACCACACGCCGTACGCGCTGATAGAACGGCGTGGCGTAAGGGTCCGGCGCATGCCCATCGCTGCCATGACGGGCAGCATGCAGCTTGGCCAGGTCCGGCAGCAGGCGTTCGCCCAGATAAGGGACAAACACCACCGCCGCAACCCAGGAGGTCAGCAGCGCGATGGTCACGACCTGGAAGATCGAACGGGTGTACTCGCCCGTGCTCGACGCCGCCGTGGCAATCGGCAAGAAGCCGGCAGCGGTAATCAAGGTACCGGTCAGCATGGGGAAGGCCGTGCTCGTCCAGGCATAGCTGGCCGCCTTGAACCGGTCGTAGCCCTGCTCCATCTTGATCGCCATCATCTCCACGGCAATGATCGCGTCGTCCACCAGCAAGCCCAGCGCCAACACCAGCGCACCGAGCGAAATCTTGTGCAAGCCGATGCCGAAGTAGTGCATGGCGGCAAAGGTCATGGCCAGTACCAACGGAATGGCCAATGCCACCACCAGCCCGGTGCGCAAGCCCAAAGAGAAGAAGCTCACCAGCAGGACGATGACCAGCGCCTCGACCAGTACCTGGACGAACTCACCGACGCCGGCCTTGACTGCAGCCGGCTGGTCAGAGACCTTGCGCAGCTCCATACCGGCCGGCAGGTTGCGCGCCAGGCGCTCGAACTCACCCTCCAGGGCTTTGCCCAGCACCAGGATGTCGCCGCCGTCCTTCATCGACACGGCCAGGCCGATGGCGTCTTCACCCATGAAGCGCATGCGCGGCGCGGGTGGGTCGTTGAAGCCGCGGTGCACCTCGGCTACGTCACCAATGCGGAAGGTGCGATCGCCCACCCGAATCGGGAACTGACGAATCTGCTCGACACTGTCGAAGCGGCCGCTGACCCGCAGTTGCAGGCGCTCGCTGGGCGTCTCGAAGAAGCCCGCCGTGCTGACCGCGTTCTGCTCCTGGAGGGCCTGCTGGACGGCTTCCAGTGGCACGCCGAGGGTCGCCAGCTTGAGGTTGGACAGCTCGATCCAGACCTTCTCGTCCTGCAGCCCGACCAACTCGACCTTGCCCACATCCTTGACCCGCTGCAGCTGGATCTGGATGCGGTCGGCGTAGTCCTTGAGCACCGCATAATCGAAGCCCGTGCCGGTCAGCGCGTAGATATTGCCGAACGTGGTGCCGAATTCGTCATTGAAGAACGGGCCCTGGATTTCCGGCGGCAAGGTGTGGCGGATGTCCGCGACTTTCTTGCGGATCTGGTACCACAGCTCCGGGATATCCTTGGAATGCAGCGAGTCGCGGGCCATGAAGGTCACCTGCGACTCGCCCGGGCGGGAGAACGAGACGATCTTC
This sequence comes from Pseudomonas sp. SWRI77, assembly GCF_014269105.1. Classification (NCBI taxonomy): domain Bacteria; kingdom Pseudomonadati; phylum Pseudomonadota; class Gammaproteobacteria; order Pseudomonadales; family Pseudomonadaceae; genus Pseudomonas; species Pseudomonas sp. SWRI77. The sequence goes on along the minus strand of NZ_JABWRV010000004.1, from coordinate 104,780 downwards.
TCGTACTCGCCGGTCTCCATCAGCTTCTTCTCGATGCGCTCGGTGACCTGGCGCGACACTTCCTCGGCGGTGGCGCCGGGCCACACGGTGCGCACGACCATGGCCTTGAAGGTGAACGGCGGGTCCTCGCTCTGGCCCAGCTTGGTGTAGGACATGGCGCCAATGGCAGCCAGCAGGATCATCAGGAACAGTACGATCTGGCGATTGCGCAGCGCCCAGGCGGAAAGGTTGAAACCCATCGGGACTTACTCCTTGGCCGTCAGGTTCACTACACGGTTGGTGCGATCCACGGGGCGCACCTCCTGCCCCTCGCGCAGCACATGGCCCCCGGCGGCGACCACCCAGTCGCCCGGTTTCAAGCCTTCGAGCACCGGTACACTGTCAGAGCCATACGGCCCCAGGCGCACCACCGTGCGCTCCAGGCGGCGGTCCTGGCCGACCCGCCAGACATAGGCCTGGCCGTTTTCTGCAGTGACCGCCGACAACGGCACTGCCAGTGGGATCAGCCCTTCATGGGCGATGAAAACACGTGCGCTCTGGCCCAGCTCGGCGGGCGCCTTGGCCGAGGTGAAGGCGATGCGTGCGGCGAAGGTTCGCGAACGTGGGTCGGCTGCCGGCGAGAGTTCACGGATACGCCCGTCGAAGCGCTCGCCTGGGTGCGACCACAGCTCCACGCTGACGCCTTGGCCCACGGCAAAACGGGAAAATTGCTGCTCCGGCAGGCCGATGACCACCTCACGCTCGCCGTCTGCGGCCAAGGTGAACACGGTCTGCCCGGCCGCGACCACCTGGCCGACTTCGACCTGGCGCTTGGCGATGACACCGGCCTGCGGCGCACGCAGCACTGCGTACTCGGCCTGGTTGCCGGCCACATCGAACTCGGCCTTGGCTTGTTTCAGGCGGGCCATGCCAGCGCGGTACAGGTTTTCGGCATTGTCGTACTGGGAGTGGCTGACCATCTGCCGATCCAGCAGCTTCTGGTAGCGATCACGCTCGGCGCGCACCAGCGACAGGTTGGCCTCGGCGGCGGCCAGCTGGGCACGATTGGCTTCCAGTTGCAGGCGCACATCCTGTGGGTCCAGCTCGGCCAGCGGCTGCTCGGCCTTGACCCGCTGGCCCTCTTCGACCAGGCGTTTGCTGACTTTGCCGGTAATGCGGAAGGCCAGCTCCGGTTCGAAGCGCGCGCGCACTTCGCCGGGGTAGCTGTCGGCAGCTGCTTCGGCCGGCTGTGGTTGAATCACCAGTGCCGGGCGCGGCGCGGCAGGTGGCGCGGCTTCCTGGCCGCACGCCGCAAGGAGCAGCGCGACGGCAGTGGGCAGAGCGATGGACAAGGCATGGCGCAACATGATGAATCCTTTCGCGAAGAGCACATCGAATATTTATACTGACGGGTATATTAAATCAGGGAATCGGCGCCGGGAAGGGTGTCTGTGGTGGTTTTTGCAAGGTGGGGCTTGAGGCCTCTGGCGCCTGTGAGATCGAGCGCCGCGCGGGCGGCGCTCGATCTCAAAAGCGCTATAAATCCCCCGCCAAACACCTCCCGCCCCAACACAACTGTCCAGTGACAGACAGCACGTATTGCATGGACACTTTCACCGAAAGGCGTCCGACCCGCTAAGATGGGCGACTCTTCAACAAGATGCAGACTCCAATGCCCAACGACGCACCCATCGGACCAGGCCGGCCCAAGGACCTGGCCAAACGCGAGGCGATCCTCGAAGCGGCCAAGACACTGTTCCTCAGCCTTGGCTATGCCAACACCAGCATGGATGCGGTCGCTGCGGCGGCAGGTGTTTCAAAACTCACGGTGTACAGCCACTTCACCGACAAGCAGACGCTGTTCTGCTCGGCGGTCATGGCCACCTGCCAGATCCAGCTACCGGACCTGCTGTTCGAGTACCCCGAGGGGGCACCGGTGGACGAGGTGCTGCTGACCATTGCCCGTAACTTCCAGGCGCTGATCAGCAGTGACGAAGCAGTTAAGCTCAGCCGCCTGATCATGGCCCAAGGCAGCCTGGACCCAAGCTTTGGCGAGTACTTCTACGAAGCTGGGCCCAAGCGCGTGCTGGCGGGAATGGAAGCGCTGCTGCGCGGGGCGGATGAGCGCGGGTTACTGCGCATCGACAACCCGTTGCGCGCGGCGGAGCACTTCTTCTGCCTGGTCAAGGGCGCACCGGATTATCGGTTGCTGCTCGGCTGCGCCGGGCCGCTGGAAGGGGATGAAGCCGAGGCGCATGTGCGGGAGGTGGTGGGGGTGTTCATACGCGCCTTCCACCCCTGATTGGCCGACAACACACGAATCGGCATGCATTCCGGTCAGGCCTTCAGGGCCTTCTTCGGGTAAATGTCATACCGGCTCGACTTGCCCTCCAGGCTGTGGCTTGGCTTCGGCCCGTCGATGATAGGCGCCTTGCGTGGCCGTTTCACCACCACCCGGTGGCTGGCAAGCGCCAAAGCGGCTTCTAGCAAGTCCGGGGCATCCAGGTCATCACCGACCAGTGGCCGGAATACGCGCATCTCCTTCTTCACCAGCGCGCTTTTGTCCCGGTGCGGGAACATAGGGTCGAGGTAGATCACCTGCGGCGGCTCCCCTTCCCAGGCACGCATGCGCTCGATGGCGTTGCCGGTCAGCAGGCACATGCGCCCAACGATCGGGCCCACCTCGTCATCCGCCCGCGCCCGCGCCAGGCCGTCTTCCAACAATGCGGCAATCAGCGGCTGGCGTTCGATCAGGGTCATCTGGCACCCCAGGCTGGCCAGCACAAATGCATCCTTGCCCAGCCCTGCCGTGGCATCGAGCACCTGCGGTCGTACACCCTGGGCGATGCCCACTGCCTTGGCGATCATCTGGCCGTTGCCACCGCCAAACTGGCGCCGATGCGCGGCCTGGCCTTCGACGAAGTCCACCCGCACCGGCCCAGGCGCCTGCGGGCCCAGTTGCTGGATCTGCAAGCCTTCAGCGCCCACCTGCACGGCGAAACCCGCGGCATCGTCCTGCAGCGGCAGGCCCAGGCGCTCGGCCCACGCCATAGCCTGTTGCGCATACTCTGCCGACATCGCTTCGACCCTGATACCCGTGCCTTGCTCTTCCATCGTCCACACCTAAAAAATCAAACCACGCCCTTATGAATCGGCAACCACGGCCGATACAGGCAATATCCCGCTATTCTGCCAGAGCACAACGCGCGCGACTGCCATGACAGATACTCTTCCCATCGGTTTGACCTACCTGTCGCCTGTCGGCCACTACGGTCAACAGAATACCCAGACACTCGGGGGCGTCAGCCACCTGTGGCAGGATTTCTTTGCCCGCGCCATGGCCGAGCAACAGGCAGAGGAAGCGGACAGCGTCAGCCAGTCGTTCGTCCAGTACGATCAGCACAGCGGCGAGCCGGTCGGCGGTGCCAGGGCGCTGGCGCTGATCGATGCCCAGCGTGCGCTGCCGGTGCACGACACCGAAATCGCACCGCCCGAGCCACTGTTCCTGCCCAAGGCCGAACTGGAAGCCAACCTGCTGGAGCCCGCCGCCGAGCCGTTCAGCGCCATCGAGCTGATAGAGCAGCAGCGTGAACTCGACCTGAGCAACAGCTGGTTGCGCCCGGTGGTCATGAGCCAGGGTCACCCGCTTGCCGAGCCCGGCCCAGGCCCCTCCCCGCGCCCGCTGTTCCTGCCTATCGCCGAGTTCGAGACGAACCTGCTGGACCCGGCCCCCGAGCCTTTCGACGAAACCACGCTGGCCAAGCAGCAGAATGACCTGGCGTTCGACATCCACTGGGCGCGCCCGGTGGTGCTGAACAACGTTCGCGTTCACGCCTGAGGTTGCGCAAGCTCAGCGGCAGATCTGCCAGCGGCCCATATCGAGGTGGAAGTGATTGTGGTGCGCGGCGTTGTAGTCTGGCCCCAGCACGGTACTGAAGCGTTCACAGGCCACCTGCTGCACCTGACGTAGGAAATCAGCTTTCTGCCCCCCCGCTTGCCAGTCCCGAGCCAGTACGATGCGCTGCCCGTCCTGCAAGCGAAAACCACTGATGTCCAGGGCATTGGCGGTGGCGTGCTGACTGAGCCGGCCTTGTTTGCGGTGATAGACATTGCGGCAGGCAAAACTGCCCAGGTGGTCGACCTGCGTCACCCGCTGCCCCAATACCCGCTGCGCCACCGGTTGCAGCCCATGCTGCTCGAACAGCGCGTAAGCCACCGCCAACGGGCAACTGGCCAGGAAGCTGCTGCTGAGCCGCGCCTGACCGCCCTTGATGCGCCATACGTTGCGCAGCGGGCAATTGGCCGAGGCCGGGCTGTCGGCTTGCGCCCGGTACCGCAGATCGCTGGTTTCCAGTGCCTGACGGCATAGCGCGGGGTCATCGCGCAGGCGCGACAGCTTGAAGGTGGTGAGCAGGTTCGGCGGCTGGCGCACGTCCAGCGGCGCCCAGGGGTTCCAGGCAGCCGGCAGGCGCCAGCCAAAATGCCAGGCCAGGCCTGCCAGCAGTGACAGGCCCAGCAACAGTACCAGCAAGGCACGCATGGCGATTCAGCGGCGGAGCAGGTCGTTGAGCTGGGCAAAGGGCAGCGCCTGTTCACCGTAGCCGAACGTACCCTCGTCACGAATCTCCAACGCGGCCCGGTGGAAAGCCCCCAGCGCCGCACGGGCCAGCGACGAGCCGACACTGATGCGGCGCACCCCAAGGTCTTGCAACTGGTTGACGCTCAGGGTCACGCCCGCCAGCCCCATCAGCACATTGACCGGCTTGGGCGCCACCGCCTGCACCACCGCGCGAATTTCTTCGACGGTGCGCAGCCCTGGCGCGTAGAGCACATCGGCCCCGGCCTCGGCATAAGCTTGCAGGCGCAGGATGGTGTCATCCAGGTCCAGGCGCCCGTGCAGCAGGTTTTCTGCACGGGCGCACAGGGTGAACGGAAACGGCAGGCTACGCGCTGCCTGAACCGCCGCGCGGACGCGTTCTACAGCCAGGCCATGGTCATAGATAGGGGCTTCACTGCGCCCGCTGGCGTCTTCGATGGAACCCCCTACAAGACCCGCCTCGGCGGCCCGCAGGATGCTCTGTGCGCAGTCTTCGGGCAGGTCGCCGAAGCCGTTCTCCAGGTCGGCGGCTACCGGCAAGGCCGTGGCATCGACAATAGCCCCGGCGTTATCCAGGGTTTCGTCCAGGCTCAAGGCACCTTCGGCATCCGGTCGGCCCAGGCTGAACGCCAGGCCCGCGCTGGTCGTGGCCAGCGCCTCGAAGCCCAGGCTGGCGAGCAGCTTGGCGGAGCCGGCATCCCACGGGTTGGGGATGACGAAGGCCCTGTCGCGTTCGTGCAGTGCCTTGAAGGCTTCGGCTCGCAGGGTTTGCACATCCATGGTCTCAACCTCAGGCAGTCAGGAGTGGTCAGAGTAGTCCCAGCTGTTCGACCTCAGGGGCGCGTGGCAATTCCGGCAAAGGTGCAAGGCCAGGCAGGCGCTGCATCAGACGTTGATGAAAACGCTGGGCCAACGCCGCGGCCAGGCGGTTATCCGAGGTGTGCAGGAAGATGTAGGGGCTACGACCTTCCTCGACCCAACTGGCCACCTTGGCCACCCAGGGCGTCAGGAAGGCTTCGTTGGCTTCAAGCTGCGGATGGCCAATGAAACGTACCTGCGGATGCTGGCTGAAGGCGGCCGGGCGTGGCGGCACCTTGGGTTTCTTGGCCTGGGCATGCAGCACGGCGGGCTCGCGCGAGGTGCAACTGAACAACGCCCGCGGGTCGAGGCAGATGCGCTCGACACCACGCTCGAGCAACAGCCGGTTGAGCTGCCGCTCCTCTTCACCGCGCGCAAAAAAAGCCTCGTTGCGCACTTCGACGGCCAACGGCACACCCACTTGATCCAGAAAATGGCTCAACTCTGCCAGGCGCGAAGGCCCGAATAACGCAGGCAACTGCAGCCAGTAAGGCGATACTCGTCCACCCAGCGGTGCCATCAAACGGGTGAAGGCAGCGGCCGCGTCCAGCTGATCGCGCAGGTCTCCCCCATGGCTGACCTCGCGGGGGAATTTGGCGGTGAAACGAAAGTGCGCCGGCATCGTCTGCGCCCAGCGTGCCACGGTGGCGGGTGCGGGGCTGGCGTAGAAGGTGGTATTGCCTTCGACCGCGTTGAACACCTGGCTGTACAGGCCAAGGTACTCAGCGGCTCGGGCATCGGCGGGGTACAGGTAGTCGCGCCAGGCGTTTTCGCTCCATGACGGACAACCCAGAAAATAAGGCAGAAGAGAAGGAATCATCCCTCAAATGTACAGGTCGAGCCCCAGCACTTCCATGTCCCAATCGGTAAAACCGGCCGTGCTCAGGTAGCTCGCCAACGCAGTGGCGGTACGCCGGTCACGGGCGCGAGGGAAGATCATGTCTTGCTGACGGGCTGGCAGGCCACCGCTGCGACGGCGAACGGCCGCCTCCTGGGCCAGCTCACCCTGCTCGCCGCTGTCGATGATGTCGGCATCTTCGATGGCCTCATCGCGCACCGACGCTTTGCGCGGTGTGCGCTTGATCGGGTAGGACTGCGATGAGAAACCGTCGATACGCATGGCGTGAACACTCAGAACCGATGATGGCAATTTAGCAGCATCAGAGTTACGTCGCTAATGCTTGAGTGATAACTGGACCACAGTTCGCGAGAAAGGTTTTAGCGTCATCGGCGATAACCGACGAACAACACTCAGCGCTTCTTGGGTGTCGCTACATTATCGCGCAAGTACACAGGTTGCGCCTGCTCGGCGCCGATCGCTTCGCCGCGCGCCCAGGCAAAGCTGGCCAGGCTGAGGATATCCAGGGCATTGGGCAACGCCGCCGCATTGCTGGCGGCGACGTGCACAGCCAGGCGCTCGGCATAGCCCCAACCGGTACCGGCACCGAACCACTCGGCGGTGCTGGCGTCGGGCAGCGCCACGCGCTCGGGCGGCAGTACCGCTTCCTGGCCGACCAGGCGCATTTCGCCAGCGATGGCCTGGTAGCAGCCCCAGTACACCTCGTCCATGCGCGCATCGATGGCGGCCGCCACGTGCTGCGCACCCTGCTCGCGCAACGCACCTTGCGCCAGCGCGGCCAGGTTGGACACCGGCAGCACCGGGCGCTCGAGGGCGAACGCCAGGCCCTGGACCACACCGATGGCGATCCGCGCGCCGGTGAAGGCCCCCGGGCCACGGCCGAACGCGATGGCGTCCAGCGCATTCAAGGCCACACCCGAGTCAGCCAGCAGCTGTTTGATCATCGGCAGCAACTTCTGCGCGTGCTGACGTGGGATCACCTCGTAATGGCTGGTTACCTTGCCGTCATGCAACAAGGCGACGGAACAGGCTTCGGTGGCGGTATCCAGGGCCAGCAGGGTGGTCATCGAACGGGTTTCCAGGTGCAGGGAAAAGAGCGCCAGTATAAACGACAACGGCCCGCAAGCGGGCCGTTGTGATGCAAGGCGATGGATCAGCTCAGGGCTGCCAGTACCTTGGCGGTGATGGCGTCGACCGAACCGACACCTTCGATGTGGCTGTACTTCGGCTTGCCAGCATTTGCAGCCGACAGCTTCTGGTAGAACTCGACCAGCGGCTTGGTCTGGGTGTGGTAGACCGACAGGCGATGACGCACGGTTTCTTCCTTGTCGTCGTCGCGCTGGATCAGGTCTTCGCCGGTCTCGTCGTCCTTGCCTGCCACTTTCGGCGGGTTGTACTGAATGTGGTAGGTGCGGCCCGACGCCAGGTGCACACGGCGACCGGCCATACGGCCAACGATTTCTTCATCGTCAACGGCGATTTCGACCACGGCGTCGATGTCGACACCGGCGGCGACCATGGCTTCGGCTTGCGGAATGGTCCGTGGGAAGCCGTCGAACAGGCAGCCGTTGGCGCAATCCGGCTGGGCGATGCGCTCCTTTACCAGGCTGATGATCAGATCGTCGGAGACCAGCTGGCCGGCATCCATGACTTTCTTCAGTTCCAGGCCCAGCGGGGTACCGGCCTTGACGGCGGCACGCAGCATGTCACCGGTGGAGATCTGTGGAATACCGAACTTCTCGGTGATGAACTTTGCCTGAGTACCTTTACCGGCCCCGGGAGCTCCCAGCAGAATTACGCGCATCTCGTGCTCCTCAAATTTTTTTATGAAATTCAATGGATTCGGCAACCAGGGCCAAGTCCGGAAAATCGGGTATGACCATAAATCGGTCAGAAGGCTGCTCAAGATACACAGCGCCCGGCAGCCAGACAAGCGTCCCAAAGTTGCAGGAATGCGCCACTTGCGACCTGCCCGGCAAGCGGTTGCGCTCGGCGCAACCGCCCTCCCCATTCCTGATGGCCTCCCTCCTCACACCTGCGCCTGGCAAACCAGACGCGGCCTCAGCCGGTGTTGCGCAGGCCCGCGGCGATGCCCGCCACGGTGACCAGCAAGGCCTGCTCCAGCGGGCTGTCCAGAGCGGCTTCGCGCCTGCGCGAACGCGCCAGCAGCTCGGCCTGAAGGCGGTGCAGCGGGTCCAGGTAAGTGTTGCGCAGGCTGATGAATTCCAGGGTTTCGGGGCTGTGCGCCAGTAGCACCGGCTGCCCGGTCAAGCCCAGTACCACCTGGCAGGACTGCGACAATAGGTCGCGCAGGTGCACACCTAAAGGAAGCAGGTCCGGTTGCACCAGACGTTCGTCGTAGGCCTCGGCGATTTGAGCATCGGCCTTGGCCAGCACCATCTCCAGCATGTCGATACGGGTGCGGAAAAACGGCCATTGCTCGCGCATCTGCGCCAACAGTTCGCCCTGGCCGCGTTGCAAGGCATTGTTCAAGGCGGTTTCCCAGCCCAGCCAGGCTGGCAGCATCAGGCGCGTCTGGGTCCAGCCGAAGATCCACGGGATGGCCCGCAGGCTCTCGATGCCGCCGGCGCGGCGCTTGGCCGGGCGGCTGCCCAAAGGCAGGCGCCCCAACTCCTGCTCCGGCGTCGACTGGCGGAAATACTCGACAAAATCGGGGTTGTCGCGCACCACGCTGCGATACGCCTGCACCCCATCAGCAGCCAGTTGGTCCATCACCTCACGCCAGGCAGGCTGCGGCGGGGGTGGCGGTAACAAGGTGGCCTCCAGCACGGCCGCCAGGTACAGGTTGAGGTTTTGTTCGGCAATGCCAGGCAAACCGAACTTGAAGCGGATCATCTCGCCCTGCTCGGTGGTGCGGAACCGCCCAGCCACCGAGCCCGGTGGCTGCGACAGGATCGCCGCGTGCGCCGGGCCGCCGCCACGGCCAACGGTGCCGCCACGGCCGTGGAACAACAACAACTCGACTTGATGCTCGCGGCAGATGCGCACCAGGTTTTCCTGGGCCCGGTACTGCGCCCAGGCGGCTGCCGTGGTGCCGGCGTCCTTGGCGGAGTCGGAATAGCCGATCATCACTTCCTGCGGGCCGCGCAGGCCGGCGCGATAGCCCGGCAGGCCAAGCAGGCGCTGCATCACCGGGCCGGCGTTGTCCAGGTCGGCCAAGGTCTCGAACAGCGGTACCACGCGCATCGGGCGGGTCAGCCCGGCTTCCTTGAGCAGCAGTTGCACCGCCAGCACATCCGACGCGGCACCGGCCATGGAGATGACATAGGAGCCCAACGAAGCGGCCGGCGCCGCCGCAATTTCCCGGCAGGTGGCCAGCACCTCGGCGGTTTCCGCCTGGGGCTGGAAGTGCGCCGGCAGCAGCGGCCGGCGGTTTTTCAGTTCGGCCAGGAGGAACGCGATACGTTGCTCTTCATCCCACTCGGCGTAGCGCCCCAAGCCCAGGTAATCGGTGATCTCGGTCAGGGCATCGCGGTGCCGGGCAGCGTCCTGGCGCACGTCCAGGCGCCCCAGGTACAGGCCAAAGGTCACGGCACGGCGCAGGCAGTCGAGCAGCGGCCCTTCGGCGATCACGCCCATGCCGCATTCATGCAGCGATTGATAGCACAGCTCCAGCGGCGCGATCAGGTCGCGGTTGTCCACCAGCACTTCGGCACCGGCGGGCTGGCTGCTGGTCAAGGCGGCATGCGCCCAGGCGCGGGTCGCCCGCAGGCGCTCACGCAATTGCTTGAGCACGGCGCGGTAAGGTTCGGCGCTGTCGCCGACCCGCTCACGCAGCGCGCTGCTGGCGTGTTGCATGGACAATTCTGCAGCCAAGGCGTCGATATCGCGCAGGAACAGGTCGGCCGCCATCCAGCGCGCCAGCAACAGCACTTCGCGGGTGACTGCGGCCGTGACATTGGGGTTGCCGTCGCGGTCGCCGCCCATCCAGGAGGCGAAGCGGATCGGTGCGGCCTCCAGCGGCAGGCGCAGCCCGGTGGCATCGTGCAGCGCCTTGTCGATCTTGCGCAGGTGGTTGGGGATGGCCTGCCACAAGGAATGTTCGATCACCGCAAAGCCCCACTTGGCCTCGTCCACCGGGGTGGGCCGGGTACGGCGGATCTCTTCGGTGTGCCAGGCTTCGGCGATCAGCCGGCGCAGGCGCTCGCGCACCTGCTGGCGCTCGCCAGGGGTCAGGTCGCGATGGTCCTGGGCTGCCAACTGAGCGGCGATGGCATCGTACTTCTGGATCAAGGTGCGGCGCGCGACCTCGGTGGGGTGGGCCGTCAGCACCAGCTGGATATCGAGCTTGGCCAACTGCCGGGCCAAGGCGTCGTTGCCATGCCCGGCCTGCTTCAGGCGTGCCAGCAGCTCGGGCAGCACCCGCGCTTCGAATGGCTCTGGCTGGTCGGCATCGCGACGGCGGATCAACTGGTACTGCTCGGCCATGTTGGCCAGGTTGAGAAACTGGTTGAACGCCCGGGCCACTGGCAGCAAGTCTTCATCGGCCAGGTCCGCCAGGGTCGAGCTCAATTGCTCGCCAGCCACCCGGCGGTCGGCCTTGGCGCTGTGACGAATGGCTTCGATCTTCTGCAAAAACGCATCCCCGTGCTGCTGACGAATGGTTTCGCCGAGCAACTCCCCCAACACATGGACATCTTCACGCAAACGCACATCGATATCGGTCATTGGCCCTCTCTGTGGCGCAGCCTTGGCGCACTCGTTCAGGAAACAGCACTGGGCCAAGAGTGCCCACAGCCAAGCGTCGATGGCAAGCGCCCCAGCCAAGCCGCGATCGGCAAAGCAAACTAAAGTGCAAGCAGAGCACTCCGATGCAATGCAGCCTTTCGAGGCGTTGACAGAGGTCATCATGAAAATCCGTGAACTCGCCCAGCACTGGGAACAGAATGCCGCAGGTACCCTGAGCCGTACCGGCCATGTACTGCATCTGGACCTGGAGTCGGAGGCGCGCCTGGCCGCGCTGATCGACATGTACCCCAAACGTACCGCCGAAGAACTGCTCGGCGAATTGGTGGCGGCAGCCCTTGAGGAACTGGAAGCCAGCTTCCCTTATGTACAGGGGCGCCAGGTTATCGCCACCGATGAAGAAGGTGACCCACTGTTCGAAGACATCGGCCCTACCCCGCGTTTTCTGTCGTTGTCTCGCCGTCACCTGCAGGAACTCAGCAGCACTGCTGATGACAGCGAAACATAACCACCCCACCCCCTGTTTCCGGGCCTGCAAGGCCCGGAATACCGCCCATGGCGCTGAAAGTTCCAGGTAAACCTCACTGACCAATCAGTCAGAAAAAGTTATCCGTCAACGGCACTTTTTTCTGAACTATTCGAAAAACGCCCGAGTCCGAGCAAATAGCCATCACGCTAAAACCCTGCACACTGCCCTCGTGCACCGTTCAGCTGAAGTACACGGCAACTGTCAGGGAATAAGCGATGGACTGCTACGGACATCGTCGTTATCAGGAGTGATCCAATGGAGCTGACCACCATGAAGACCCGCACTTTCAAACCCTCATCCACTCATGTGCGCGGGTTCAAGCTGGCCGCGCTGGCCCTGGGCAGTAGCCTGGTCCTGGCCGGCTGTGCGGGCAACCCGCCCACCGAGCAGTATGCCGTTACCCAGTCCGCCGTGAACTCTGCCGTCAGTGCCGGCGGTACCGAGTTCGCCGCCGTTGAAATGAAAGCGGCCCAGGACAAGTTCAAGCAGGCTGAAATCGCCATGCATGACAAGAACTACGACGACGCCAAGCGTCTGGCCGAACAAGCCGAATGGGACGCCCGCCTCGCCGAACGCAAGGCTCAGGCGGCCAAGGCCCAGAAGGCCGTGCAGGATGCCCGCCAGGGCGTTCAGGACGTACGTGAGGAAGGCCTGCGCAGCGCTCAGTGAGCCCTGCCCGACTTCCCTTAGCCTTCGCACTCGATCAAAGGATGAACACTATGCGCAAACACGTCATGATTCCCGCCCTGCTGGCCCTGAGCGTCGGTCTTGCTGCCTGCTCGCACGACCCGAACGCCAACCTTGAATCGGCCCGCACCAACTTCTCCGCGCTGCAGAGCGACCCGCAGTCGAGCAAGGTCGCGGCGCTGGAAACCAAGGATGCCCAGGACTGGCTGAACAAAGCCGACAAGGCCTACATGGATCGCGAGGACCAGAAAAAGGTCGACCAACTCGCCTACCTGACCAACCAGCGGGTCGAGGTCGCCAAGCAGACCATCGCCCTGCGCACCGCCGAAGGCGAACTGAAAAACGCCTCCGCCCAACGCGCCCAGGCCAAACTGGATGCCCGCGATGCGCAGATCGCCAAGCTGCAGGACAGCCTCAATGCCAAGCAGACCGACCGCGGTACGCTGGTCACCTTCGGCGACGTGCTGTTCGACTTCAACAAGGCCGTGCTCAAGAGCAACGCCTACCCCAACGTGACCAAACTGGCCCAGTTCCTTCAGGAAAACCCGGAGCGCAAGGTGATCGTAGAGGGCTACACCGACAGCGTCGGCTCGGCCAACTACAACCAGACCCTCTCCGAGCGCCGCGCCGCTGCCGTGCGCATGGCGCTGGTACGTGCAGGCGTAGACCCAGCACGCATCGTCGCTCAGGGCTACGGCAAGGAGTACCCGGTGGCCGACAACGGCAGCAACTCGGGCCGTGCACAGAACCGTCGGGTAGAGGTGACCATCTCCAACGACAACCAGCCGGTGGCACCGCGCTCGGTGAGCCAGGCGCAGTAAGGCTGGCTAGTTGAAAGAAAAAACCCCGCCTTGATGGCGGGGTTTTTCGTTTTTCATTGGTCTGCCCGCGAAAGGTCAGGTGCAGCAACGCAGATCGCAGCTCACTGCACCTGCTGCGGTGTGTCCTCGCCCATGCAACGCACCGCACGCTTGCGGTCGTCGACCAGCACGCCGGTCAGGCCTTTCTGTTGGGTATCGAACAGCACCAGCACACCGTCCACGCACTGGGCCACCTGTGGGGCCGGGTCGAGCGAGACTTTGTAATCCTCGCCTGGCAGGGTCTTGAGCATGGTGAAATCCTGCAGCAACAGGGCGTCTTCAGGCTTGGCGAAATGCAGGTAACCGTAGTACCAGAGGGCCCCCACCGTCACGATGATGCTGCCGACGCCGGTCAGGATCAGCGGGATGGCGTTGCGTTCTTCACTCATTGCTTGTTCTTCTCGTCAGGGTAATTGGGCACTTCGGCAAGCCGCCGTAGGCCGTTGAAATGACTCGGGTCGTCCAAAAAGCGCAGCATTACCTGGCGCCACACCGGGTCAGCGAAGGTCTGCACATGGCCGCCACGGGTCAGTTGCAGTACCCGCGGCGGTGGCGCGTGCTGGTACAGGCGGATGCCGTTGTCCATCGGCACCAGGTGGTCGTCGATACTGTGGAAGAACAGCTTCGGCGGGCCGTCCAGGCGCTCGACCGAACGGATCGCACTGTCACTGTCGGGCACCAGCCACGACAGCGGCACCTGCAACGGCCAGGTCATCCACGACGTACTCAGGGCAAACCGCCCGACCGCACGGTAGCTGGCCGGCACGCCATCGAACACCAGCGCGCTGAAGCGCTGGCGCTGTTCGGGGTGGGCCGCCAGGTAGTGGATGGCCATGGCGCCGCCCAGGCTCTGCCCCAGCAGCACCAGTGGCTTGCCCTTGACCTCGGGCGCCTGGTCCAGCCAGCCCATGGCCGCCGCAATGTCCTGGTAGACCTCCGGCAAACCCGGTTTGCCCTGAGACAGCCCATAACCCCGGTAGTCGACCATCAGTACCTGGTAGCCCTGCTCCGGCAGCCAGTAGCTGCCCCCCAGATGGCCGGCCAGGTTGCCGCCGTTGCCATGCAGGTGCAACACCGTGCCCTTGACCTCGACACCGGCCTTGGCCGGCAGCCACCAGCCATGCAGGCGCAAACCGTCGGCGGTGGTCAGAGTAACGTCACGGTATTCCAGCTTGGCCCTTTCCGGCGTGAACGGTTGGCCCGGCTCGGGGTAGAACAGCAGGCTGCTGCACCCGCTCAGGCCCAGCAGGAGCACACCGAGTACCAGCAGGCGGCAGCGCTCAGAGAATGTTCGCGTAGTCGGCTTCAATGCGATCCAGGCTCAGGTGGTTGAGGAAGTTGGAGAAGCACATCCAGGCCGACAGCGCGTTGAGGTCACGGAACTGTTCGGGCAAGTACTTGGGCGGTTCCACCAGCCCTTCCTCGACCAGTTGGCGCAGGGTGCGCATGTCTTCCAGGGTGGTCTTGCCACAGAACAGCAGCGGGATCTGCTCGAGCTTGCCCTTCTTCACGGCCAACTGAATGTAGTTGTAAACCATGATGAAGCCCTTGAGGTAGGACAAGTCCTTGGTGAATGGCAGCCCATTGGGCACCGAGCCGCGGAACACCCGGCTGGCGTTGCTGTAGCTCTGCGCCATTTCAAAGCCCTGGGCGCGGAAAAACTCGAATACCTGGAGGAAATCGGCGCCTTCCTCGACCATGTGGATGGCGCGCGTGCGGTTGGTGAGCTTGCGCAGGCGGCTGGGGTAAGAGGCGAAGGCAATCACCTCCATGAGAATCGCCAGCCCTTCCTGGGTCACCGTCGACGAGGGTGGCCCTTTGGCCAGGAAGGTGCAGATCGGCTGGTTGAGGCCATTGAGCGTGGTGCCGACATGCACCAGCCCCTCGTGCACCTCCAGCGCACGCACGTCGCGGCTGTTGAACATGGCGTCGGCGCGCACCTTGATGTAGTCGGCCCCCGCCGCTGCGTCGGCGACGATGCCGTCGGACTCGAACACACGGATAGTTTCTTCGGCCTCGCCGAACACCTTGTTCAGGCGGCGCTGGAGGATGTCCACGGCCTCCTTGGCGGTCAGGTTCTTCGGCTCGTCCTTGAGGTCGCCACGGCCATCGATGTTGTTCAGGTAGTCCGAAAGCATCAGGCCCAGGTCGGCCAGGGTCGGGTCACCGGCATGGAAGGCGTCGGAGGCGGCGCCGTAGAGCTCCTGCGAGATCAGCCCGAAGTCTTCGGTGCCACGCGCCTCGAGCATGCGCACCACCATGCGGTACTCCTTGCACATGCGCCGCATGATCTGCCCGACCGGGTTGAACTGGCCCAGCCGGCGGGTGATGTCGCGCTCGATGCTCTGGAATTCGGCCTTGACCGCACTGGAGTCGAACGACAACGGGCGCGACTGGTAATAGGCGCGGTCTACGGCAGGTGGCTCTTTGCCCTTGGCCTTGAGGAAGCCGTGGCGGATGTTGTCGTCCCACTTCACCGCGTCGAGCACACGAATGGGGGTCTGCGCCGCGACGATGCGGTCGGACAGTGCACGGATGGTCTGTTGGTACTCGTCCACTGAGGACTCCTTGCTAGAGGGCAGTACAGGCAACTACTTGCCGCTGCGCTGGAAGCGCGCCACCTCGACGAACAGGTCGGAGTTGGCCGGGTCGTCCAGATAGGCCAGCACCCGCGCCGATGGGCTGTCGATCAGCACGCCCTCACCATTGTCTTCCGGCACCTCGGTGCTGCGCCCAGTCAGTTCTTTCTTCTCGACAGCCTGCTGCACCTGCTCGACATCGAGGTTGTACACCACCAGTTCCTTGCCATCGATGACTTCGAAACCGCCAATCAGGAAATTACCGCCCAGGCGCTTGGGCACGCCGGCCGAGAGGTACCAGCGATTGCCGTGGCGCGACACGGTGAACACATACGCTTCGGGGGCCTTGCCCTTGGCCGTGGCCACGGCCTTGTAGGCATCGCCGCCACTGCGGCTGATCGCAAGTTTCAGCGGCTCGCCCCAGGCGTCCTTGCTGCTCCATTTGCCGAGCAGAGCCTTGGGCGCGGCCTGGTTGCTCGGCAACGGCTCGTCAAAGGTCACCAGACAACCGCCTAGCAGCAGGAATGACAGAGTCAACAACACCACACGCCAGGCTTTCATCAGGTTCTCCTTGAAAATTCAGGTCTGTGCTCAGGCCAATGCCAACACCAGGTGCAGGTAACGGGTAAGCATAGCGAGCATCTGCCCATCGGCTTGCGCGTTCGCATCCTTGAGCAGGCCCTGATATTCCATCTGCTCGATAATCGCCGTCAACATCTGGGCGTCCTGTTCCGGTTGCCGCGACCCGACCACCTGCAGCAACTGTCGAGTACCGTGCAGAAGGATCTGCTCGTGGGCGCACACCAGTTCGGCCAGACGTGGGCACAGCAGCGCCTCCTGGCGGAACGCCTGCTCGGCCATGAGGAAGTCGCGGCGATTGAGCAACTGGCGGGACACATAGTCAGCGGTCATGCGCGCCACTTCGTCGGCCAGCCGCGCCCTCGCCTGCGGGCTGCCATCACCCTGGGCCAGCATCTGGCGCAGCACTACCTCAGTGTTGGCCCAGAGCTTGGCCATGTAGGCGGCGCTGCGCTCGACGTACTGGGCGAAGGTATCGGTGAGCAGGTCCTCGATGTCCTTGAAGTAATAGGTGGTGGCCGACAATGGCACACCTGCCTCGGCGGCCACCGCGCGGTGGCGCACACCACGTACACCATCGCGCACGACGATGCGCATGGCGGCGTCGAGGATCAGTTGGCGGCGCTGCTCGCTGCCTTGGCGGGCAGTCTTGCGGCCTTGGTATTGCACGCTTTCGGCGACGGCGGTGGCGATGCCGGCGGCGCCTTGCGGGGCGATTACGGGGGACACGGGGTTACCTCACGGACGGTGTGCTGGCTGCGACGGCCCTTGCGCAGGTTTACCCGCGAAAAAGCGCGCACTGACAACATAAAGCTTCAGGCACGAAAAAGCCGCCCCTAGAGGCGGCTTTCTCAGATCACTCAGGCCTGCGGACGCATATGTGGGAACAGGATCACATCGCGAATCGACGGCGAGTTGGTCAGCAGCATCACCAGGCGGTCGATGCCGATGCCTTCACCGGCGGTCGGCGGCATGCCGTACTCCAGGGCACGGACGAAGTCGGCATCGTAGTGCATGGCTTCGTCGTCACCGGCATCTTTCTCGGCCACCTGGGCCAGGAAGCGCTCGGCCTGGTCTTCGGCATCGTTGAGCTCGGAGTAGGCGTTGGCGATCTCGCGGCCACCGATGAACAGCTCGAAGCGGTCGGTCACGGCCGGGTTGTCGTCGTTGCGGCGGGCCAGCGGCGAGACTTCGAACGGGTATTCGGTAATGAAGTGCGGCTGCTCCAGTTTGTGCTCGACCAGCTCTTCGAAAATCATCACCTGCAACTTGCCCAGGCCTTCATGGCCGAGCACCTTGGCACCGGCTTTCTTGGCGATGTCACGGGCCTTGTCGACGTCCTGCAGGTCGGCGGCGGTCAGCTCGGGGTTGTACTTGAGGATCGAGTCGAACACCGACAGGCGCACGAACGGCTCGCCAAAGTGGAACACCTTGTCGCCGTACGGTACGTCGGTGCTGCCCAGCACCAGCTGCGCCAGCTCGCGGAACAGTTCCTCGGTGAGGTCCATGTTGTCGTTGTAGTCGGCGTAGGCCTGGTAGAACTCGAGCATGGTGAACTCGGGGTTATGCCGGGTTGAAACGCCTTCGTTACGGAAGTTGCGATTGATCTCGAAGACTTTCTCGAAGCCACCGACCACCAGGCGCTTGAGGTACAGCTCCGGCGCGATGCGCAGGAACATGGCCATGTCCAGGGCGTTGTGGTGGGTTTCGAACGGCTTGGCCGCGGCGCCGCCGGGGATGGTCTGCAACATCGGCGTTTCGACTTCGAGGAAGTCGCGCTCGATCAGGAACTTGCGGATGTGCGAGATCACCTGCGAGCGAACGCGGAAGGTGTGGCGGGTTTCTTCGTTGACCATCAGGTCGACGTAACGCTGACGGTAGCGCTGTTCGGTGTCGGTCAGGCCGTGGTGCTTGTCGGGCAGCGGACGCAGCGACTTGGTCAGCAGGCGCACGTTGGTCATCTCGACGTACAGGTCGCCCTTGCCGGAACGGGCCAGGGTGCCTTCGGCGCTGATGATGTCGCCCAGGTCCCAGGTCTTGACGGCGGCCAGGGTTTCTTCTGGCAGGGTCTTGCGGTTGACGTAGACCTGGATACGGCCGGTCATGTCCTGGATGACCATGAACGAGCCACGGTTGAGCATGATGCGCCCGGCAACCTTGACCGGAATCGCTGCAGCTTCCAGTTCTTCCTTGGTCTTGTCGGCGTACTGCTTCTGCAGGTCGTTGCAGTAGCTGTCGCGACGGAAGTCATTGGGGAAGGCATTGCCCTTGGCGCGCTCTGCGGCAAGTTTTTCCTTGCGCAGGGCGATCAGGGCGTTTTCTTCCTGTTGCAGGTCTTGCGGTGCGCTATTGAGGTCGCTCATGTGGTCACATCTTCCATCAGGGAATTCATTGCCCTCGCCCGCAGGCGAGGGTCTTCTCAGCAGGAGTGAAGCTTACAGGCCCTGTTTCAGGCTGGCTTCGAGGTATTCGTCGATGTCGCCGTCGAGCACCTTGTTGCAGTCGCTGCGCTCAACGTTGGTGCGCAGGTCCTTGATCCGCGACGCGTCGAGCACGTACGAGCGGATCTGGTGGCCCCAACCGATGTCCGACTTGCTGTCTTCCAGGGCTTGGGAAGCGGCGCTGCGCTTCTGCATTTCCAGCTCGTACAACTTGGCCCGCAGCATTTTCATGGCGGTGTCTTTGTTGGCGTGCTGGGAGCGTTCGTTCTGGCAGCTGACCACGGTGTTGGTCGGCACGTGGGTGATACGCACCGCCGAGTCGGTGGTGTTGACGTGCTGACCACCGGCACCGGAGGAGCGGTAGGTGTCGATGCGCAGGTCGGACGGGTTGATCTCGATCTCGACCTTGTCGTCGATTTCAGGCGATACGAACACGGCCGAGAACGAGGTGTGGCGACGAGCGCCGGAGTCGAACGGGCTCTTGCGCACCAGGCGGTGTACGCCGATTTCGGTACGCAGCCAGCCGAAGGCGTATTCGCCCTTGATGTGCACGGTAGCGCCCTTGATGCCGGCGACTTCACCTTCGGACAGTTCCATGATGGTGGCATCGAAGCCGCGCTTGTCCGCCCAGCGCAGGTACATGCGCAGCAGGATGTTGGCCCAGTCCTGGGCTTCGGTGCCGCCGGAACCGGCCTGGATGTCCAGGTAAGCGTTGTTCATGTCCATCTCGCCGCTGAACATGCGGCGGAATTCCAGCTGGGCGAGGGATTCTTCCAGGCGCTGCAGCTCGGCGACCACGTCGTCGACGGCGCCTTCGTCGTTCTCTTCGACGGCCATGTCCAGCAGGTCGCGGCAATCGCTCAGGCCACCGGCGAGTTCATCCAGTGTGCCGACGATGGTTTTCAGCGACGCAAGCTCACGGCCCAGTTCCTGGGCGTACTCAGGCTTGTTCCAGACGCTGGGGTCTTCCAGCTCGCGGTTGACTTCGATCAGGCGGTCATGCTTGTGATCGTAGTCAAAGATACCCCCGAATGGACTGGGAACGCTCGGTGAGGTCCTTGATGGTGTTCAGGATCGGTTGGATTTCCATGGGGGGAGGCTCTCGTGCGAATTCGGTGAAAAGCCTGCGAGTATAACTGACTCAGACGCGGGGCGGCAGACCCGCCGGGCGGTAGGTTTGGGGGATTTACGATGTGTTGGGCTATAGGCTTTCGGCGCCTGGGAGATCGAGCGCCGCGCGGGCGGCGCTCGATCTCGCCCTCAGGCAACCCCCACCTGATTACGCCCGCTGTTCTTGGCCTGGTACAAGCCCTTGTCCGCCGCCGAAATCAGCTGCCGGCAATGCCCGCCAACCGCCGGCGTCTGCGTCGCCAGGCCAATGCTCACGGTCAACCGCGCATCAGCCGCTGGCGCCGTATGGGCAATACCCAACCCCACCACGGTCTGGCGCAATTTCTCGGCAATCAGCCGCGCGCCCCCCGGGGATGTATTGGGCAGCACCAGGGCAAACTCCTCGCCCCCATAGCGCGCCGGCAGATCGGTCGGCCGCGAACACGAGCCGCGAATCGCTTCGGCCACCTGGCGCAACGCCTCGTCACCGGCCAGGTGACCGAAGTTATCGTTGTAGGCCTTGAAGTAGTCGACGTCGATCATCAGCAACGACAGCTGCTGCTGCTCGCGCATGGCCCGGCGCCATTCCAGCTCCAGGTACTCGTCGAAATGGCGCCGGTTGGAAAGCCCGGTCAGGCCATCGGAATTCATCAGCCGCTGCAGCATCAGGTTGGAATCGAGCAACTGTTGCTGGCTCACACGCAGGGCGCGGTAGGCTTCGTCACGCTGGAGCAAGGTCAGGTAGGAGCGTGAGTGGTAGCGAATACGCGCCACCAGCTCGATGTTGTCTGGCAACTTGACCAGGTAGTCGTTGGCCCCCGCAGCAAACGCCGCGCTCTTGACCAGCGGGTCTTCCTTGGTCGACAGCACGATGATCGGGATATCCTGGGTAACCGGGTTGTTGCGGTACTCGCGCACCAGGGTCAGCCCATCCAGGCCCGGCATGATCAGGTCCTGCAGGATGACCGTCGGCTTGATGCGCATGGCCTGTGCCACGGCCTGGTGCGGGTCGGCGCAGAAGTGGAAGTCGATGTTGTCTTCGTGGGCCAGGCCACGACGCACCGCTTCGCCGATCATCGCCTGATCGTCGACCAACAGGACCATCGCCGAATTTTCGTTGGCGGTCGCGAAACCTTCGATCGGTAGATCATTCATCCCTATTCACCTGATCACTGCCGGCCAGGCGGCGTGATTCAATACATATCGTCATTTTGCAAAGAATTCCATCAAGCGCCCGGCTATTCGCTCCAGCGGGCGGATTTCCACCGCCGCGTCGATCGCTGCGGCGGCCTTGGGCATGCCGTACACGGCACTGCTGGCCTGGTCCTGGGCGATGGTCAGGAAACCTTGCTGGCGCATCAGTTTCAGGCCCTGGGCACCATCGCGGCCCATGCCCGTGAGTAGCACACCTACGGCATCGCCGCTCCAGTAGCGCGCCACACTCTCGAAGAACACATCGATCGAGGGCCGGTAGATTTCGTTGACCGGTTCGGCAGTGTAGGCCAGCTGGCCGTTTTTCAGCAGGCGGATATGGTGGTTGGTGCCCGCCAGCAACACCTGCCCCGGTTGCGGCGGCTCGCCCTCGCAGGCCAGGCGCACCGGCAGGCCTGCTGCGCTGCTGAGCCATTCGGCCATGCCGGCGGCAAACACCTGGTCGACATGCTGGACCAGCACGATGGCCGCCGGAAATGCAGGGGGCAAGCCCTTGAGCAGCACCTCCAGGGCAGCCGGGCCGCCCGCCGACGAGCCAATGGCTACCAGCCCCCGGCGCTGTGATGCTTCGCGCAAGGGCGTGGCAACCGGGCGCGCGGCCGGGCTGCGCTGCTGGCCGATCAGCCAACTGATGTTGAGGATCTTGCGCAGCAACGGCGCCGCCGCCTCTCGGGCATCGCCCGCCCCCAGGGCCGGGGTATCGACCACATCCAGGGCGCCATGGCCCATGGCCTCGAATACCCGGTGCACGTTCTGTTTGCGGTCGACCGTGACGATCACGATGGCACAGGGGGTTTCGCCCATGATCCGCCGCGTCGCCTCCACCCCATCCATCACCGGCATGATCAGGTCCATGAGGATCAGGTCAGGCAGCTGCTCGGCGCAGCGCTGCACCGCCTCGGCGCCGTTGCCCGCCACCCAGATCACCTGGTGCGCAGGCTCGAAGGCCAGCGCCCGGCGTAACGCCTCGACCGCCATGGGCATGTCATTGACGATGGCGATCTTCACCCCTGGGCACCTCCGATCAACTCCACCACAGCATCCAGCAACGCATCGTCGTGGAAACTGGCCTTTGCCAAATAGTAGTCGGCGCCAGCATCCAGGCCTCGCCGTCGGTCTTCCTCACGGTCCTTGTACGACACCACCATCACCGGCAGCGATTGCAAGCGCTGGTCCCGGCGCACCAGGGTGACCAGCTCGATGCCATCCATGCGCGGCATGTCGATATCGGTGATCAACAAGTCGAAGTCGTCGCCGCGCAACGCGTTCCAGCCGTCCATGCCATCTACCGCCACCGCCACGTCGTAACCGCGGTTGCCCAGCAGCTTGCGCTGCAGCTCGCGCACGGTGAGCGAGTCGTCGACCACCAGAATGCGCTTGCGCGCTGCGCCACGGGCGCCACTGCTGCCCCGCTCGATGCGCTCCAGGCTGCCGGTACTGAGCAGTTTTTCCACCGAGCGCAGCAAGTCTTCGACGTCGATGATCAACACCACCGAGCCGTCGTCGAGCAAGGCACCGGAGGAGATGTCCTGGACCTTGCCCAGGCGCGGGTCGAGGGGCATCACCACCAGCACCCGCTCGCCGATCAAGCGTTCTACGGCAACCCCGTAGAGTTGCTCGCGCTCGCGGATCACCACCACCCGCAGGCTGCGCTCATCGTCCTGCCCTGCCGGGCGGTTGAGCAACTGGCTTGCCGCCACCAGGCCGATGTGTCGCCCTTCGTGCCAGAAGTGCTGGCGCCCTTCGATCTGCACGATCTGTTCGGCGGTCACCTCCAAGGTGCGTTCGATATGCGCAAGCGGGAAGGCATACGCTTCGCCGCCCACCTCCACCACCAGGCTGCGCACCACCGACAGGGTCAGCGGCACCTGCAGGTGGAAGCGGCAGCCCTGCCCCGCCAATTGCGTCAACTCGATCGAGCCGCGCAGCTCGCGGATCATGTGCTGCACGGCATCCAGGCCAACCCCGCGCCCCGACACCTCGGTCACGGTGTCGCGCAGGCTGAAACCGGGCAGGAACAGGAACGTCATCAGCTCCGCCTCGCTCATCCGGGCCACCGTGTCGGCCGGCGACATGGCACGCTCGACGATAGCGCTGCGCAGGCGCTCAAGGTCGATACCGGCGCCATCGTCGATCAGCTCTAGGCTGAGCATGCCGGCCTGGTGCGAGGCGCGCAGGCGAATCACGCCCTCCTGCGCCTTGCCTGCCAGCAGGCGCCGCTCGGGCAGTTCGATGCCGTGGTCGACCGCATTGCGCAGCAGGTGGGTCAGCGGTGCTTCGAGTTTTTCCAGCACATCGCGGTCGACCTGGGTTTTTTCGCCTTCGATGACCAGGCGCACCGGCTTGCCCAGGGAGCGCCCAAGGTCACGGACCATGCGGCTCTGCCCGGCCAGTACGTCAGCGAAAGGCCGCATCCGGCAGGCCAGGGCGGTGTCATAGAGCAATTGTGCGCGCTGGCTGGCCTGCCAGCCGAATTCGTCAAGGTCGGCGGCCTGCTGCTGCAAAATCTGCTGGGTTTCGGCCAACAGGCGCTGGGTCTGGGCCAGGGCTTCGAGCACTTCGCTGCTCTGGCCACTGTCTTCCAGTTGCATGCGCAAGCCATCGAGGGCCTGCATGCCTTGGCCATGCATGCGCTTGAGGCGCTGCAAGGTGGCCAGGTAAGGCTTGAGCCGCTGGGTTTCCACCAGCGACTTGCTGGACAGGTCGAGCAAGCTGTTGAGGCGGTCGGCGGTGACCCGCAGCACCCGCTCTGCGCCTTCGCCAGCGCGTTTGCCAGCCTTGCGCCGGGGCACGGGTTCAAGCTCGAACTCCGCCTCCATGGGCTCCGCCAAGGGCTCGATGGGCGTTGCTCGTACAGACACTGTCGGCAGGGCCGCTGGCCTATGCGCTGGCGCGGCGCCTGGGTCCAGCAAGCTGGCCATCTGTGCGAGAAACACCGGCAGCGTCGCTTGCGCGGCGGTGTCGCCTGGCGTGGCGATGCGCATCAACAGGTCGGTACCCTGCAGCAGCGCATCGATATGCTCGGCACCCAGCCGCAAGCGGCCTTCCTGGGCAGCCACCAGGCAATCTTCCATTACATGGGCAACGCTGACGCCAGCGTCTACCCCGACAATGCGCGCGGCCCCCTTCAGGGAGTGGGCCGCGCGCATGCAGGCTTCCAACTGGTCGGCCTGGGTGGGGTTGCGCTCCAGGGCCATCAGGCCGGCGCTGAGTACCTGGGTCTGCGCCTCGGCCTCCAGGCTGAACAGCTCGAGCAACGATGCGTCGCGCATTTGCTCTGGGGTCATGACAGGCTCCGCTGCACGGCAGACAGTAATTGTTGATCGTCCAGCACGCGCACGCTGCGGCCACGCCACTGCAGCACCGCTGCGGTGAAGCGCGTGGTGTCCTGGCCGCTGTCCAGCAACGCCGGGTCAAGCCGATGAATGCCGTCGATCTCTTCGACTGCCATCACCACCGGCCCACCTTCGGCGGCCAGGATCAGCATGCGCGGCATCTCGCGGCCGCTGCGCTGTTGCCCGGCAGTCGGTTGCCCCCCCAGCAGGTCAGCCAGCGAAAGGCACGGCACCAACGCGCCCCGCACGTTGGCGACGCCTTGCAATACCCGCGAACGCTGGTGCGGTAGCGAGTGCACCGCCTGCAAGGGCGCGATCTCTGCCAGGCAGGCGGTCGCCAGGGCCAGCCATTCTTCGCCGAGCCTGAACAACAGCAGGGAGTGGCCGACAGATTGCTCGGCGGCTTGCGCCGCAACGGCCTGGTCATCCTGCAGCAGGGCGTAACGGTCGAGCAGGCGCGTGGCGGCAGCGGCATAGACGTCGCAGTTGCGGCAATGGATGTGCTGCTCCAGCAGCGGGCACTGTTTGTCACCGTGCACGCCGATGCGGTTCCAGCAGTCGTCGATGCGCTCGTCGGCCTGGGCAAGCAGTTGCATCGCGGATTCCCCCCTCATCGTTCAGACTCCCGACCGACCCGTGCGGCACGCGCCTGCAAACGCTGCGCGCCGGCCAGGTCGCCTTGGGCCGCGAGCAACGCCGCCAGGTGTACCAGGGCTTCGGGGTGCTGCGGTTCGAGGTACAGGGCCTTGCGATAATGGGTAAGCGCCTGGCCGGCATCGCCTTCGGTATCGCTGAGCAACCCCAGCCAGTAGTAAACCTGCGCGGTCGGCGCGAACTGGCTCAAGTAACGCTGGCAAGCGGCGCGCGCCTGCGCACTGGCACCGGCGTTGGCATGCCGGGCAATGCTGGCCAGCAGTTCGGCCTCGCTCTCGCCCATGCTGTCGTGCGGCAGTGGCGCCTTGGCAGCGGCCACAAGGGGCCGCAACGGCCGCGTCAGTGACGGGGTGGGCGGCGGGTACACGGGCATGGCCAAAGGCGGCAGCGTGCGCCTGGCGGGTGGCGCGCTCGGCGTGGCGACCGGCGCGCTGTCGCCCTCCTGGCGCACGTAGGCGAACGACTGCGCAATGCCCAACGGGCGCATCCCCAGCCGCGCCAGCAAGCTGCCTTCGGCAGGCCCGATAAACAGCACGCCCTGCGCGTGAGTCAGGCGCTTGAGCACCTCGAACACCCGCTGCTGCGTGGGCACGTCGAAATAGATCAACAGGTTGCGGCAGAACACGAAATCGTACAGGCCATCGCGGCTGGCCAGTGCCGGATCCAGCACATTGCCTACCTGCAGGCTGACCTGCTGGCGCACCCGGCCTTGCAAGCGGTGGCCGTCATCGAGCGCATCGAAAAAGCGCTCGCGAAAACCCAGGTCGCTGCCGCGAAAGGCATTGCGCCCATAAACCGCCTGTTCGCCCTTGGCCACCGAAATGGGGCTGATATCGATGCCGTCGATCATGAACGAGCCAGGGCTCATGCCGCCATCCAGCAGCGCCATGGCCAGTGAATAGGGTTCTTCGCCGGTCGAGCACGGCAGACTGAGCAGCCGCACCGGGCGTGCGCCGGCCAGCTGGGCCAGGCGTTTATGGGCAAGCCCGACCAGGGCCGTGAACGATTCGGGGTATCGGAAGAACCAGGTCTCGGGGACGATGACCGCCTCGATCAATGCCTGTTGCTCGTCCGCCGATTGCTGCAGGCGCAGCCAGTAATCGTCCAGGTCTGCCGCGTTCACGGCAACGCAGCGCTGGCGCAAGGCGCGCTCGACCATGGACGCCCCCACCGACTCCACATCCAGGCCGATGCGCTCGCGCAGGTAGCGGAAGAAACGCTGTTCAGTCATGTCGGCACTCCTTGCCCTGGTGCACCGCTGTGATCGGCAAACACCAGCTCGCGCACGGCGTCCGTCAGCAGGTCATCGACTTCGATGAGTTGCAACAGGCCCAGGTGGTCCTGGCGCACCGGGCCCAGGTAGGGAGCGTCGGCATTGTCCAGGCCATACGGCTGGAATTCTTCGCGGCGGCAGCGCAAGGTTTCGGTCGCCTGCTCAAGGATCAGCCCGAGTTGCAGGTTGCCCCGGTAACGCACCAGCACCAGACGCGTGCTGGTACGTTGCGCTGCTGCCTGGCCAAAGCTCAGCGCCGACAGGTCGACCACCGGCACCAGCGCGCCGCGGTGCGCGAGAATACCTGCGACCCACGCCGGCGCCTGGGCGATCGGCTTCAGCGGCCGACGCGGCAGCACCTCGACCACCTCGTGCACGTCCAGGGCAAAGCGCTGATCAGCGATACGAAACAGCAGGTACAACGTGCCCTTGGCGTCGCTCGCCCGAGCAGCGTGGGGTTGCAAGTCGTTCATCGCCGTCAGACTTTGAAGCGCGACACGCCGCCGCGCAGGCCTGCGGCCACCTGGCTGAGCTCGTCAATGGCAAAACTGGCCTGGCGCAGCGACTCGACCGTCTGGGTACTGGCATCGCTGAGCTGGGCCAGTGCCTGGTTGATCTGCTCGGCGCCGGTGGCCTGGGCCTGCATGCCTTCGTTGACCATCAACACACGCGGCGCCAGGGCCTGCACCTGATGGATGATCTGGCTGAGCTGCTCGCCCACCTGCTGGACCTCGAACATGCCGCGGCGCACTTCTTCGGAAAACTTGTCCATGCCCATTACCCCGGCCGAGACAGCCGACTGGATCTCGCGCACCATCTGCTCGATGTCGTAGGTGGCCACGGCAGTCTGGTCGGCCAGGCGGCGCACTTCAGTGGCCACCACGGCGAAGCCACGACCGTACTCGCCGGCTTTTTCAGCCTCGATGGCGGCATTGAGCGACAACAGGTTGGTCTGGTCGGCCACCTTGACGATGGTCACTACCATCTGGGTGATATTGCTGGCCTTCTCATTGAGGATGCCGAGCTTGGCATTGACCAGGTCGGCGGCGCCCATCACCTGGTGCATGGTCTCTTCCATGCGGGCCAAGCCTTGCTGGCCGGAGCCGGCCAGGCTCGAAGCCTGATCGGCGGCAGAGGTGACCTCGGTCATGGTGCGTACCAGGTCACGCGAGGTGGCGGCGATTTCCCGCGAGGTGGCGCCGATTTCAGTAGTGGTCGCGGCGGTCTCGGTCGCGGTGGCCTGCTGCTGCTTGGAGGTGGCGGCGATCTCGGTCACCGAGGTGGTCACCTGCACCGATGAACGCTGGGCCTGGGACACCAGGTTGGCCAGCGCCTCGGCCATCTCGTTGAAACCGCTTTCGATGGCGCCGAACTCGTCCTTGCGGTCCAGGCTCAGGCGCATGCTCAGGTCACCCGAGCGCAGCCGGTCGAGGGCGTGGACGATGCGCTGCATGGGCGCACTGATGGCGCGCATCAGCAGCAGCCCGCAGATGCCGGCGGCAACGATTGCCAGCAGCAGCGAAATCATCATGCTGCCCTTGGCCGTGCTCACGGCGCTGACGATGTCGTGGGTGGCGGCTTCGGCCGAGGCCCGGTTGTTCTCGATCACATCGTTCAGGTGCTGGCGGCCATCGACCCAGGCCGGGGTGAGCACCTCGTTGATCAGCCGTTCGGCTTCGACATAATTGCGCTGGCGGTAGGTGTCCAGCACCTGGCCGACGATCTTGATGTAGTTTTCTTCCAGCTGCACGAAGCTATCGAAACGCGTCTGGTCATCGCGGTCCTGAATGGTCTCCTGGTAGCTGGCCATATGTTGCTTGAGGCGATCCTCGAAGCTCTTGAACAGCTCCAAGTCCGCCGACGTGATTTCGCGATGGTTGGACAAACCCACCAGCTGCTGGCTGGTGACGTAGCTGTCGACCCAGGCACTGCGAATCATCGAGCTGTAGTAGACCCCGGGGATGCTGTCGGTGCCCACTGCCTGCTCGGCACTTTCGATCGCCACCAACCGCGAGTAGGCGGCGACGATCATCAGCAGCATGATGGCGATGATCACGGCGAAACTTGCCAGGATCCGTTGGCGCAACGTCCAGTTCTTCACATTCAGCCCTCAGGAATTCACAACGAGCGGGGAAAATCGCCGAAGTATAGCCCAGGCATCCTACGCTTTTGCGGCTGAAATGCGGGGTATTCAGGCATCCTTGCCTGATGGACAAGCCAAGCCGTGTGCTATTGGCCTGCGCCAAGCCGTACCTGGTTCTCCAGTTCCTGGCGCAAGGCTGGGTCCAGGCGCAACTGGCGGGCCAGTTCGTCCAGGTAGGCACGTTCCATGAAATGCTCCTGGTCGACCATCATCACGCTGGCCAGGTACATCTCGGCGGCCATTTCCGGCGTTTGCGCGGCACGCGCCACCTCGGCCGGGTCCAGCGGTTTGTTCAGCTCGGCGTGCAGCCATTGCTGCAGTTCGCCGTCCGTGTCCAGGCGGGTGAATTCGCCTTCGATCAAGGCCCGCTCGCGCTCGTCGATATGGCCATCGGACTTGGCCGCTGCCACCAGCGCCCGCAGCACCGCCTGGCTGTGCTGCTCGGCTTGGGCCGGCGGCAGGCGGTCGAGGGTCTGCGGCTCGGGCGCTTGACCTGCCCCCTGCTGGCGCGCCTGCCAGTTGCCATAGGCCTTGTAGGCCAACACCCCGAGTGCAGCGAGGCCACCGTACGTCAGGGCCTTGCCGCCGTATTTGCGGGCCTTCTTGTTACCCAGCAACAGGCCCAGCGCCCCTGCCCCCAAAGCGCCGCCGCCGACACCGGACAACAGGCTGCCGAGGCCGCCGGCGCCCGCGCCTGGCTTGCCTGAGCCCGCTTTGCCGGCCTGGCTGTCGAGCAGTTGCTGGCCAGACTTGAGCAGTTGATCGAGCAGTCCGCGGGTGTTCATTGAAGTGCCTCCAGACGTTGCAAAAGGACAGCCAGATTAAGCCTTGCCCGAGCGATCGCCACGGGGGGATTTGCTTCCGGATGTTGCATTGGCCAGCAAAAAGCCAACTAGACTCGATATCGCCAATACCTCGCACAATCGCACTACGCTTATAACAAGCGTTTCACGGCTTGCTTGATGACTGCCCCGACCAAGATCTCCAATAAGAGGGAACACCATGTCAGCGCACAACACCGCATTGCTCGGCGCCCTGACCGGCGCGTTGCTGGCCAGCGCCAGCCTGCAGGCCGCCGAACCGCTCAAGGCCCTGGGGGCCGGCGAGGGGCGCCTGGATATCGTCGCCTGGCCCGGTTACATCGAGCGCGGTGAAAGCGACAAAGCCTACGATTGGGTCACCGGCTTTGAAAAGGAAACCGGCTGCAAGGTCAGCGTCAAGACGGCCGCCACCTCTGATGAAATGGTCAGCCTGATGACCAAGGGCGGCTACGACCTGGTCACGGCCTCGGGCGATGCGTCGCTGCGGCTGATCGCCGGCAAGCGGGTGCAACCGATCAACACTGCGCTGATCCCCAACTGGAAGAACATCGACCCGCGCCTGCAAAACGGTGGCTGGTACGTGGTCGACAAGCAAGCCTACGGCACCCCATACCAGTGGGGGCCGAATGTGCTGCTGTACAGCACGCAGGTGTTCAAGCAGGCGCCAACCAGCTGGGGTGTGGTCTTCGAGCCGCAGGACCTGCCCGATGGCAAGCCGAACAAAGGCCGCGTGCAAGCCTACGACGGGCCGATCTACATCGCCGATGCGGCGCTGTACCTGAAGTCGGCCAAGCCGGAACTGGGTATCCAGGACCCCTACGAACTGAACGAAACCCAGTACAAGGCCGTGCTCGAACTGTTGCGCCAGCAACAGCCGCTGATCCACCGCTACTGGCATGACGCCACGGTGCAGATGAGCGATGTGAAGAACGAAGGCGTGGCCGCCTCCAGCTCCTGGGGCTACATGGTCAACGGCCTGAAAGCAGAGAACCAGCCGGTGGCCTCTACCATACCCAAGGAGGGCGCCACGGGCTGGGCCGACACCACCATGTTGCACAGCGAGGCCAAACACCCCAACTGCGCCTACAAGTGGATGGACTGGTCATTGCAACCGAAGGTGCAGGGTGATGTGGCCGCCTGGTTCGGCTCATTGCCAGCGGTGCCGGCGGCCTGCACCGGCAGCGAACTGCTGGGCGCCGAAGGCTGCAAGACCAATGGTTTCGACAACTTCGACAAGATCGCCTTCTGGAAGACGCCGCAGGCGCAGGGCGGCAAGTTCGTGCCTTATAGCCGCTGGACGCAGGACTACATCGCGATCATGGGCGGGCGCTGAGGTCGATTGAGCCTGTACCGGCCTATTCGCGCTGCAGCCCCGCGAAAGATCCGGTACAGGCAACACAGCAACAACTGAGTACCGGCCATGCCCCTAGCAGTCCAGTTCACCCAGGTTTCCCGCACCTTCGGCGAGGTCAAGGCCGTCGACCAGGTCAGCATCGACATCATGGATGGCGAGTTCTTCTCCATGCTCGGCCCCTCCGGGTCGGGCAAGACCACCTGCCTGCGCCTGATCGCAGGCTTCGAGCACCCCGACAACGGTTCGATTCGCATCCATGGCGTGGAAGCCGCCGGGGTGCCGCCCTACCAACGCGACGTCAATACCGTGTTCCAGGACTATGCGCTGTTCCCGCACATGAACGTGCGCGACAACATCGCCTATGGCCTCAAGGTCAAAGGCGTGGCCAAGGCCGAACGGCATGCCCGCGCCGACGAGGCCCTGGCCATGGTGGCGCTGACCGGTTACGGTGCGCGCAAACCGGCGCAGCTGTCCGGCGGCCAGCGCCAGCGCGTCGCCCTCGCCCGCGCCTTGGTCAACCGCCCACGGGTGCTGCTGCTCGACGAACCGCTGGGGGCGCTGGACTTGAAGCTGCGCGAACAGATGCAGGGCGAACTGAAAAAGCTGCAGCGCCAGCTGGGCATCACCTTCATCTTCGTCACCCACGACCAGACCGAAGCCCTGTCGATGTCCGACCGCGTGGCGGTGTTCAACCGCGGCCGCATCGAACAGGTCGACACCCCGCGCAACCTGTACATGCAGCCGGCTACTACCTTCGTCGCCGAATTCGTCGGCACCTCGAATGTGGTGCGTGGCGAGCTGGCCGAGCAGCTCAACGGCAGCCCTGCGCCGTTTTCCATCCGCCCCGAGCATATCCGCCTGGGTGAACAAGCCGCCGACAGCCATGAGGTGCAGGTCAGCGGCCTGCTGCACGATGTGCAGTACCAGGGCAGCGCCACCCGCTTCGAACTGCAGTTGGACAGCGGCCAGCTGTTGACGGTGAGCCAGGCCAACGACCGCTGGCAGGCCCACGCGCAAACCTGGCAGGCCGGCCAGCGGGTGCAGGCGCGCTGGCCCCGTGAAGCGATGACGGCACTGCTGGAAACCGTGCTCGACGAGGGCCGCTGAGATGAACGCGCGTCTTGCCAACCCAGGCCCGTTGCGCCGCTTTGCCAACCTGCTGTACCGGCGGCCCAACCTCTACCTGACGCTGCTGCTGATCCCGCCGTTGACCTGGTTCGGGGCGATCTACCTGGGCTCGTTGCTGAACCTGCTGTGGCAAGGCTTCTATACCTTCGACGACTTCACCATGGCGGTGACCCCGGACCTGACCCTGGGCAACTTCGCTGCGCTGTTCAACCCGTCGAACTTCGACATCATCCTGCGCACCCTGGGCATGGCCGTGGCGGTGTCGCTGGCCAGCGCGGTACTGGCCTTCCCCATTGCCTATTACATGGCGCGCTACACCAGCGGCAAAACCAAGGCATTCTTCTACATCGCTGTGATGATGCCGATGTGGGCCAGCTACATCGTCAAGACCTATGCCTGGACCCTGCTGCTGGCCAAGGGCGGCGTGGCCCAGTGGTTCGTCCAGTTGCTGCACCTGGATGGCCTGCTGCAGGCGCTGTTGACGGTGCCAGGCATTGGCGGCAGCACCCTGTCGACATCACACCTGGGGCGTTTCATGGTGTTCGTGTACATCTGGCTGCCGTTCATGATCCTGCCGATCCAGGCCTCGCTGGAGCGTCTGCCGCCATCGTTGCTACAGGCCTCGGCAGACCTGGGGGCAAGGCCCGGGCAAACCTTCTGGCAGGTGACCCTGCCGCTGTCGATCCCCGGTATTGCCGCAGGCTCGATCTTCACCTTCTCGCTGACCCTGGGCGACTTCATCGTGCCGCAGCTGGTCGGCCCGCCCGGCTACTTCATCGGCAGCATGGTCTACGCCCAGCAAGGGGCGATCGGCAACATGCCGATGGCCGCCGCGTTCACCCTGGTGCCCATCGTGCTGATTGCGCTGTACCTCTCCATCGTCAAGCGCCTGGGGGCATTCGATGCACTCTGAACATGCATCAATGGGTCTGCGCCTGGCGGCCTGGGGCGGGTTGCTGTTCCTGCACTTCCCGATCCTGATCATCGTCCTCTACGCCTTCAACACCGAAGACGCAGCGTTCAGCTTCCCACCCAAGGGGTTCACCCTGAAGTGGTTCACCGTGGCCTTCGCCCGCCCCGACGTGCTCGAAGCCATCAAGCTGTCGCTGCAGGTCGCCTGCCTGGCCACGTTGATCGCCCTGGTGCTCGGCACCCTGGCCTCGGCAGCGCTGTACCGGCGCAGTTTTTTTGGCAAGGAAGGTATTTCGCTGATGCTGATCCTGCCGATTGCCCTGCCTGGCATCATCACCGGTATCGCCCTGCTCTCGGCGTTCAAGCGCCTGGGCATCGAGCCTGGCCTGTTCACCATCGTGGTCGGCCACGCCACCTTCTGTGTGGTGATCGTCTACAACAACGTCATCGCCCGTCTGCGGCGGACCTCGCAAAGCTTGATCGAGGCCTCGATGGACCTTGGCGCAGACGGCTGGCAAACCTTCCGCTACATCATCCTGCCCAACCTCGGCTCGGCGCTGCTGGCAGGCGGCATGCTGGCCTTCGCGTTGTCGTTCGACGAAATCATCGTTACCACCTTCACCGCCGGCCACGAACGCACCCTGCCGATCTGGTTGCTCAACCAGCTCAGCCGCCCACGCGACGTGCCGGTGACCAACGTGGTCGCCATGCTGGTGATGCTGGTGACCATGCTGCCGATCCTTGGCGCCTATTACCTGACCCGCGGCGGCGAAAGCGTGGCGGGCAGCGGCAAATGACCCTGGAGGAGTCCCTCATGCAAACGCACATGCTGATCAACGGTCGCCTGGTAGCTGGCGACGGGCCGGCCTGGACCGTGCTCAACCCCGCCCTGGGCAGCGCCCTGGCGCAGATCAACGAGGCCACCGAGGCCCAGGTCGACAGCGCCGTGCGTGCCGCCGACCTGGCCTTCGACAGCTGGTCGCAGGCCAGCCCCAAAGACCGTTCCCTGGCGCTGCTGGCGCTGGCTGACACCATCGAGCAGCATGGCGAAGAACTGGCCCGGCTCGAATCGCAGAATTGCGGCAAGCCTTTCAGCGCGGCACTGAATGACGAAATACCGGCGATCGCCGATGTCTTCCGTTTTTTTGCCGGCGCAGCGCGCTGCCTGGGCGGCTCGGCGGCCGGTGAGTACCTGCCGGGGCACACATCGATGATCCGCCGCGACCCGCTGGGCGTGGTCGCCTCGATCGCGCCGTGGAACTACCCGCTGATGATGCTGGCCTGGAAGGTCGCACCGGCACTGGCCGCCGGTAACACGGTGGTAATCAAACCGTCCGAACTGACGCCGCTGACCGCGCTGCGCCTGGGCGAACTGGCCCAGGGCCTGCTGCCGCCCGGCGTGCTCAACATTCTCTTCGGCCGCGGCCAGACAGTCGGCACGCCACTGGTTACCCATCCGAAAGTGCGCATGGTGTCACTGACCGGCTCGATCCCTACCGGCGCGCACATCATCAGCGCCACGGCCGACAGCGTGAAACGCATGCACATGGAGCTGGGCGGCAAAGCGCCGGTGCTGGTGTTCGACGATGCCGACATTGACGCCGCCATCGACGGTATCCGCACGTTCGGCTTCTACAACGCCGGCCAGGACTGCACTGCAGCCTGCCGCCTGTATGTGCAGGAGGGTATTTACGAGCAGTTCGTGCAGCGCCTGGGCGACGCCGTCGCCAGCCTCAAGCACGGTTTGCAGGATGCCGAGGACACCGAGCTGGGGCCACTGATCAGCGCGCAACACCGCGACAAGGTTGCCGGGCTGGTGCAGCGTGCCATTGCCCAGCCACATATCCGCCTGGTGACCGGCGGCAAGGCGATTGACGGCGACGGCTTCTTTTTCGAGCCGACCGTACTGGCCGATGCCCTGCAGGATGACGAGATCGTGCGCAACGAAGTGTTCGGCCCAGTGGTGTCGGTGACCCGTTTTACTGACGAGGCCCAAGCGCTGGAATGGGCCAATGACTCCAATTATGGCCTGGCATCATCGGTGTGGACCAGCGACACCGGCCGCGCTCATCGCCTGGCGGCGCGGCTGCAGTATGGCTGCACGTGGGTGAATACCCATTTCATGCTGGTCAGCGAAATGCCCCATGGCGGGCAGAAGCATTCGGGTTATGGGAAGGATATGTCGGTGTATGGGCTGGAGGACTACACCTGCGTGCGGCATGTGATGATCAAGCATTGAGACCACCGCGGCGTTAGCAGGAGCCTGTGGGAGAGGGCTTGCTCCGCGAAGCAAGCACCGCGAAGGATGGCGCGGGCTGCGCCCGTGTTCGCGGGGCAAGCCCGCTGCCACGGGGGTCATTATCAGTCCCGTAAATCCGACTCATGGATCGGGTTGGCCCGGCTGGTAGCCCGTTGATACTGCGCCGGCCAGGTGGCCTTGTTGCCCCCCAGGTCATCATCGGCATGCAGCGGCCAATAGGGGTCACGCAACAATTCGCGCGCCAGGAAGATGACATCGGCCTGCCCGGTGCGCAGGATATGCTCGGCCTGCGCCGGTTCGGTGATCATGCCCACCGTGCCAGTGGCAATCTCCGATTCCTTGCGCACACGCTCGGCAAAGCGGGTCTGGTAGCCAGGCCCCGTAGGGATCTCGGCGTTGACCGACGTGCCGCCGGAGGAAACATCGATCAGGTCCACCCCCAGCGCCCGCAGACGACGGGCCAGCTCTACGGTTTCGTCCGGGTTCCAGCCGTCTTCGACCCAGTCGGTCGCTGATACCCGCACGAACACGGGCAGCTCGGCAGGCCAGACGTCCCTCACCGCCTGGGTGACTTCGAGGGTCAGGCGGATACGGTTTTCAAAGCAACTGCCATAGTCGTCACGCCGCTGGTTGCTCAGCGGAGAGAGAAACTGATGCAGCAGGTAGCCGTGCGCCGCATGCACCTCGACCACCTTGAACCCCGCTGTCAGGGCGCGCCGGGCGGCGTCGGCGAACGCCTGCACGATGCCGGCGATCTCCCCTGGCGACAGCTCGTGAGGCACCGCATGTTCAGGGTCGAAGGCGATCTTCGACGGCCCGACCGGCTGCCAGCCGCCCTCTTCGACTTTTACGCTGCCATGCTTGCCCAACCAGGGCCGATGGGTGCTGGCCTTGCGCCCGGCGTGGGCCAGTTGCAGGCCTGGCACGGCGCCCTGGGCGGTGATGAAACGGGTGATGCGCTGCAGTGGGGCTATCTGCTCGTCATTCCACAGGCCGAGGTCTTCGGCGGTGATACGCCCGTCAGGGGTTACCGCTGTGGCTTCGGCAATGATCAGGCCGGCGCCACCGACGGCGCGGCTGCCCAGGTGGACAAGATGCCAGTCGTTGGCCAGGCCATCGACGGCGGAATACTGGCACATCGGCGAGACCGCGATGCGGTTGGGCAGCGTCAGCTGACGCAGGGTGTAAGGCTCGAGCAGCAAGCTCATGAGGGCACCTCCCAAGGACTCCAATGGTGATCCGGCCCGGGCACTCAATTACACGTCCGTGGCCCGGGTCCGGTCTATGTTCAGACTAGACCAGATTGGGTGGGGGGGAGGTTCCGTGGGATTTGCTGTGAGGTGACTGAGGCATGGCTTTGGAGGGCAAGCACCTTGCCGTCAACGCGGCTCCATGTGGGCAATCATCAGTTGCACACTTTCATTGCCACGAAACTCGTTCACATCCAGCTTGTACGCCAGCTCCACCCAGCGCACCGTCGGGTTCGGCCACACCTCGCGGTCGACGCCGAAGGCAATGCCATCGAGCCGCACCGAACCGCACTCGCTCTTGAGCACCACCTTCAGGTGCCGCTCACCCACTACGCGCTGCTCGACCAACTGGAACACACCATGGAACAGCGGCTCCGGGAAGTGCTGGCCCCAAGGCCCGGCATGGCGCAGGGCCTTGGCCAGGTCGAGGTGGAATTCCTCCACCGCCAGGCTGCCATCGGACAGCAATCGGCCAGTGAGGTCGTCTTCGCAAAGCTGGCGCCGTACTTCTTCGTCGAATGCCTCGGCAAAGGCCGGGAAGTTGCCCTCAGGCAGCGACAACCCCGCTGCCATGGCATGGCCGCCGAACTTGCTGATAAGCTGCGGATAACGCGCCGCCACCGCATCCAGCGCATCGCGGATATGAAAACCGGGCACCGAGCGCGCCGAACCCTTGAGCATGCCGTCGCCAGCATCGGCAAAGGCGATGGTCGGCCGGTGATAGCGCTCCTTCAGGCGCGAGGCGAGAATCCCGATCACGCCCTGGTGCCAGTCGGCGTCGAACAGGCACAGGCCATACGGCATGGACTCGACCGGCAAATCCTTCAGCTGGGCCAGCGCCTCACGCTGCATGCCTTGCTCGATGGACTTGCGGTCCTGGTTGAGATCGTCCAGCTGCTGGGCCATGTCCTGGGCCAAGGCCGCGTCTTCGCACAGCAGGCACTCGATGCCCAGGCTCATGTCGTCCAGGCGCCCGGCCGCGTTCAAACGCGGGCCAAGGATAAACCCCAGGTCAGTCGAAGTGATGCGCCGGTGGTCACGGCGGGCCACTTCCAGAATCGCCTTGAGCCCCGGCCGTGCGCGGCCGGCACGAATGCGCTCGAGGCCCTGGTGCACCAGAATGCGGTTGTTGGCGTCCAGCGGCACCACGTCGGCGACACTGCCCAGCGCCACCAGGTCGAGCAGCTCGCCGATGTTCGGCTGTGCTTGGTTCTGGTAGCGCCCCAGGCTGCGCAAGCGTGCGCGCAAGGCCATGAGCACATAGAAGATTACCCCGACCCCGGCCAACGACTTGCTCGGGAAGTCGCAGCCCGGCTGGTTCGGGTTGATGATCGCATCGGCGTCGGGCAACTGCTCGCCCGGCAAGTGGTGATCGGTGACCAGCACCTTGAGCCCCGCTGCCTTGGCTGCCGCCACGCCGTCGACACTGGAGATACCGTTGTCGACAGTGATCAGCAATTGCGGTTGGCGCTGCAGCGCGACCTCAACGATCTCCGGGGTCAGGCCATAGCCGAATTCGAAGCGGTTGGGCACCAGGTAGTCGACGTGGGCCGCGCCCAGCAAGCGCAGGCCCAGCACACCCACGGTACTGGCGGTGGCGCCGTCGGCATCGAAGTCGCCAACGATGAGGATGCGCTGGCGCTGGTCGAGCGCTTCGACCAGCAGGTCTACCCCCGCCTCGATGCCTTTGAGCTGCTGGTACGGCAGCAGCCGCGCCAGGCTCTTGTCCAGCTCGGCCTCGCTCTGCACGCCGCGGGCGGCATACAGGCGGGTCAGCAAGGGTGGCAGGTTACCCAGAAATGGCAGGGTCGACGGCAGGGGGCGAGGTTCGATACGCATAAGGGCTTCGGCTCAGCCGCGCTCGCCAAGCAGCCACTGCAGCTGCACTTCGTGCTGGCCACGGTCATCGGTGACGAACACTGTGCCTTCGCTGATCATTACGTCCCACTTGATGCTGCGCGGCATGTCGGTGGCCAGGGTCTCCAGCACCTCTTGCGGCACAGCGGCAATGTTCAGGTTCTTCAGGTTCTTGACCGCAGGTACCACTTTGCTCTCCCACACTCGCAGGCTACCGTAGGCCAGCAGGCTGGTGCGCTCGGTGCGGCGGGAACACCAGGTCAGGCGGTCCGCGTCCGGCTGGCCGACTTCGATCCAGTGCAAAACGCGATCGTCCAGGCTCTTTTCCCACAATGCCGGCTCATCGACATCCGACAGGCCGCGACCAAACGACAGCTGCTCGTTGTACCAAAGCGCATAAGCCAGCAGACGCACCGCCATACGCTCTTCGGTTTCCGACGGGTGACGAGCAATGGTCTGCTTGACGCTTTCGTACACGCTGCGATCGAGGTCGGTCAGATTCAGTTCGAATTTGTAGGTGGTGGACGGCTGGGCCATGGTCGACGGGCTTCTTGCGCAAAGAAAAGTGACACAGTCTAACCGATCCTGCCCTTCGTTGCGCCGCGGCAGTATCTGCGGCTTCGGAGCTATGATAAAACCACGGCTCTGCCCAGTTGCCACGGATGCCCCATGCTTACGCCCAGCAAACCCCTCGCCGGCCTTAAAGTCATCGAACTCGGGACCCTTATCGCTGGCCCGTTCGCCTCGCGTATCTGTGCCGAGTTCGGCGCCGAGGTGATCAAGGTCGAGTCCCCCGATGGCGGCGATCCGCTGCGCAAATGGCGCAAGATGTACGAAGGCACGTCGCTGTGGTGGTTCGTGCAGGCGCGCAACAAACAGTCGCTGACCCTCAACCTCAAGCACCCGGAAGGCCTCGATATCCTCAAACGCCTGTTGGCCGACGCCGACATCCTGATCGAAAACTTCCGCCCCGGCGTGCTGGAAAAACTCGGCCTGGGCTGGGACGTGCTGCACGCGCTCAACCCGCGCCTGGTCATGGTGCGCCTGTCCGGTTTCGGCCAGACCGGGCCGATGAAAGACCAGCCGGGCTTTGGCGCCGTGGGCGAGTCCATGGGCGGCCTGCGCTACATCACCGGCTTCGATGACCGCCCGCCGGTGCGCACGGGTATTTCCATCGGTGACTCGATTGCCGCCTTGTGGGGAGTGATCGGCGCGTTGATGGCCTTGCGTCACCAGGAAGTCAACGGCGGCCAGGGCCAGGTAGTGGACGTGGCGCTGTACGAGGCGATCTTCGCCATGATGGAAAGCATGGTCCCGGAATTCGACGTCTTTGGTTTCATCCGTGAGCGCACCGGCAATATCATGCCGGGCATCACCCCCTCCTCCATCCATACCAGTGCCGATGGCAAGCATGTGCAGATCGGCGCCAACGGCGATGCGATCTTCAAGCGCTTCATGCAGGCCATCGGCCGCGCCGACCTGGCCGATGACCCCACGCTGGCCACCAACGATGGCCGCGACCTGCGCCGGGACGAGCTGTACGGGGTAATCGACCGCTGGGCCAACAGCCAGCCGCTGGACCAGCTCATGCAGGTGCTCACCACCGCCGAAGTGCCAGCCAGCCGCATCTATTCGGCCGAAGACATGTTCAATGACCCGCAATACCTGGCACGGGAGATGTTTCTGCAGGCACGCCTGCCAGACGGCAAACCCTTCAAGATGCCAGGCATCGTGCCCAAGCTTTCGGAAACGCCCGGCTCCACCGAATGGGTCGGGCCGGCGCTGGGTGAACACACCGAAGCACTGCTCGCTGCCCTGGGCTACGACGCAGCCGCCATCGCCGGCCTGCGCGCAGCAGGCGCGGTCTGACCTCTGCTGCCGCCGATGCGAGTTGCCCGCTGGTTGCGCCCCCTGCTCCTGCTGTGCGGGCTACTGCCCGCACTGGCCATATTACCCGCCGCGGCCAAGGAGCGTATCTGGTGGCTGGTTCGAGACCTGCCGCCGTTCACCATTTTCGAAGGCCCGGAGAAAGGCCAGGGGGTGGTTGATCGCCTGCTGCCGCAGTTGATCGCGCAGATGCCCGAATACGATCACAGCATCGTCCGGGTCAACCGCGCGCGGGGTATCCAGATGCTTCAGGACGCCAGCAGCTTCACCTGCGACCCGACCCTGCTGTGGACGCAGGAACGTGCCGGATACGTGCATTTTTCCATGCCGTTACTGGGTGTAATGAGCGGCGGGCTGGTGGTCCGCAAGGAAGACGAGGCACTGCTTGCGCCGTTTCTCACAGGCCACGAAGTCGATTTGCAAGGGCTGTTGAACCAGACCTCGTTGAAGCTCGGTATCGTCGCCGAGCGCAGCTATGGCACGCAGATCGATGAGGTTTTGCGTCAGCTGCCAGACGCGTCGCTCAGCCGCCACTATGGCAACGATGCCACTGCCAACCAACTGCAGATGCAGCGACTGGGCCGCCTGCACATGGTGATGGGGTACTGGCCAGAGGTGCGTTACCTGATCCAGCAGCAAGGCGGGTTACTGGCGGATTACCACTTCCACCCTGTGCAAGGCGTGAACCCTTACCAGTTTCTGCATGTGGGTTGCTCGAACTCGCCACTGGGGCGCGAGGCCATTGCGCACATCGACCAGCTGCTGCCCACGCTGCGTCGGGACACGTTGCCGGGGCTGTATGCACGGTGGCTGGACCCGCAGTTGCAGGAAGACTACCTGGAGCAGAGCAAGCAGTTTTTCAAAGGCGAATAGGCCTTTGCCCATGCCGGCGTGAATCACGCAAAAAAAAGAAACCCCGGACGCTGGGGAGGACGCCCGGGGCCAATCGAAATTCCTTGGAGACTTCCCGGAACAGCCTGCCAACACCGGAGCAAAGCGCTGGCTGGCTGCCCTTACTGTGTCTGAAAGCCGGGTCAGGCAAAGGTTCCCTGAGGTTGCTGACGCTGTTGCAACGCAGCAATGACACAAGGCTGCAATCGCCCTTCGGCAATCTGCAGATCACGGTGCAGACCATCCACCACGTCAATCAGCAGGCGCTGCTCCTGCAACTGGCGCAGGCTTACCGTGCGCTGCAGGGTGATGCCTGCAAGGCTGTCAAACACGGTCAATTGACGATTGCCATTGGCATCGGCGATGCCCAGGTGGGTTTGATAAGGGGTCAGGGCTTCGTTGAGCAGTCTGCAGATTCTTTCCATCCGGATCACTCGCTGCGTGGTGGGCTATAGAGAAACTGACCAACAAGCGCAGCCTAAAGTTCGAGACGCCGGCGCTGTTTCAGTGAGCATGCGGTGCAGACGTGACAGTTTGAGTACGCCTGCCCAGACACTGAAGCGCACGCTGCAGGTGCGTCATGGACAGCGGCCAGGGCAGCTCGGCAACCACCCAAAGCCCCCGTCGCTTGGCCTCCAGGGCAAGATTGTGCTGGTCGGGTGCTGCCTGCCCCACGAACATCAAGGCGCGCAACGCAGGCATGCCGGCGAGGCGTTTCAATACGGCATGCCCTGCCTTTGTGGGCATCGCGTGGTCAAGTATCAGCAAGTCAGGGCAGCGGCCAGCGGACAGGCAGGCGCGCAGGTCGCCCGCGTCCTCGATGATGCGCACGTCGAATATGCCTTGGGCGTTGAAGGCCTGATGCAGAAGAATCTGGTGGGAAGGGCGTGCCTGGTGAATCAGCACGTAAGGCCTGGACATGAGCCGCTCCTGAAGGAAGGACCCACAAATCTAGGCAAGACGTCGAGCGGTTTAAATAGGAAAAGTCTGAAACAGCGCAAGGAGACAGCAGCAGAACGATGCTGCTGCGCGACCTATCGCCGGCTTGCCGGCGATAGGTTATGTGGCGGCCCTGGCGTTAAAGCGGCTTGCCGCGGTTACCGTGCTGGCTGACAAAGCCCTGAACGGCCTTCAGGTCATTGGCCAGCACCGTGCAGCGCTCTTCGCGGCTGAACAGGTCGACCAGGTGCGCAGGCAACTCCAGCGCCTTGCCCACACCGGCCTTCTCTACCGCTTCCGGGAACTTGACCGGGTGCGCAGTACCCAGCACCACCATTGGCGTGTCCAGGCTGCGGCGGCACTCACGGGTGGCCTTGACGCCGATCGCGGTATGCGGGTCGAGCACTTCACCGGTGCTGGCGAACACCTCGGCGATGGTCTCGCAGGTTTGCTCGTCACTGACGGCCAGCGAGTCGAACAGCTTGCGCGCCTCGGTCCAGCGGTCTTCGTCGACGCTGAAGCCGCCACCCTGCTTGAAGTTTGCCATCAGCTCGGCAATGGCAGCGCCATTGCGGCCATGCAGGTCGAACAGCAGGCGCTCGAAGTTGGACGACACCATGATGTCCATCGACGGCGACAAGGTCGCGTGCAGGGTTTCCTTGACGTACTGATTGCCGCTCATGAAGCGGTGCAGGATGTCGTTACGGTTGGTGGCCACCACCAGCTGGCTGATCGGCAGGCCCATGTTGCGCGCCAGGTAACCGGCGAAGATGTCGCCGAAGTTACCGGTAGGCACCGAGAACGCCACCGAGCGGGCTGGCCCGCCCAACTGCAGGGCTGCGTGGAAGTAGTAGACGATCTGGGCCATGATCCGCGCCCAGTTGATCGAGTTGACTGCCACCAGGCGGGTGCCCTTGAGGAACGACTGGTCGGCGAAGCTGGCCTTGACCATCTCCTGGCAGTCGTCGAAGTTGCCTTCGATGGCGATGTTGTGGATGTTGTCGCCGAAGATCGTGGTCATCTGCCGACGCTGTACTTCCGACACACGCTGGTGCGGGTGCAGGATGAAGATGTCGACGTTGTCGCAACGGCGGCAACCTTCGATGGCGGCAGAACCGGTATCACCGCTGGTGGCGCCAACGATCACCACACGCTCGCCGCGCTTGACCAGCACGTGGTCGAGCAGGCGGCCGAGCAACTGCAGGGCAAAGTCCTTGAAGGCCAGGGTCGGGCCGTGGAACAGCTCCATGACCCACTCGTTCGAATTCAACTGGCGCAGCGGCGCCACGGCCGCGTGAGCGAACGCGCCGTAGGTTTCTTCGAGGATCTTCTTGAAGTCGGCATCGGCGATGCTGCCGGCAACGAACGGGCGCATCACACGGAAGGCCAGTTCGTGGTAAGGCAGGCCAGCCCAGGAGGCGATCTCTTCCTGGGTGAAGCGTGGCAGGTTTTCAGGGACGTACAGGCCGCCGTCGCTGGCAAGGCCAGCCAGCAGCACATCTTCAAAGTTCAGGGCCGGTGCCTGGCCGCGGGTGCTGATATAGCGCATGGTGCAAACCTTCGAGACTGGGGCCGGGGCCGCTGGCGCGGCCCGTCGGCACTCTTCGTTAATTAAGCTGTTCGACGCGGATGCGCACGACCTTGCCAACCACATCCTGCAGGGCTTCCAGAGCGACGATGGCGTCGTTGATGCCTTGCTCGACCACGCGGTGGGTCAGCAGGATCATCGGCACCAGGCCATCCTGTTCTTCGGCTTCCTTCTGCATGATCGATTCGATGTTGATGCCACGCTCCGACAGGATGCTGGCCACCTGGGCCAAAACACCGGGGTGATCCTTGGCCTGGATGCGCAGGTAGTAGGCACTTTCGCAGGCCTCGATCGGCAGGATCGGGTGCGACGACAACGAATCGGGCTGGAAGGCCAGGTGCGGCACGCGGTTTTCCGGGTCGGAGGTCATGGCGCGGACCACGTCGACCAGGTCGGCCACCACCGACGAAGCGGTCGGCTCCATACCGGCACCGGCGCCGTAGTACAGGGTCGAGCCAGCGGCGTCGCCGTTGACCATGACTGCGTTCATGACGCCATTGACGTTGGCGATCAGGCGGTCGCTCGGGATCAGCGTCGGGTGCACGCGCAGCTCGATACCTTCGGCCGTGCGGCGTGCCACACCCAGGTGCTTGATGCGATAGCCCAGGGCCTCGGCGTAGTTCACGTCAGCGGTGGTCAGCTGGGTGATGCCCTCGGTGTAGGCCTTGTCGAACTGCAGCGGGATACCAAAGGCAATGGAGGCCAGGATGGTCAGCTTGTGCGCAGCATCGATGCCTTCGACGTCGAAGGTCGGGTCGGCTTCGGCATAGCCCAGGGCCTGGGCTTCAGCCAGTACGTCCGGGAAGGCACGGCCCTTCTCGCGCATTTCGGTGAGGATGAAGTTGCCAGTGCCGTTGATGATGCCGGCCAGCCAGTTGATATGGTTGGCCGACAAGCCTTCACGGATGGCCTTGATCACCGGGATGCCGCCGGCAACCGCCGCTTCGAAGGCGACGATCACGCCCTTCTCGCGGGCCTTGGCGAAGATTTCGTTGCCGTGCACGGCGATCAGCGCCTTGTTGGCGGTGACCACGTGC
Organism: Pseudomonas sp. SWRI77; assembly: GCF_014269105.1. Taxonomy (NCBI): domain Bacteria; kingdom Pseudomonadati; phylum Pseudomonadota; class Gammaproteobacteria; order Pseudomonadales; family Pseudomonadaceae; genus Pseudomonas; species Pseudomonas sp. SWRI77. The sequence continues at coordinate 60,454 of NZ_JABWRV010000004.1, read as the reverse complement.
TTGCCGTTTTCGATGGCCTTGAGTACCAGGTCACGGGCGATGGTATAGCCACCGATCAGCTCGATGACAATGTCGATCTCCGGGTTGCTCGCAACGTCGAACACATCAGCGGTAATGGGGGTACCGGTAATCTGGCAGTTCGGGTTCGGCGAGCGCATGGCGATCTGGGCCACTTCAATACCGCGCCCGGCACGGCGGGCAATCTCCTCGGCGTTGCGCTGAAGTACATTGAAGGTTCCGCCACCGACGGTCCCCAACCCACAGATGCCTACTTTGACCGGTTTCACTGTGAACTCCCCATTGAACGGCCGGCACCTGCGCCGACCGTGAAACATGCCGTCACCCCATGACGACGGCGTACTGAATAGATTACTTGGCTGCTTGCTGCTGGCCGGCCAGGGCCAACTTGGCCACTTGCGGCGCCGGCTGGTAGCCCGGGATCACCTGGCCGCTTTCAAGGACGATCGCCGGCGTGCCGTTGACGCCGATCGACTGGCCCAGCTGGAACTGTTTGCTGACCGGGTTGGCGCACTTGGCCGCCTTGATTTCCTTGCCATCGACCATCTTGTCCAGCGCCGCGCGGCGGTCGCTGGAACACCAGACTGCCTGCAACTGCTCGTCACCCGGCGAACCGAGGCCCTGACGCGGGAAGGCGACATAGCGCACTTCGATACCGCGACGGTTCAGCTCCGGCACTTCGGCGTGCAGCTTGTGGCAATACGGGCAGGTGGTATCGGTGAACACGGTGATGTGCGACTTGGTCTCGCCTTTGGCAGGATAAACCACCATCTCGGCGGCTGGAATGCCATTGATGAGCTTGGCGACACCTTGACGCTCGGTCTTCTCGGTCAGGTTGACCGGCTTGCCGTCCTGGATCTGGTACAGGTAGCCCTGCATGACGAACTGGCCGTCAGCGCTGGCGTACAGCACACGGCCGCCCTGCAGCTTGACTTCATACAGGCCGTTGAGCGGGCTGCTGGCAACGCTTTCTACGGGCACTTCCAGTTCGAGGTTCTGCAACGACTTGCGGATGGCCTGCTCGGCACCGGCATTGCTGTCGGTTGCCGCGGCAACGGCAAAGGTACTGGCCAGCGCCAACGCGGCGGCGGCGAAAATCTGGGTCAAACGCATGGGAACTCCTGAAGGCGGACAGGGGCCGGAGGGCGTCACCTGCAAAAAAACACGGTGACCGTGCGGCCCTTGGTGCAAACCGCTCAAGCCTACCACATCACACCACCGTTGAAGGGGTCTGCGGATACCGGCCGGCGGAACATGAAAATCATTCATCCACGCGGGTGATGCTGGGCGTGCAGCTGCTGCAAACGGGCCTTGGCCACGTGGGTGTAGATCTGCGTGGTCGACAGGTCGCTGTGGCCCAGCAGCATCTGCACCACGCGCAGGTCGGCACCGTGGTTGAGCAGATGGGTCGCGAAGGCATGGCGCAAGGTGTGGGGTGACAACGCCTTGTCGATACCGGCAACCCGTGCGTGGTGCTTGATTCGGTGCCAGAAGGTCTGGCGGGTCATCTGCTCGCCGCGCAGGCTGGGGAACAGCACATCACTGGGGCGGCCGTTCAACAGCTCGCTGCGGCCATCGCGCAGGTAGCGCTCCAGCCACACCACTGCCTCTTCACCCATCGGTACCAGCCGCTCCTTGCTGCCCTTGCCCATGACCCGCAATACGCCTTGGCGCAGGTTGACCTGGTCGAGGGTCAGGCTGACCAGTTCGGTAACCCGCAGGCCGCAGGCATACAGGACTTCGAGCATGGCGCGGTCGCGCTGGCCGATGGCTTCGCCGAGGTCCGGCGCTTGCAGCAGTGCTTCGACGTCGGCTTCGGACAAGGATTTCGGCAAAGGCCGGCCCAACTGCGGCATCTCCACCTGCAAGGTGGGGTCGATCGCCACCAGCTTTTCGCGCAGCAGGTAGCGAAAGAAGCCACGCAGGCCAGAGAGAAAGCGTGCGGTGGAGCGCGGTTTGTAGCCTTGGTCGAGGCGCCAGGCCAAGTGATCGAGGATCAGCTCGCGACCGGCGTCGGGCAAGGCCACGGTGTGTTCCTGGAGCCAGCCGTTGAACAGCGCCAGGTCGCTGCGATAGGAGACCCGGGTGTTGTCCGACAGGCCTTTTTCCAGCCACAGGGCATCAAGAAACTGGTCAATAAGGGGGTGGTCTAGGGCGGGCATGAAAACTCGGTGGCAAACGACGAAATGACGCTTAGTCTTTCATAACAGCGCCAGCATAGGGAGCCCGCATGAACGAACAGCAGATCCTTCTCAGCATCGGTGGCATCGGCGCCGCCGCCCTGGCCTGCCAGTGGCTCGCCTGGCGCCTGAAACTGCCGGCCATCCTCTTTCTGCTGCTGACCGGCATCACTGTCGGCCCGCTGCTCGGCTGGCTCGACCCGCAGGCGTTGTTCGGCCCGTTGCTGATGCCGCTGGTGTCCCTGGCCGTGGCGCTGATCCTGTTCGAGGGCAGCCTCACCCTGCACGTGTCGCAGTGGCGCGATATCGGCAGCGTGGTGCACCGCCTGGTCACCGTTGGCGCGCTGTCGACCTGGCTGGTGATCGCGCTGGCGACCCACTGGCTGCTGGGGTTCGACTGGCCGCTGGCGATCCTGTTCGGCACCTTGACCCTGGTCACCGGGCCGACAGTGATCGTGCCCATGCTGCGGGTAGTGCGGCCAAAGGCGACAATCGCCAATATCCTGCGCTGGGAAGGCATCGTCATCGACCCGATTGGCGCGCTGCTGGCCGTGGTGGTGTACAGCTTCATCATTGCCAGTGCCGATGGCAATGGCCTGATCCAGAGCCTGGGTACCTTTGCCGGGGTGATCTTCTGCGGCACTGCACTGGGCGCTGCCGGCGGCTGGTTGCTGGGCCAGGTCATGCGCGAACAGTGGCTGCCGGAGTACCTGCACAACCTGGCGTCGCTGGCAGCGGTGCTGGGCATCTTCATCGCCGCCAACCAGATCGTGCACGAATCAGGGCTGCTGGCGGTGACGCTGATGGGCATGTGGCTGGCCAACATGCGCGGGGTGGATGTGCGGCAGATCCTGCACTTCAAGGAGAACCTCAGCGTGCTGCTGATCTCCGGCCTGTTCATCTTGCTGGCCGCGCGCCTCGACCTGCACGCCTTGCTCGGGCTGGGCCCGGCGGTGCTGGCGCTGCTGCTGGTGATCCAGTTGCTGGCACGGCCGCTGAACGTCTTCGTGTCGACGCTGGGCTCCTCGCTGAACTGGCGCGAGCGGGCCTTGCTGGCCTGGATCGCCCCGCGCGGCATCGTCGCCGCCGCGGTATCGGCGATCTTCGCGATCCGCCTGCACGAGGCCGGCCATCAGGATGCGCTGTTGCTGGTGCCCCTGACCTTCGCCGTGATCATCGGCACCGTGGTGCTGCAGAGCGCCACGGCAAGGCCGCTGGCGCGCCTGCTCAAGGTCGCCGAGCCCGCCCCCAGCGGCTTTCTCATCGTCGGCGCCAACGGGCCTGCGCGCACCCTCGGCAAAGCCCTGCAGCAATTGGGTTGCCGTGTACTGCTGACCGATTCGAGCTGGGAAAACATCCGCGCCGCGCGCATGGACGGCTTGCCGACCTACTTTGGCAACCCCGCCTCGCAGCATGCCGATGCACACCTGGACCTGGTCGGCCTCGGCCACCTGTTGGGGCTGTCGCCGGCCGGCGAGATCAACGCCTTGGCCTGCGCCCGCTTTCGCCATGATTTCGGCCACAGCCGCCTGTTCGTACTCGCCAGCGGCCTGGAGAAACAGCGCAGTGACAAGCACCGGGCCAGCGAGGAGCACCGCGGCCACCTGCTCGGTTCAAGCGCGATGACCTACCAGCAACTGGCGAATCACTTGCACCGCGGCGCCGAGCTGTACAGCACCCACCTGACCGAGGGCTTCGACTGGGAAAATTATCAGGCACTGCATGGCGACCGCGCGCACCTGCTGTTCGCCCGTGACACCAATGGTTGGGTGCATGTAGCGAGCCCGGACAACCCACTCACGCCGCAGTCGGGCTGGACCTTGGTCGCCCTGGTCGAGCCGCTGCCGGTCGCCGACGCTGCAACCACGCCAGGTTGAGCGTCAGGCCTGGGGCAGCACCGGCACCGGCCGCTTGTCTTCGTCGATGGCGACAAAGCTGAACACACCATGGATCGCCCGTTCGCGGCCATCCAGGTACATGTTCTCGACGAACACATCCACTTGCACCTGCAAGCTGGTGTTGCCCACCTTGATCACCGTGCCCACCAGCTCGACGATCGAACCCGCCGGGATCGGGTGCTTGAAGTCAATGCGGTCGGTCGAAACCGTCACCAATGGCAAGCGGCAGAAGCGTGTGGCGGCGATGAACGACACTTCGTCCATCCAGGCCAGCGCGGTGCCGCCAAACAGGGTGTTGTGATGGTTGGTAGTGTTGGGGAATACCGCCTTGGTCACGCGGGTTACCGAAAGCTCGGTGCGGCGCTGGATTTCCTGGTCTCGGGTAGTCATGTCTGGTCACATCGCTTTCTTAAGTTTCAAAACGCAAAAAAGCAGCCCGAAGGCTGCTTTTTTTCTCGCTAGGCGGCCATGGCCACCGGGCAAACTGTACTCAGGACAGTTTTTCCTTGATGCGAGCGGCTTTGCCGGACAGGTCGCGCAGGTAGTACAGCTTGGCTTTACGCACGTCACCACGACGTTTCACGGCCAGGCTGTCGATTTGCGGGCTGTAGGTCTGGAAGGTACGCTCAACACCAACGCCGCTCGAGATCTTGCGCACGGTGAAGGCGCTGTTCAGACCACGGTTACGCTTGGCGATAACAACGCCTTCGAACGCCTGCAGACGGGAACGCTCACCTTCCTTCACTTTAACCTGGACGACAATGGTGTCGCCTGGTGCGAAGGTCGGGATTTCCTTGCTCATCTGCTCTGCTTCGAGCTGCTGGATGATTTTGTTAGTCATGCTGTGCTCCTAAGGTGGACAAACGTGATCCACCATCGATACGTTAACTATCGTTCCGCTCGCGGAGGTATTCCTCGAGCAGCTTTTTCTCTTCTCCAGAAAGTGAGCGACTTTCCAGAAGATCGGCGCGTCGTTCGAAGGTCCTACCAAGGGACTGCTTCATCCGCCATCGCCGGATATGTGCATGGTTGCCACTTAGCAACACGTCGGGTACACGCTGATCCGCATACACCTCAGGTCGGGTGTAGTGCGGGCAATCCAGCAAGCCATCGGTGAAGGAATCTTCCTCCGCCGAGCCTACATGCCCTAAAGCTCCGGGCAGCAGCCGCGTAACCGCATCGATCAGTACCATGGCCGGTAGCTCACCACCGGAAAGCACATAGTCACCAATCGACCACTCTTCATCGACATGAGCATCAATAAAACGCTCGTCAATGCCTTCATAACGGCCGGCGATCAGGATCAGAGATTCCTGTTCGGCCAAGCCTTTGACCGCTTGCTGATCCAGCTTGCGGCCTTGTGGCGAAAGGTAGATCACCTTTGCCGCTGCTCCGGTCGCTTGCCTGGCACTGGCCAGTGCATCTTCCAGAGGCTTGATCTTCATCACCATCCCCGGACCACCGCCAAAAGGCCGATCATCCACCGTGTGGTGGCGATCACTGGTGTAGTCCCGCGGATTCCAGCAAGTGACTTGCAACAAGCCCTGCTTCACCGCGCGGCTGGTAATGCCGTACTCCGTAATGGCCGAGAACATCTCGGGGAACAACGTGATGACTTCTACGCGAAGGTTACCCATCAGTTAGAAATCCGCGTCCCATTCGACCCGCATCACACCGGCTTCAAGGTCGACTGCCAGCACACATTGCGCCGTATAGGGCAACAAGCGCTCACGGTCATCCAGGCTGCCTGCGCAAGGCTTGACCACCACTACATCGTTCGCGCCGGTCTCCAACAGGTGATCAACCGTGCCGAACAGCTGTTCGTCCTGGTTGATGACTTTCAGACCGACCAACTGGTACCAGTAGTACTCGTCGTCCGTCAGGTTGGGCAAAAGGCTGCGCGAGATGCAAATCTCGTAACCGCTCAGAAGACGCGCTTCGTCACGATCGTCGAGCCCTTTGAGCTTGGCGACCAGCTCCTTTTTATTGGAACGGCCACTGACCAGCTCTACCTGCTTGACCGACCCTTCGCGCCGAAGCGTCCAGTTACGGTAATCCAACAGGTTTTCAATCGGATCGGTAAAGGAATACACCTTCACCTCGCCGCGAACGCCGTGAACCGAAAAAATCTTGCCAACGACGATGAGGTCGTCAGCCTTTTCTGGCGTCGCGTTCATACAGTTCAGGCAGCAGCCTTGGCAGCTTCCTTCAGCAGCTGAGCAACACGCTCAGACGGCTGTGCGCCGATGCTCAGCCAGTGAGCAACGCGGTCTTGTTTAACGGACAGACGAACTTCCTGACCACGAGCGATCGGGTTGAAGAAGCCAACCTGTTCGATGTGGGAGCCGTCACGCGGGTTACGCGAGTCGGTTACGGTCAGTTGGTAAAACGGGCGCTTTTTGGAGCCGCCACGGGCAAGACGAATGGTAAGCATTGAACATCGTTCCTGTAGTCGGTGCTGCAAATCATGATGCACAGCGGGCACACGGGTGCCCGAAAGGCCGCACATTCTCAAGGAATATCCGGACATTTGCAAATGCCTTTTTACTTCAAACAAAAAGGCCAGCCTGCTGATCTGCTATTTAGCCGCCTGCTCATGAGGCGACAGTGTTCCCGCCGAAGCGGGTTCCGGCCAGCGGCGGGCTTGCCGCCACTGGCCTGAATCGGTTTTACAGCTTGGGCATGCCGCCGCCAGGCATCATGCCGCCCAAGCCGCGCATCATCTTGGCCATGCCGCCCTTGGCAGAGAATTTCTTCATCATCTTCTGCATCTGCTTGTGCTGCTTGATCAGCCGGCCGACGTCCTGCACCTGGGTGCCGGAGCCGATGGCGATGCGGCGCTTGCGCGAACCGCTGAGCAGTTCAGGGTCACGGCGCTCGGCCGGGGTCATGGAGTTGATGATCGCTTCCATCTGCTTGAACTGCTTCTCGGCCGCGCCCTGGGCGTTGCCCATCTGCGACAGGTTGACCCCGCCAATGCTCGGCAGCTTGTCCATCAGGCCGCCCAGGCCGCCCATGTTCTTCATCTGCTGCAGCTGGTCGCGGAAGTCTTCGAGGTCGAAGCCCTTGCCCTTCTTCAGCTTCTTGGCGAGTTTGTCAGCCTTGGCCTTGTCGATGGTCTGCTCGGCCTGCTCGATCAGGCTGAGCACATCGCCCATGCCGAGGATGCGCGACGCGACGCGGTCGGGGTGGAACGGCTCGAGGGCCTCGGTCTTCTCACCCATACCGATGAACTTGATCGGCTTGCCGGTAATGGCCCGCACCGACAGTGCGGCACCGCCACGGGCATCACCGTCGACCTTGGTCAGCACCACGCCGGTCAGCGGCAGGGCTTCACCAAAGGCCTTGGCGGTATTGGCGGCGTCCTGGCCGGTCATGGCGTCGACCACGAACAAGGTCTCGACCGGCTTGACCGCGGCATGCAGCGCCTTGATCTCGTCCATCATGTCGGCGTCGATGTGCAGACGGCCGGCGGTGTCGACGATGACCACGTCGATGAACTTGAGCTTGGCTTCGCGAATCGCCGCTTCAGCGATGGCGACAGGCTTCTGGCTGATGTCGGACGGGAAGAAGGTCACGCCGATGTCGTTGGCCAGGGTTTCCAGCTGCTTGATCGCCGCCGGGCGATAGACGTCGGCCGACACCACCATCACGCTCTTCTTCTTGCGCTCCTTGAGGAAGCGCGCGAGCTTGCCGGCGGTGGTGGTCTTACCCGCACCCTGCAAGCCAGCCATCAGCACTACGGCCGGTGGTGCGGCGTTCAGCGCGAGGTCTTCGTTGGCCGCGCCCATCAGGCTTTCCAGCTCGGCCTGGACAATCTTCACGAAGGCCTGGCCCGGGGTCAGGCTGCGCGACACTTCGGTACCGACCGCACGCTCCTTGACGCTGTTGACGAAATCCTTGACCACCGGCAAGGCAACGTCGGCCTCGAGCAACGCCATGCGTACTTCGCGCAGCGTGTCCTTGATGTTGTCTTCAGTCAGCTTGGCCTTGCCGGTGACATGGCGCAGCGTCTGTGACAGGCGGTCGGTCAGGTTTTCGAACATGGTGATCCTTTCTGGCCCAGTAAAAGCCGAGGTTTGTCAGGCGCCGAGGGGGAAATGCACACCCCCAGGGCACAGCAAGGCGGCGATTATAGCGAAGTGTAACGGCGGCGCACACCTTGGCTTCCGAGCGGCAAGCTCAAAGCTGCAAGCCACAAGGAAAAGCGCCCAGCCTGCACATCAGCCCTTGCTTGTAGCTTACGGCTTCCAGCTTGCAGCTCACTATGCCAAACTCCGTCTCTTTAAGGCTCGCCAACCAGGACTTATGTTCTCCTCACCCAGCCTCATCCCCAACCTGATCGCCGCCGGCCTTTATATAGCTGCGACCCTCTACCAGGGTTCGCACCTGGCCCAGGGCCGCAAGTCCGACAAACGGCTGCTGGGCTTGCTCGGTGCCCTTGCTGTGATCGCCCAGAGCGGCGCCCTGTTCTTCCAGCTGATCACCCCGCTGGGCCTGAGCCTCGACTTCTTCAGCGCCGCCAGCCTGATCGCCGTGGCGGTCATCACCCTGACCCTGCTGGCGTGCCTGCGCATCCCGGTGGAAAACCTGCTGGTGCTGCTGTTCCCGCTGGGTGCGGTCACGGCGCTATTGGCCCAGTTCGCGCCACCGGGCACCGTGCCGCTGATCAACGAAGAGCCCGGCATCCTTGCGCATATCCTGCTGTCGATCCTGGCCTACGGCCTGTTCACCATTGCCGTATTCCAGTCGCTGCTGCTGTTGCTGCAGGACCGCCAGTTGAAAAACAAGCACCCGTCCGGGCTGATCCGCAACTTCCCGCCGCTGCAAACCATGGAAAGCCTGCTGTTCGGCTTCCTCTGGGCCGGCTGGTGTCTGCTCTCGCTGTCGCTGATTTCCGGCTGGCTGTTCCTCGACAACCTGTTCGCCCAGCACCTGGTGCACAAGACCTTGCTGGCCTGCGTCGCCTGGGTGGTGTTCAGTGTTCTGCTGTGGGGCCGCACCCGCCTGGGTTGGCGTGGCCACAAAGCGATCCGCTGGACGCTGGCCGGTTTCTGCCTGCTGATGCTGGCCTATTTCGGCAGCAAGCTGGTCCGCGAATTCATCTTGCATATCTGACGGCCGCCCATGGACACCCTGCCGTACGCCCCGCTATTCGGCACCCTGGCACTGTCGCTGCTGTGGTCGGCGCTGTTCAGCGCCGTGGATGCCGCACGCCTGCAACTCAATGGTTCGCTGCGCAATGGAGACGACGGGCAAGCCCCCCTGCCCGCCCAGGCACTGGTGCTGTGCGCCAGCCTGGGCAAGCTGCTGGTACTGGGCCTGGCCTGCCTGATCGGCCAGCGCTACAGCGGCGAACACGGTTTCTGGCTGGCCGGCCTGGGCGCCACCCTGGCTTTGCTGGTGTTTGCCGAGTTCCTGCCGCGGCGCCTGGCGCGGCGTAACCCACAGGCGTTCGTCAGCCTGGGTGCCAACCTGCTGAAGGTGCCGTTGGCTATCCTCCAGCCACTGGCCTGCCTGCTCGATGGTTGCGCCAAGCTGATCCTGCGCCCGTTCCGTGCGCAGCCTACGGCGGTGGCCCTGCACCCACAGCAAGATGACGACTTCGACGAAGACGAAGCGCACGAGCCAGTGCGCCACGGGCTGCTCGATGGTTTGCAGTCGCTGGACAAAGTCACCGTCAACGACATCCTGGTGCCGCGCAACGAAGTCGATGGTATCAATCTGGACGAGCCGATCGAACGCATCATCGAGCAGTTGATCGTCAGCCGGCACACCCGGCTGCCGGTCTATCACAACGATATCAACCAGGTTGAAGCGATCCTCAATACCAAGCTGATCAGCCACCTGCTGCCCAGGGCAGAGCTGACCCTGGAGAAGCTGCACGGCGCCTGCTACGAACCCTACTTCGTTCCGGAAAGCACACCCCTGCAGATGCAGTTGCTGAACTTCCACAAGCAGCAACGCCGCCTGGGCGTAGTGGTGGACGAATACGGCGAGGTGCTGGGCATCGTCACCCTGGAAGACATCCTCGAAGAAATCGTTGGCGAATTCGAAGACGAACAGGGGCTGGACAACCCGCACGTACACCCCCAGGCCGACGGCACCTTCGTCATCGAAGGCACCGCCTCGCTGCGCGAGATCAACCGCACCCTGGGCTGGCACCTGCCTTGCGATGGCGGGCCGAAAACCCTCAACGGGTTGGTCACCGAAGCGCTTGAAAGCATCCCGGAAAGTGCGGTTTGCCTGAAGATCGGCCGATATCGCCTGGAAATCCTCGAAACAGAGGACAATTGCGCCAGCAAGGTACTGGTGTGGACCGTGACCCGCTAGCTATACTCGGGTCACGCTTACCCAGCCCCGCCGTCCCGCCTGCTACCCGCACCCGGCGGCCCACGGCCAGTCCGCACCACTGACACGCCCTGCGGCCCTGCTTCAATACCCCGAACAGTACCCGCGCCCGCCCCTACCCCCCCTGGGCTATCGTCAGTCGAGCGAGCAAAAGAACAATACGCTTCGGCGTCCGTGCAACGGTGCCTGCCCATTGAGGCAGCACGCACCCTCGCGGATCAAGCCCGTGGCGCACGACCAGACTGTTAGGGACCTACTTAATGACCACCAGCAGCACCTATGCCCAAGCGCCTGCCGCGCCGGTCAACTCGCCCGCGCGGGTGGCCACCGCCAGCTTCATTGGCACTGCCATCGAGTTCTACGACTTCTACGTTTACGCCACTGCCGCCGCGCTGGTGATCGGCCCGGTGTTCTTCCCCTCCGGGTCGGGCACCGCGCAGATGCTCGCGGCCTTTCTTACCTTCGGCATCGCCTTCCTCGCACGCCCGCTGGGTTCGGCATTGTTCGGCCACTTTGGCGACCGTATCGGCCGCAAATCGACCCTGGTGGCGTCGCTGCTGTTGATGGGCGTCTCCACCACCGCCATCGGCGTGCTGCCCGGCTATGACAGCATTGGCGTGTGGGCGCCGATCCTGCTTTGCCTGCTGCGCTTCGGCCAAGGCCTGGGCCTGGGTGGCGAATGGGGCGGCGCGGCGCTGCTGGCGACCGAAAACGCACCACCGGGCAAGCGCGCCTGGTTCGGCATGTTCCCGCAGCTGGGCCCTTCAATCGGCTTTTTGGCTGCCAACGGCTTGTTCCTGACTCTGGCCCTGGTGCTCAGTGACGAGCAATTCCGTGAATGGGGCTGGCGCATTCCGTTCCTGCTCAGCGCCGCCTTGGTACTGGTGGGCCTGTATGTGCGCCTCAAGCTCGAAGAGAGCCCGGTGTTCGCCAAAGCCATTGCCCAGCATGAGCGCGTGAAGATGCCGGTGGTCGACTTGTTCGCCAAGCACTGGGTGCCAACCCTGCTGGGTGCTGCGGCGATGGTGGTGTGCTACGCGCTGTTCTACATCTCGACGGTGTTCTCGCTCAGCTACGGCGTGTCCACGCTGGGTTACAGCCGTGAGACGTTCCTTGGCCTGCTGTGCTTTGCGGTGGTCTTCATGGCCCTGGCCACGCCACTGTCGGCCTGGCTCAGCGACCGCTACGGGCGCAAACCGGTACTGATCGTCGGCGGCCTGCTGGCGGTGGCTTCGGGCTTTACCATGGAACCGCTGCTGACCTCGGGCTCGACCACAGGTGTGGCGCTGTTCCTGGCCATCGAGCTGTTCCTGATGGGGGTGACCTTCGCGCCAATGGGGGCGTTGCTGCCCGAGCTGTTCCCGACCCACGTACGTTATACCGGCGCGTCGGCGGCGTATAACCTGGGTGGCATCGTGGGGGCTTCGGCGGCGCCGTTCTTTGCCCAGAAGCTGGTGAGCATGGGCGGCTTGAGCTGGGTGGGCGGGTATGTTTCGGTGGCGGCGGTGATCAGTCTGATTGCTGTGCTGTGCCTTAAAGAGACCCGGCATACCGAACTGTGAAGACGCTGGGGGCGCTTTGCGCCCCCAGCCATTTCAGATCAGAACTCGACCTTGACCGCCTGCGAAGCACGGGTCGCCTTGGCCCGCGCCGCTTCGATCGATTCGTCACGCGCCAGGCACACGCCCATACGGCGCTGGCCGTTGATTTCCGGCTTGCCGAACAGGCGAATGGCCGTATCCGGCTCGCTCAGCGCAGCACCAAGGTTGGCGAAGCTGGTCTGCTGCGATTGCCCCTGCGGCAGAATCACCGCCGACGCCGACGGCCCGAACTGGCGCACCACCGGGATCGGCAGGCCGAGAATGGCGCGGGCGTGCAAGGCGAACTGCGACAGGTCCTGGGAGATCAAGGTCACCAGGCCAGTGTCGTGCGGGCGCGGCGACACTTCGCTGAACCACACCTGGTCGCCTTTGACGAACAGCTCCACGCCGAACAGGCCACGCCCGCCCAGTGCATCGGTGACCGCCTTGGCCACTCGCTGCGACTCGGCAAGGGCCTTCGGGCTCATGGCTTGGGGCTGCCACGATTCCTGATAGTCACCTTTCTCCTGACGATGGCCGACAGGCTCGAGGAAGGTGGTGCCGCCGACATGACGCACGGTCAGCAGGGTAATTTCGTAATCGAAGTCGATGAAGCCCTCGATGATCACCCGGCCCTTGCCGGCACGCCCGCCTTCCTGGGCGTAGTCCCAGGACTGCTGCAGGTCGGCATCGCTGCGCAGCAGGCTCTGGCCCTTGCCCGATGAGCTCATCACCGGTTTGACCACGCACGGGTAGCCGACATCGGCCACGGCCTTGGCGTAGTCTTCGTAGGTATCGGCAAAGTGGTACGGCGAGGTCGGCAGGTCCAGCTCTTCGGCAGCCAGGCGCCGGATGCCTTCACGGTTCATGGTCAGCTGGGTGGCACGGGCGGTGGGCACCACGGTGAAGCCTTCGCTCTCCAGTTCGACCAGGGTCGCGGTGGCGATGGCTTCGATCTCGGGGACGATGTAGTGCGGTTTCTCGGCCTCGATCACCGCGCGCAGGGCGACGCCATCGAGCATGTTGACCACATGGCTGCGGTGCGCCACCTGCATGGCCGGCGCGTTGGCGTAGCGGTCCACGGCGATCACTTCGACGCCCAGGCGCTGCAGCTCGATCACCACTTCCTTGCCCAGCTCACCGCAGCCGCAGAGCAGTACACGGGTCGCGGTGGGCGACAATGGGGTTCCGATACGGGTCATTTCAGGTCCTCGAAGGCGTCCGGGGCTGCGCCAGGCTAAGCGCCGCCCGCTGAAAAAGGCCCCGTATTCTACACCATCAACCGACCGCGGCAGCCCGCCGGGCGCGAAATGCCATGGCCAGCCACACGGCGGTGACACCGGCGAACTTCGAGGCCATGGCCGTGCCGATCACGGCAGGGGTCAGCGCGCCGATCATGCCGAAGAAAATGAAGGTATCGACCGGAATGCTCAACGCCGAGCTCAGCCACAGGCGGTCACGCAGGGGCCGACGGGTGATGCTGAACACCAGCCAGTCGATCAGCTCGGAAACGAAAAACGCCGTGGCGCTGGCCAGGGCGATGGCAGGCTCCGAGGTGATGTAGGACAACACCAGGGCCACCAGCATGGCGACCAGGGCGCCATGCCCGAAGCGGGTCTGCACCATGTCGCGCAGGATGAACACCAGGCCACCCCAGGCGGACCAGATGATGTCCAGGTGCGGGGCGCTGGAGAAGGCGTAGTTGATCAGCACTACGCTGCTGATATAGGCGATGAGATAGAACATGGCGGGTAATCTGTGGGCAAGCCGTACAGATTACCGCTGGCTGCTTCGCGGGTAAACCTGCGAGGCAGCCAGCGCCGAATCATTGCCCCATGATCAACCCAGCGGCCACCGCCCGCTCATGGCACAGTTTCAGTACGGCGCGACGCTCGCTGTTGTCCATCCGCCCCCAGCGACCGATTTCGGCCACGGTACGCTGGCAGCCGGTGCAGATATCCTGCTCGTCCAGCGCGCAGATGCTGACGCAAGGCGAAGCGACCGGGCGCTCGACGGCAATGACCTCACTCATCGTCAGCTACCAGCTCGCGCGCATAGCGCTGGGCATTGTGCACATAGTGCGCGGCACCGGCCTCGATCATGCGCATCTGCTGCTCGCTCAGTTCACGCACCACCTTGCCCGGCGAGCCCATCACCAGCGAACCGTCAGGGATCTCCTTGCCCTCGGGGATGAGCGCATTGGCGCCGATGATGCAGTGCTTGCCGATGCGGGCTCCGTTGAGGATCACCGCATTGATGCCGACCAGGCTGTAATCGCCGACCGTGCAGCCATGCAGCATGGCGTTATGGCCAACCGTCACGCCCTTGCCCAGGGTCAGCGGCGAACCCATGTCGGTATGCATCACGGTGCCGTCCTGGACATTGCTGTCCTCGCCGATGTCGATCAGTTCGTTGTCACCGCGCAATACAGCGCCAAACCACACGCTGGCACGGGCCTGCAGGCGCACATTGCCGATCACGGTGGCGTTGGGCGCGATCCAGCTGGTGGGGTGGCTGTCGACCCGCAGGTCGCCCAGGCGATATTTCATGCTCGCTCCTCAGGATAAACGGCGGCGGTTTGTAGCAGACGGCGGGGTGGGCCCCGCTCAGATCTCGATGTAACGCTCCGGGGGTTGATGCAGGCTGATGCCGGCGTCATACAGCAGGTTGACCAGCTCGACGATCATGATCGCCGACAACCCCCAGATCTTGTATTCGCCGTAGCGGTAACTGGGCACATACCAACTGCGGCCCTGGTAATCGATACGGTGAGTATGGTCACGCGGGTCCTGGCGGAAGAATTCCAGCGGCACGGTGAATACTGCCGCGATCTCGGCATCGTTGGCGCGATACTCGACGAAATCGGGAATAAGCCCGACGAATGGCGTCACTTTCAGGCCGTGCAGTGAGATCAGCGGGCTGAGCGGGCCAATCACTTCCACCAGCCCAGGGGGCAGGCCGATTTCTTCTTCGGCTTCGCGCAGGGCGGTAAACACCAGGTCCGGGTCTTCAGGGTCGCGCCGGCCACCCGGGAAGGCGACTTCGCCACCGTGGGTCGACAAGCCCTTGGCGCGCAGGGTCAAGACCAGTTCGGGCGCTTCGCTGCGGGTAATGGGCAAGAGTACCGCCGCTTCGGGAAACCGTCGGTCGGTTTCCAGTGATGCGGGTTCATGGTTGCTCATTCGGCGAAGTAGCTCGTCCAGCATTGCGCACTCTCGTATCCAAGGCCTGTCTTGCATGATGCACCAAAGCCGAGAAGCACCCAAGCCCTGTGCGCTTGCGGCCGCCCGGCTGCCACGCCAAGATAGCCCTGTCATAAGGGAAGATAAGCATGAAATTCTGCAGCGCGTGCGGCCAGCCGGTCATTCAGCGGATACCCGAGGGCGATAGCCGCCTGCGGTATGTCTGCGAGTATTGCCAGACCATTCACTACCAGAACCCCAACATCGTGGCGGGGGTCCTGCCCACTTGGGGTAGCCAGGTGCTGCTGTGCCGGCGCGCCATCGAGCCACGCCGTGGCTACTGGACCTTACCGGCCGGGTTCATGGAGAACGGCGAGACCCTCGACCAGGCCGCCCGTCGTGAAACCGTCGAGGAAGCCTGCGCCCAGGTCGGGCCCATGAACCTGTACCAGCTGTTCGACCTGCCGCACATCAACCAGGTGCATGTATTCTTCCGCGCCGAACTGGCCGACCTGCGCTTCGATGTGGGTATCGAGAGCCTGGAAGTGCGGCTGTTCGAGGAGCATGAGATACCGTGGGACGCGCTGGCTTTCCGCACCGTCACACGCACACTAGAATGCTACTATCGCGACCGCATCGGGCAGCACTACCCCATAGGCCATGAGTACCTGCCACCGATGAATGTCACGTCCACCACCTAACGTCATCAGGGATACCGTTTCATGCGCTGGTTGCTCGCCCTTTTCTGCCTTTGCGTTACCTCGGTGTCCCAGGCGGCCTTCACCGAGACCATCGTGCGCAAGCCCCTGCCGGCAGCGCAAACATCGTCGCCCTCGCAGCAGGCCATGCAACCGCTGATCGACAAGGTGCTGGTGATCAAGTCCGAGCGCCGCCTGCAACTGATCAGCCGCGGCGAACCGCTCAAGACCTACCGCATTTCCCTGGGCAAGCAGCCCAAGGGCGCGAAGGAACGCGAAGGTGACCGCAAGACCCCCGAGGGCCTCTATTGGCTGGACTGGCGCAAGCAGAGCGACCGCTTCAACCTGGCCATGCACATCTCCTACCCCAACATCAAAGATGCCGCACGCGCCACCCGCGAAGGCGTGAGTGCCGGCAGCATGATCATGATCCACGGCACACCGGTCAATGATGACTACCCCGAGTGGTACTTCCACACACTGGACTGGACCGAAGGTTGCATCGCCATGCGCAACCACGACATGCAGGAAGTCTGGGAGCTGGTCAAGGACGGTACATTGATCGAGATTCGTCCCTGACACGTCCTGCATGCCGACTCATCCTGTAGGAGCTTTCGCACCCTAAACGAGAACCCGCCTGACAGCCGCTTAGGCAGGGTACTGCATCCAAGCCAATCACTTAATTCTTAGCATCCACGCAGACGAATACGAAATCCGTACGTCCTCTGCGGGGTGCTTGAATGCCGTACCGAATTCTCATCATTGCCTGCAGGCTGCTGGTCTGCTGCCTGACCGGGGTGATGACCAGCGCCCAGGCATTGGCCGACGACCTGGCTAGCCAACAGTTGCGCGATCAGCAGCAAACGCTGCGGCAACTGGAACAGCAACAACGCCTTGAGCGCTGGCAACGGGTGCCTGCTGCGCAAGGTAATCAGCACAGTCAGAGTGCACAGACTGGCGACAGCCACTGCTGGGCGGTGAGCGGCGTGCGCCTGGCCGGCCATCGACACGTGTCGGGGACAGCACTGGAGGCGACCGTGGTGCCGCTGATGCAACCTTGCATGGGCATCGCCGATATCAACCGCCTGCTCAAGGCGATTACCCAGCGCTATGTCCAGGCCGGCTACCCGACCAGCCGCCCCTACTTGCGCCAGCCCCCCGAAGATGACGCCCCGCTGGATATCGTCATCAGCGAAGGTTTTGTCGAGTCGATCGAGCTCGGCGCCGACCTGCCCCTTTCCTTGCGCGGTGCTTTTCCTGGCGTACTGGGGCAGCCGCTGTACCTCCCGGACCTGGAGCAAGGTCTCGACCAGCTTAACCGCCTGCGTGCCTACGACTTGAGTGCCGACTTGCTCCCCGGCGAACTGCAAGGCGGCACCCGCGTGCGCGTTCAGCCCCACAAAGTCGCCTCGCGCTGGCATCTGGACGGCCGCCTGGACAACCGCGGCAGTGAACTGACCGGCCGCCATCGCCTGAACCTCGGGGTCGGCCTGGACAGCCCGCTGGGCCTAAACGACGACCTGCGCCTGTGGCTGGCCAGCACCGTCTTCGATGCGCCGGGCACCAGCACGGGCATCACGGTGTACTACAGCATCCCCTACGGTCCGTGGACATTCGCCTTTAACGCCAGCCAACTGCGTTACAACGCCCCCATCCCGCACGGGCAACAGACCAGCAGTGGCCGCAGCCGCTTCCAGGGCGTGAGCGCCGAGCGCGTGCTGTGGCGCAATCAGCAGGGCATGCTCAGCGCCAGTACTCGGGTGGACCGCAAGCAGATGGTCAACCGCACCGGCGGCGTTGTCGTCGACTTGCAGAGCCCTACCCTCACCAGCGTCGAGGCCGGCCTGCAGTGGCTCTGGCTCGAGAATGGGCTGTGGAACGGGTATGTGGGGGTCGCCCACGGCCTCAAGGGGTTGTCCAAGGACAACCCGGCCATGCGCAGCAACGGGCTGCGCAGCGATTTCGTCAAATACCGCGCCACCCTCCTGCACCTTCGCCAAGGCGCAGCGCCTCAGCCCTGGCGCTGGCAAAGCGAACTCGGCCTGCAGTACAGCCCCGAC
Source organism: Pseudomonas sp. SWRI77 (assembly GCF_014269105.1). Taxonomy (NCBI): domain Bacteria; kingdom Pseudomonadati; phylum Pseudomonadota; class Gammaproteobacteria; order Pseudomonadales; family Pseudomonadaceae; genus Pseudomonas; species Pseudomonas sp. SWRI77. Next base: position 42,487 of record NZ_JABWRV010000004.1, on the reverse strand, counting down.
CCACTGCCCGCCGTCGAACAACTGCTGGCCAGCGACGACTCGGCGGTACGCGGCTTCCGCCTGCACACCTACGCCGGCGCCACTGGCGCGGCCTGGCGCAACACCTTGAGCCGCCCGCTGAGCCCCGCCTGGGCGGCACCGTTGCAAGTGCGCCCCTACGTCGGCCTCGACCTTGGCTGGACCCAGCTCGCCAGCGACAGCCCCGTCCTGCGCCTGGCCGGTGCTGCGGCCGGCATCGAAGTGAGCCTGCCCGACAGTCGCCTGCGCCTCGATTATCAACGCGCCCTGTACACCAGCGACCGGCCCCGCACGCTTCTGGAGCCGGGCTTCTGGGTACTGGAGTGGCACCTGAACATCTGATTCACCCACAACAAAGAGAACGAGAACATGCAAACACTCTCGCAACTGACGTCTACCCACCCCAATACCTTGCGTTGGGCCATCTTCCTCGCCCTGCTCGGCTCCAGCACCGCGCAAGCCTCGGGCGGCCTGGAAGCTGCCAGCGGCCCTGCAGGCACCCCGCTCATCAACAACGGCCATGGCGTCCCGGTCATCGACATCGTTGCACCCAACGCTGGCGGCCTGTCGCACAACCAGTTCCTCGATTACAACGTCGGCAACCCCGGCGTAGTGCTGAACAACGCCACGCAGGCGGGCCAGTCGCAACTGGCCGGCGCCCTTGCAGCCAACCCGCAGTTCCAGGGCCAGGCCGCCTCGACCATCCTCAATGAGGTGATCAGCCGCAACGCTTCGCTGATCGAGGGGCCGCAGGAAATCTTCGGCCGCCCGGCCGACTACATCCTGGCCAACCCCAATGGCATCACCCTCAACGGCGGCAGCTTCATCAACACCACCCGCGCAGGCTTCGTGGTCGGCACCCCGGAATTCGAGGACCAGCAACTCAAATACCTCGACACCCTCAACGCCAGTGGTTCCCTGCAGGTACTCGACGACGGCCAGAGCAACAGCACCGGTGCCCTTGATCTGATCGCGCCGCGCATAGACAGCAAAGGCTTGCTCATGGCTGCCAATGAATTGAACGTCACGGTTGGCCGCAACCGCATCGATCACGCCAGCGGGCAGGTGGTCGAACACCTGCCCGGCGAACAGGGCAGTGTCGATGCCACCCTGTTCGGTGCCATGCGTGCCGGGCGTATCCGTGTGCTGAGCACCGCTGACGGCGCGGGGGTGCGCATGGGGCCGGCAAAGGTGCATGCCGGCGACGGTATCGACATCCATTCGGCCGGCGCCCTGCACATCAGCGGCAAGGCGGACAACCCCAGCGAACTGCACAGCGAACGGGGCGCACTGAACCTCAGCGCCGCGCATGACCTGACCCTGCGGGCCGTCGATGGGCAGGCGCAACAGGTGGTGGTCAAGGCCGGCCAGTCACTCACCCTGGATGCCGACAGCCTGGCAAACACCGAACACGACCGCGAAAACTGGAAGAAGAAGTTTCTCTTCGTCACCCGCGAAACCTACAACCGCGAGCGCACCACCACCCAAAACCAGCAGCACGGCACGCAGTTGCACGGCCAAGACAGCGTAATGCTGCAATCGGGCGCTGACATGCGCCTGGTAGCCGCCGACGTGAAGGCGGGCGGCGAATTGAACGTCGACAGTGGCGGCAAACTGGACATCGTGGCAGGCATCGACAGCCAGCACATCAAAGAACAGGTACGTCACCGCAAGGACTTGTGGCGCGGTGACCGCGACACCGAGCAAACCCGGGAAACAGCCCGGGGCAGCACGTTGAATGCCGAGCGCATGGCCCTCACTGCGGCCGATACCCTCACGGTTCAAGGCAGCACGCTGCACAGCAACAGCGACATGCAGATCAAGGCGCGGCAAGTCGAGATCGGCACCACTGCATTGCAGGACAGCGGCACACAGCGCAACTACCGCGGCGACCTGGTCTCCGGGACTTTCTTCGGTGATCGCAAGGGTAATGACACGCAAGGGCAGACGGTGGTTGGCAGCAGTGTGACGGCAGACGGCAAGCTGAACATGACGGCTGACCAGGTCACCATCAAAGGTAGCAAGGTGCACGGCAAGGAAGATTCGGTGCTGTACAGCGAAAAGGGCCTGCTGGCGATCGAGGCCGACCACGGCAGCAGCACGTCGACTGACCATCAGGGCAACAGCAAACTGTTCGGCCTGATCGGCAGCGATCGCAAGGACACCACACGCAAGGACCAGGTACTGCTCAGCGACGTTTCGTCCAGCAGCAACCTGCGCCTGGCCAGCGCCGAGGAGCTACGCATCCACGGGGCAAGAATCGAAGCCGGCAAGCACCTGCAGGTGCAGGCCAAGGGCGACCTGACGATCGACAGCGCGCAGTCGCGCAGCGAAACACAAACCGATCAACAGCAACGCGGCTTCAGTGCCGGCGCCCGGCAGACCCAGGAGGCACAGGACGGCAAACCGCAATCACGCCAGTACGAAGCCAGCGTGGGCTACCAGGTCGCCAACACGACGGGCAAGGTGCAGGAAACAACGCAGGTCGCCAGCGAACTGAAAGGCGCTTCGGTCGATCTGCAAAGCGATGCCGACCTGCAGGTCAATGGCTCCAAGGTCGTGGCAAGCGCTGGCGAACTCACTGTGGCCGCCAAACAGGTCAGCCTTGGCGCAACCCGCAATGAACGCGAGTCCGTCAGCAACGACAGCCAGAGTGGAGGCCGCTTGAAAGTGACAGGGGGTATCGATCGACTGGGCAGCGCTTTCGCAGGCCATCACAACACCCAAAGCCAGCTCGAACGCGACAGCACCGTCCAACGCAGCGAGTTGCAGGCCAGTGGGGACGTGAAGCTGGACGCCGAGCGTTTGCTTACCGAAGCCGCGCGCGTCGAAGCTGGCCAGCAACTGAACGTAACCGCCAAGCACATCGAGAACCGTGCCGTGCACAATACCCAAGAGCGTGAAAGCGTCACCAACAACGGGGCAGGCAGCCTGGGCGCCAGCGTCGAATACCGTGACCTGACCCGCCCCATCGAACGGCTGGTGCTGGGCGAAGAGGCGGCGCGCTTCCAGCAGGGCGCGCCTGAAGACGCGATGGTGGCGCCAAGCGCCGGTGCCGACATGACCATAGACCACCTCAAGCGCCTGGAAAACCAACGCCGCGGCTTTGCCCAGGTGAGTGAGCTGTCGGGGGCTGCAGTCGAGGTCAAGGCCGATGTCATCGATGACCAGGGTACCGCGTGGAAGGCCAACGCCGGCAAGCTCTTGATCGATGCCACGCAGCACCACCTGAGCGCCGCCGAAAACACCCAGGCCGATACCGTACAGCGCCTGGCCTATGGCGGCGATGCCCGCGTAGACACCAGCACCGGTAACGATCTCAATGTACGCATTGCCGGTAAAGGCGGCTCGCTGGATAAACACGACCTGGCCAGTACCGCCGTGCCCGGCAGCCTCTATGGCCAACAGGGTATCCAGGTGCAGTTGGGCAGCGATGGCAAGTACGAGGGCACGCGCATCGACGGTGGCGACGGCGCTGTGGTGATGCGTAGCGGCGCCACGCTGTCGTTACCGCAGGCCACTGACCGTAACAGCCAGGCCTCAAAGCAGCTTGACGGTAATGCCTGGGCCAAGGTCGGCAACCGCCCCGGCAGCACCGGCGTCGACACCCGTGGCTACCTGGATCACAACCAGCAGAACAGCGCGCAGACCAAGGCGCAGGTGGCGCAGATCGATGCCAAGGGCGCTGTGCATCTGAGCAGTGAGGCAGACCTTGTATTGGAAGGCACGCGTATCGGCAGCCGTGAAGCCAAGGTCGGCGATACCTTGCTGGAGAGTGGTGGCCGTTTGCAGGTCACTGCGGCCAGCAATACTCAGCAGGCCAAGGGCGGCAGCCTGGGTGGCGGCCTGGAGCTGGCAGCCAAGACTGGCGCGACCAAGGGTGGCGCTGTCGGCGGTCACTTCAACCATGGCAAGCAGAACGAAGACGCCAGCCAGGCCGTCAATGCCAGCTTCGAAAGCGCGGGCAAGCTCACCCTCAGCAGCCGTGCCCGGGAGGACATCGCCGTGCACCTTGAGGGCCTGCAAGCCTCGGCCGAACAAATCGAGCTCAACGCCGCAAGCGGCGGCATGCTGATCGAAGCTTCAAGCGACCGCGAGCAACGCGACAACCTCGACATCACGGCCGGGGCCGGCTTCAACATGGCCAAGGGCGCTACCGATACCCTCGGCCTGCATGGCCGCGCCCAGGTAGCGCTGGACAAGCGTGACAACCACACGTGGAATGCCAGCCAACTGCGCGCCGAAAAAATCCAGTGGCAAAGCCGTGGCGACACGCGCATCGAAGGTGCCAGCCTGGAAGCCGGGCGCATAAACGGTGATGTTGGCGGCGACCTGCGTGTTGCCAGCCGCAAGGACCGCGTCGACAGCTTGAGCGTGAAAGGCGACCTGCGCCTGAGCCAGGAGAAGAACCCGCAGGGCTACACCAACGCCGCCAACGCGCTGGCTGGGCCGCTGAGTGACAAAATCGGCAAAAAAGCCGGCGCTGCCTTGAGCAAAGCCGATCCTGGTTTTTCCCCGACCTTGCGCCTGGAGGTCTCACACCAACAGCGCGACACCGTGACCAGGCAGGCCACGCTCAAGGGCAGTGAAGGGCTTGACCTCAAGGTCGGTGGCGATGCCCACCTGGTGGGCGCCCGGCTGCAATCGGGCAAAGGCGCTGTCGAGTTGAACGCCAATGCCGTTACCCGTGAAACCCTGAATGGCAGCGACTACCGCCGCGATGTGTCGATCGATGCGTCCAACTCGCCGGTGGACCTGGGCACTGCCGTGGCCGAGTTCACCAAAGGCAAGGGCGCTGCAGACGGTGAGAATGCGCTTGACCTGGGGCTATTGCGCACCAGCGGGCACAACCGCAGCGAGCAGTGGGTATCGAGCGTGCAAGGCAAGGCGCAGTAACCGTTGCCCGTCGACGCTTTCATGAACCCACCCATGATGTGGTGACTTGGCCGACCCCACAGATAAACCTTACAAATCAGTAAGATAGCGATCTATCAATGGCCGCGACCTCACTCAAGTGATTACCACCTGATCAGCCGCTGCCCCGCTGTCGCCTCTGGCCCCAGCCATTGCGCACCGCGCAGCAGCGGCGTCAGGGCGGCATCGGGCTGCAACGCGAGGGTGACCTGGGCCTGTCGCCCCAGCAGGTGCGCATCCACCTGCAACTGATGCTGCCCCTGCTGCGCCAACTGCCCCAGCACATGCCAACCACCTCGGCACTGCACCTCGAGCCATCCCTGCCCTAACCCCAACGACCAGGGCTCACTCAGCGCCAGGTCCGTGACACTGATACGCCCCTCGGCAGCCTGGCATCGCCGCCCCGCACCGTGCACCCGCAGCGTACCCTGCCATTGCCCAACCAGGCGATAGGCCGCAGGCACAGTCACCTGCGCCGCTGTGGGCTGAACGTCAAGGCGCCAACGCCAAGGCCAGCCTTCAACCCGCACCTGCCAGGCCTGCCCCTGAAAGCCCAATGCCCCTTGGCCCTGCAAACGCCAGGGCTGCACGGCCCACTGCAATGGCCCGAACGGCCCAAGCTGTGTCGCCTGCCCCTGCCACAAGCTGCCGCTCACTCCCGTTGCCGGCAGGCCGAACCCACGCACCAGCCAACTGGCCGGCAGCTCCACCAGCAAGGTCAGGACAAACACCCACAGCAGCCACGCCACGCTGCCCCGGCTCATGGCCGCAGCACCAGGTCAAAACGCAGGCCGTTGGGGGCGTGCTCCAACCCCCACTGCAACGGTTGCGCGCCCTCGCTCTGCAGCGAAACGACCCAGCCCAGCAGGGCCTGCTCATCGGCCACCTGCCCCTGCATGTGCCAGGTCTCACCCTGTGCGACCACCTCCTGCAACTCGATGCGCCGCGCTTGCGCCGACTGGTGCAGACGCTCCAAGCTCAGCGGCGCGCCCCCCTGCAAACCTGCCGCCGCCTGCGCCAACCCCCGCCATTGGCCAAGCGCGTGCCATTGCGCCAGTCCTTCGCGTACAACCAGCACGCTCGACAGCAGCGCAATCAGCCCCCCGGCCAGTGCCAGGCGATGGCGCTGAACCCAGTCCCGGTTCATGTCGCCACCTCCAGGTCGAAAACCACACGGGTCGACGATGCATCCCCGTTCACTTGCACCTGTGCCCCAACAGCACTGGCCATCTCGCCCCAGGGCGGTGCGGCCCCCTCCCCCTCCACGCGCACATGCCAGCGCTGGCCGTCGAAGCGCACGGCTTGCAGGCGCCAGCCGGGATGCGCTTGCAACCAGGCCTGCAAGCGCCCCTGCAAGTCTGCCAACTGACGCACACGCAATTGCTGTTGCAGTTCGGCTTCGCGCAGGCGCTTGAGCACCTGCGCCGCCTGCCGCGGCCCTGCCTGCTCGCTGGTCACGGCAAGCACCTGGGCTTGCCAGAGCTGCACCTGGCGCCATTGCTGGGCCAACCACAGGCCGCCCCAGGTGCAGGCCAGCAGCAGGCAGGCGGCAAGCAGCTGACGCTGCGCTCGCGAGGGGCCAACAAAGGTGCGAGGTCGTCGCTGCTCGAACAGGCCAGGCAGGCTGTCGAGCGGCGCCAACTCGTCGGGCCAGCGCCCCTCGAGCGGCACCCTGCGCAGTTGCGGCCAGGGTTCGACCCGCACATCGCCCAGCGCATCAGGCCAGGCCAGCCAGCGTTCGCCCGCGCCTTCGCTCAGCCCCTTCATCAAGCTGAACCCGCCCGGCTTCTGCCAACACCAGGCCACACCCGCCTCAGGAACAGGCAGCAACTGAAATTCGGCCCAGCAACACTCGACCGACACCCCCCATTCCACACACTGCCCGCGCCAGCCCTCCAGGTGCTGACGTGCCACGGTCAGTAGCCGCACCTGCCCGGCTTCACGGCCCAAACATCCACACACCACCTCATCCGCGCTCTGCAGCAAGCGGTCTTCAAGCAACAATGGCCATTCTTCACGCCTGAGCCCCGGCGGTGCGGGCAACTGGAAGTGGCTGCAGTGCTCGGCAGGCACGATCAACGCCACCCGCGCCTGCAGGTTCGCCGGGGGCTCGCCCTGCCCCTGGCGCTGCGCGATACCGCCCTCGACCAACAGCCAGTCCCAAGGGCTGCCTGGGCGCAACAACAGCCAAGGCCGGGCCGGCGAACGTCGACGCCAATCAACCTTCATGAACGCCCCCAGGGAATAACGAAAGTGCAGACATACGGTGCTCCATCACGCTGCAGCTCCAGGCGCACACCACGGCCGGGGTGCGCCGGTTGATCGGAAGGCCAGGGTTGCCAGCGGCCGCCCTGGTGATACAAAACGTTCACCTTGCTCACCCCTTCAAGTTGCTCGCGCAACACCCAGCGCGCAGCAGTCGCGGCATACAGGTCGGCCGAACTCTCCAGCAACACACGCTGCTCGCGCGCCTCGAAGCGCAAGCGCTGGCGCTGTAGGCGCGACCCGCCTTCAGCTTCAGGCAGGCCGGTGGCAGCCACCCACAGCAGTTGGCCGTTCGCGGGTTGCCAATCGAACCAGCGGCTGGCCAAGGGCAGACGCTGTTCGTACACCCGGCGCAGCACCGGGCTGTCGAGGCGCCGCTCCAGCGCCAGGCAAAAATCCAGCACCGAGGTTTGCTGGCTGCTCACCTGCAACCGCTCACGCACCTTCAGCCAGCCGTTGACCAATGCCGCTAGCATGATGCCGAGCAGCGCGGTCAGGGCCAGCGCGACCATCAGTTCGATCAGGGTAAGGCCTGCCTGATGCCGCTTCATGGGCGCTCCAGAAAAACACTGTATTGGCCAAGCGGCAGCCGCTGGTCGCGGTCGCCGAACACCTGCAGTTCGCCCCGGCGCAGGTCACGCACGCCGGTGCGGCGCAATCGCATCTGCCAATGGCACAGCTGGCCGCCCTGGCTCAGTTGGCCGCCCACCTGGTTGCTGGTCGGCCAGTACTGTTCGACGACGAAACGGGCTTGCAGCTCGCGCGCGCACAGCAGGCCAAGGCGGTGCTGCTGCAGGTTGTCCTGCACCGCCAGGCGCTGGCGCAGGACCTGGCTGGTGATCACCGCCAGCACGGCGGCAATCGCCAGGGCCACGGTCACTTCCAGCAGAGTGAAACCGCGCTGCTGGCGCTTCATGGCAGTGGCGCCAGCTGTAGCTTGCCATCGCTGCGCCAGGCCCATTGCTGGCTGCCTTTGGCCCAGTGCCAGCGCACCGAGCCCGGCTGAGCCCAGCCTTGCGGCGTGAACAGAAGATGCGGATGCGCGCTGGCGGGCCAGTCCGGGCGCAGGCCCTTGGGCCAGTCGCCGAGCGCGACGGTCTCGACCACCCAGGCGTCGCCCTCGCGGCGGACAAACTCCGGCCGCTGGCCAGTCCAGCGCAACCCGCGCAACTGCCCGGCATGGCGGGCCAGGGCCGCCTGGGTCCGGGTTTCGGCCGCCAGGCGTTGCAGGGCTTGGTCGACATTCGTCTTGCCGCTGTCGAGCCAGGCCACGGCCAGGCTGGACATCAACCCGGCGATGGCCAGCACCACCAGCAATTCGATCAGGCTGAAGCCTTGTTCACGGCGCACCCTTACAGCGCCCAGTTACCCAGGTCGGCATCCTGCCCTTCGCCGCCAGGCACACCATCGGCACCCAGCGAATAGACATCAACGCGCCCATGCTCGCCAGGCATGCGGTACTGGTACGGCGTCCCCCATGGGTCTTGCGGCAGGCGGCGCACATAGCCATCGCTGCGCCAGGCACGCGGCAGCGGCGCCTGCTCGGGCTTTTTCACCAGCGCAGCCAAGCCTTGCTCGTTACTGGGAAAACGCAGGTTATCCAGCCGGTACATGTCCAGCGCCTGTTCGAGTGTGGCCAGGTCTGCCATGACCTTCTGCCGCATGGCCTTGTCCTGGTTGCCCAGCACACTGGGTGCGACCACGGCGATCAACAGGCCGATGATGAAGATCACCACCATGATCTCCATGAGGGTGAAGCCACGCTGACGGTTACGACGATGCTGCATGGAAGTACTCCTTGTGTTCACAATTGCAGGCCCTGGTTGAGTTGCATGATCGGCAGCAGCACCGCCAGCACGATGAACAGCACCACGGCGCCCATCACCAGGATCATCAGCGGTTCGAAAAGCGCCATGGCGGTGTCCACCTGGCGGGCGAAACCGCGCTCCTGGTCGTCCGCCACCCGTTCCAGCATGTCGGCCAGGGTGCCGCTGGCCTCGCCGCTGCCGACCATGTTCACCAGCAACGGCGGAAACTGTTGGCAGGCATCCAGCGCGCGGTGCAGGCTGGTGCCGCCCTGCACCTGCTGGCGCACCTGCTCCATGGCCAGGCGGATGCGCCGGTTGGAAACTGTCTCGGTGGCCACCTGCAGGGCTTCGAGCAGGGCCACGCCGCTGCTGCTGAGAATCGCCAGGCTACGTGCCAGCCGCGCGCTTTCCAGCACCTGCAACAGGCCGCCCACACGCGGCAGGCGCAACAGCAACTCATCACGGCGCAGGCACCAGTGCGGCTTGCGCAGCAGCCAGCCACCGAGCAGCGTCAGCAGCATCGCCAGGCCCAGCAACCAGGGCCCGGCGTGCACCAGCCCCTGGCTCAGGCCGATCAGCAAGGCGGTTATCAACGGCAGGCTCTGCCCGGCGTGGGCAAACTGCTCGGTGAGCTTGGGCACCACGAAGGTCATCAGGCCGATCACCACGGCAAGCGACACCCCCATCAGCACACAGGGGTAGATCAATGCAGTACGCGCCTTGTGCTGCTGGCGTTGCACCTGCTCCAGGTGATCGGCCAGGCGCGTGAGCACCTGGGCCAGGCGCCCGGAGCGCTCACCGGCCTCGACCAGCGCACAGTACAGGCCGCTGAACGGCGCCCCCTGGCGGGCCAGGCTGCGCGCCAGCCCCAGGCCTTCGGCGAGCGAACCGCGCAAGGCCACCAGCACGCTGTGCAAGGCAGGCTGGCGCAATTGCCGTTCGAGGGTGGCCAGGGCGTCGACCAAGGGGATCCCCGCGCCGGTCAAGGTCGCCAACTGGCGGGTCAGTTCGCACAGTTGCGCACGGCTCAGGCGCTGGCGGCGGGGTTGCCGCACGCCTGCCTCGTGGCGCTGCAACTGGCGGGCGAACAGGCCCTGGTCACGCAACAGCTGGCGCGCATGGCGCTCGCTGTCGGCCTGCAGGCTGGCCTTGTGGGTCTTGCCGGCCAGGTCGACGGCTTGATAACGATAGGTCGGCATGGCTCAGCCCTGCACCACGCGCAACACTTCGGCCAGGCTGGTCTCGCCACGCGCCAGGCAATCGCTGGCCATGGCTACCAGGCTGCGCCGACGGTCGGCCAGGTAATCCTGCATGGCTTGCTCACTGGCGCCGTCGTACAGCAGCGCGATCAGGCCGGCGTCCAGCTCGATGAACTCGTACAGGCCCAGGCGCCCGACATAGCCACTGCCCTGGCAGTGCTCGCAACCGACGGCGTGGTAACTGCTGCCCAGCGCACACAGCTCGGGCCACAAGTCACGTTCGGCGGTTTGCAGCGGCTGCGCCACCGCACACTGGCACAGCCGCCGCACCAGGCGCTGCGCCAGCACACCGCGCAGGCACGACGCGATCAGAAAGGGTTCGATGCCCATGTCACGCAGGCGGGTCACTGCCCCCACCGCGCTGTTGGTGTGCAGGGTCGAGAGCACCAGGTGGCCGGTGAGGCTGGCTTGCACAGCTATCTGTGCGGTTTCCTGGTCACGGATTTCGCCGAGCATGATCACATCCGGGTCCTGGCGCAGGATTGCGCGCAGGCCACTGGCAAAGGTCAGCCCGGCGCGTGGGTTGATGGCCGTCTGGCCGATGCCGGCGATGGCGTACTCCACCGGGTCTTCGACGGTGAGGATGTTGCGGCTGCCATCGTTGAGGCTGTTGAGGCTGGCGTACAGCGTGGTGGTCTTGCCCGAACCGGTAGGGCCGGTGGACAGCACGATGCCATTGGGCCGCGCTAGGCAACTGCGCAGGCCTTGCAGCACGGCGGCCGGCATGCCCAGGTTGTCCAGCGCCAGCAGGCTGGCCTGCTTGTCGAGCACGCGCATCACCACCCGTTCACCGTGAATGCCCGGCAGCGTCGAGACCCGCACATCGACCTCGCGCCCTGCCGCCCGCAAGGTGATGCGGCCATCCTGGGGTTGGCGTTTCTCGGCGATGTCCAGCCGCGCCATGACCTTGATGCGTGACACCAGCATCGCCGACAGCGCCCGCGGCGGGCGCAGCACCTCGCGCAGGTGGCCGTCGACCCGCAGGCGCACCACCAGGCTCTGTTCGAAGGTCTCGATATGGATATCCGAGGCACGCAGGCGCAAGGCCTGGCCGAACAGCCCGTTTATCAGGCGGATCACCGGCGCCTCGTCATCGCTTTCGAGCAAGTCCTCGATGCGCGGCATCTCGCTCATCAGGCTGTCCAGGTCGACCTGGTCGCCGATACCTTCGATCAGCGCTGCGGTGGCCGCATCGCCGCCCTGATACAGCTGTGCCAGTTGTTCGTCGAATGCTGCGGGCTCCAGGTAGGCCAGCGCACCGGGCTGGCCATGCACCCGCAGCAGCTCCTGCAACACCTCGCTGTCAGCGTCGCGGCGCAGCCACAATTGCCAGCCGTCTTGCGCGGGGGTCATGGCCAGGCCTGCCTGGCGTGCCAGCCGATAGGGCAGCATCACCAGTTACCGCCGTCCAGGCGCGCCCGGCTGGCGGGGAACACCTGCAGCAGCGGCGTGGCGCCTTCAGCACCGGCAAGGTCCGGCAACTGCAGCGGGGTGGTCTGCTGCAGGGTGCGGTACTTGCCTTCGCTGAGCCCGGCCAGGCTCGGCCCATCGCGCAGGATGCGCGGGCGAATGAAGACCATCAGGTTCTGTTTGGTGTTCTTGCTGGCGTCGGAACGGAACAGGCGGCCCAGGTAGGGGATGTCACCCAGCAGCGGTACGCGCTGGTTGCTGGTACTCAGCTCGTCGCTGATCAGGCCGCCCAGAATCACCAGGCCGTTGTCTTCGACCATGACCTTGGTCTTGATCTCACGCTTGTTGGTGATCACATCGCTGGCAGCGCTGGAGTCGGCAATCGACGAGACCTCCTGGACGATGTCCAGGCGCACGCTGTTGTCGATGTTGATCTGCGGTTTGATCCGCAGCTTGACCCCGACCTCCTTGCGCTCGATGGTCTGGTAGGGGTTGGCGTTGTTCTGCGTCACCGAGCCAGTGACGAAGGGCACTTCCTGGCCAACCAGGATCGACGCCTCGGCGTTGTCCAGGGTCAGCAAGGTTGGCGTGGACAGCAAGTTGAAGCCGCTCTTGCCCTTGAGCGCATTGACCAGCATGGCGAAGTTGAAACCGCCGCCGAAGTGGCCGATGCCGGCAGTGGCCCCGGCGGTGGCAGACAACAGCTTGCCCAGTGCCTCGGTGTCTTCGCTGGCGGCAGCACCGGCGATGTTGGCGATGTTCACCCCGTTGCTGCCGAAGTTGACGATACCGGCACCGAACTTCTCGTCGGCGAACAGCCACTGCACACCCAGCTCCTGGGCACTGCTGTCGGACACCTCGGCGATGATCGCCTCGACCACCACCTGGGCACGGCGGATATCCAGCTGCTCGACGATGGCACGGTAGGCGGCCAGCTCGCTGTCGGGGCCGACCATGACTACAGCGTTGGTGCCCTCTTCGTATTCCAGGCGAATGCCCGAGCCACCGGGGGCGGCCATCACCGGCCGGTCCTTGGCTTCGCCCTCGGCCACGCCTTCTGCCGGCGCCATGCCTTCCTGGCTGAGCCCGCGCAGCACCTTGACCACTTCACTGGCCGTGGCGTGCCGCAGGTAGATGACTTGGGTACTGCTGCTGCCCGCCGTCTCGCTGGGGCGGTCGAGCTGACGCAGCAGGCTGGCGATGCGTTCGAGGTTGCTGCGCCAGTCGGTGACGACCAACTGGTGCGCCGCCGGGTACGGGGTGATCACCCCAACCCGTGGGTCGATCAATGGCTTGAGTATGCCAAGCACCTGCTCGGTGGCGGCGTTGCGCACATTGAATACCCGGGTCGCCACGCTGTCGCTGCCTTCGCCCTGCTGCCCGGCAGGCTCCACCGGCACCGGTTCCAGGCGCGCTGCCTGGTCGGGGACGATCTTCACGCTGCCATTGGGCAGGTCGACGGTGGCGTAGCCCTGGGCGCGCAGTTGGGCGAGGAAGATGTCATAGATGGCATCGGCGTCGTGCAGGTCGACGGTGCGCACGGTGACCTTGCCCTTGACCCGCGGGTCGACGATGAACGTGGTACCGGTGATGCGCGACACGCTGTCGATGAATTCACCCAGCTCGGTGTCGACGAAGTTCACCTCGTACATCGGCGTGCCGTCGTCATCGAACACCGGCTCCTCGGCGCTCGCAACCGGCAGGCCCACGGCCAAGGCCAGGCTCAGTGCAGCCGCCATGCAGTATTTAACAGGCATCGTTCATCCTTGCCGCTTGAGGCCGGTCACGGCGGGGCGTGGCGGCCAGGGCAGGCGTTCACGCCGCCCCTGGTTATTGAAAATCAGGCCATCGCTGTCGATGTCCTGCAGCACGATCCCCGGTGCCAGGCGCTGGCCGCGGGCCAGGGTGCGCACTTGCTGTTCGTAACGCAGCACCACCACGCTGGCCGACAACGGCTGGGCCTTGAGGCCACCGAGGTAGTGCAGGGGCAAACGGGTGATGACGATCGCGCCGTCGTCGACGGGTGCCTGCCAGTGGCCGACCATCAACCCCGGCAGTTGCGTCTCGGTGGCCGGCGAGCGGCTGGCCGGTTGTGGCTGGCGGCCCAGTTGCAACACGCACTGTGCAGCGAGCCAGCCGGCCAGGGTCAGGCAGCCACCAGTGATCAGCCGCGAAGCGAAGCTCACGAAGCCATCTGCCGGGGGTGCCAGCCTGGGTGGCCCTGCACATAGCGCACTTCGGGCCATTGCAGCGCTGTCAGTTGCCAGTCAGGCGCCTGCCGTGCCAGCCACGCCTCTACCCGCTGCCAGAGCGGCTCGCCGGCCTGCGACGCGAACTGCAGGCCAAACGTGCGGCACAACCCCTCGCTCGGCTGCAAGCCGCTGATGCGTTTGCCCTGGGGGCTGTAGCTGACTTGCCAGGCCTGGCCCTGCCAGCGCGGCAGGTCCTGGCTGTTGTCCAGCAGCAACGGGTCGCCAAACAGCTGTTCCGCGGCATTTTCCAGCACTTGTTCGACCTGCCGGGCCGGAGCCTCGACCACCGGGGCCGGGTAACCGCCGGTCAGGCTGATCAGGTGCTCACGGGTAATCGCTGTACCCGCCGCCAACGGGCAGTCGTAACGCAGGCCCGGCAGCAACACCGGCAGGCTGCCGTCATCGGCCAAAGCCTGATGCAGCAGGCGGTCCCAGCTGCCGCCACGGGTGTCACGCCGCCACAGCGCCTGGGGCGCGCGGGCCAGCGGTTGATCGAGCCACGCCGCGTGGCCGGCGCGCTGTTGGTTCAACTGCGCCTGCAATTGCCCGGCACGCACCTGCGCTGCCGGTGAAAGCGTCTGTTCGAACGTCGGGAAGAAGCGCCCCTCGAACTGCCATTGCCCCGCTACCTGCTGGCAGCGCAAGCGAAACGCACCGCTGCCCCGGCAGCCGGCGAACAGCACCGGCACGCGGCGGCCGCTGGCCTGGGTGGCCTGCACCGGTGTTGGCCACAGGTCCTGGCCACGTGCGCACAGTAACAGGTCGATGGCCGGCAGCCGTTCAGCCAGCCACAGCCCCGGCCCGGTACCGACATCGGCCAGGGCCACCACCAGGTCGGCCTCGCGCCGGGCCTGTTGGAAAACCGGCAGCAAGGCCTGATACCACTGTTTGAGGGAGGCTTTCTGGTCTTGCGCGTAAGGGTCGGTGACACCGACCACAGCAATGCGCGCGCCGCCCCGTTCGAACAGCTGCAGGGGTTCGAGCCCAAGGGCCTGGCGTTGTTCGTCAGCGAGCCCGGCGCCAAGCGTAGTGGCGGACGCCTGGCGGTAGAGTGCTGCGCTGCGCTGTGGCCAGAGCACGCGCTCGTCACTGCTGACCCGCGCTTCGCTGCCCAGCAGTTGGCTGCCTTGCACGCCACTTTCACCCTGGGTCAGGTAGGCCAGGCCGCTGCCATTCCAACCTTGGCCGTTCTCCAGGGTCAGGCTGTTGCCTGCACCGGCCTCGCCACGCAGTTGCTCCAGCAATGCGCCGAGTACGGCATAGCCACCCAGGTTGGCCTCGTCGGCCCGGCCGGCATCGAGCAGTGGCGCCAGTTGCGGAAAGGCGATGCTGGCGCTGGCACCGGTCATCCACGGCGCACGCCCGAGGTGGCTGACCGGCCCCAGGCGCGTCGCCGGGACCACAGCCCGGCCGGGTTGGCGGGCATCGAGGGTGTCGGCGACATAGAGCAAGTCCAGGCGGGCATTGCCACCGCGCGGCCCCGGCAAGGCGGAACAGGCGCCGAGCAACGGTGCCAAGGCACCGACACCCATCCAGCTGATCACTTCGCGCCTGTTAACACTGCTTGCCATCGAACCCGCCATCCTTATCCACGTTCACGTTGGGCCCGGATGTTGCGGCGTTCGCATGACAGTTTGATGGCAGAAATCCGACAGCAATTCCAAATTGATCTGTCGGACACATATCTAAGAACCGACAGTTTTAAGCACTCGTTAACATTTCTGCCAAGGAATCATCACACTTGCGCTCTAAAGTCGCGGTTTCCTTCAACTCAGCCAAACATAAGGACACCCTGATGAGTCGAGATACCGGCGACAACCTGGACCGGAACCACAGCGGCAATATGCCGATGGCCAACGTCATGGACGCCTACCTCAGCCGCCGCAGCATCATGCGTGGCAGCCTGGGCGCCGCCATCGCCATGATCGCCGGTACCGGCCTGACAGGCTGCTTCGACGGTGGTGGTTCCGATCACGATGATCCTGTCACCGAGCCACCGGTGACGGAGCCACCTGTTACCGAACCGGAAGTCCCGAAATTGGCACTGGGCTTCCAGTCCATCCCAGGTTCGCGCACCGATGCCTGTGTCGTCGCCGCAGGCTACAGCGCCTACGTGCTGGCGCCCTGGGGCACGCCGCTGAACAGCAATGCCAGCCCGTGGAAGTCCGATGGCAGCAACACCTCGGCCGACCAGGCCAATGCCATGGGCATGCACCACGACGGCATGCACTTCTTCCCGATCAATGGCAGCTCCGAAGACGGCCTGCTGGCGATCAACTTCGAGTACATCGATGCTGCCGCCTTGCACCCGGCTGGCCCGACCCTCGATGCCAACGGCAAGCGCCCGGCCGAAGAGATCCGCAAAGAAATCAACGCCCACGGCGCTGGCGTGGTGCGCCTGCAGAAGGTCAGCGGGCGCTGGCAGGTGGTCGACAACGACCCGCTGAACCGCCGCTTCACCACCGCCTCGCGCATGGAAATCACTGGCCCGCTGCGCGGCACCGACCACGTCAAGACCAAGTACTCCAGCGCCGGCACCCACTGCCGCGGCACCAACAACAACTGCGGCAACGGCTACACCCCATGGGGCACCTACCTGACCTGTGAAGAGAACTGGCCGGGCATCTTCGTCAACAAGGGCACCCGCCCCGAAGACCAGCGCCGCATCGGCGTGGGCACCTCCAGCGGCCAGTACAAATGGGAAAGTGCTGCCGGTGACAGCACCGAAGTGGCCGACGAATTCACCCGTTTCGACGTCACCGTCAAAGGCGCCAGCGCCACCGACGACTACCGCAACGAAGCCAGCACTTACGGCTACATCGTCGAAATCGACCCGTACAACAGCGCCACCCTGGCGACTAAGCGGACGGCACTGGGGCGCTTCCGCCACGAAGGCTGCTGCCCGGGCCTGCCGGTGGCCGGCAAGCCGCTGGTGTGGTACATGGGCGACGACTCGAACAACGAGTACCTGTACAAGTTCGTCTCCACCGCCGTGTGGGACGCCGCCGACGCAAGCCCGGCCGACCGCCTGGCCACCGGGGCCAAGTACATGGACCAGGGCAAGCTCTACGTGGCCCGCTTCAATGCCGACGGCACAGGCGTGTGGCTGCTGCTCGACGTGGCCACTGCCACCACCGGCGGCAGCACCCTTGGCGCGCTGTACGGTGACCTGCCGGGTATCATCCTCAACACTCGCGGTGCGGGCGATGCCGTGGGCGCGACCCCAATGGACCGCCCGGAATGGACCACAGTCAACCCGCTCAATGGCGATGTCTACCTGACCCTGACCAACAACAGCGCGCGCACCCCGGAAAAAGTCGACGCCGCCAACCCGCGTGGCCCGAACCGTCACGGCCACATCATCCGCTGGCACGACAGCGACGATCAGCTGAGCTTCACCTGGGACATTTTCGTGTTTGGCGCCAACGCTGCCGGCACCGCCGACATCAACCGCTCCGGGCTGACCGAGCTGAACCAGTTCGCCAGCCCCGATGGCATGAGTTTCGATAGCCGTGGCGTGTTGTGGTTCGAGACCGACAACGGTGAGAGCACCCTGACCGATTACACCAACGACCAGTTGCTGGCGGTGATCCCGACGGACCTGGTGGATGCCACGGGCAAACAGGTGCCAGTCAACGCGCAGAACCAGATGGACCTGCGGCGTTTCTTCGTTGGGCCGAACGGCTGCGAGGTGACGGGGATTGCCTTCAGCCCGGACAACAAATCGATGTTCGTGAACATCCAGCATCCGGAGAACTGGCCGTATACCGACAAGGCTACCGATGCTACCCCGGCGGGGGCTACGGTAAGGCCGCGGGCTTCGACCGTGGTGATTCAGCGTGATGATGGCGGGGAGATCGGCACCGCCTGACCAGGCGCCGGGCCGTCAGCCTCGCGCTGGCTGTACCGGCCTCTTCGCGGGGCAAGCCCGCGAAGAGGCCGGCGAGGTTTACCAGAGTATCGGCTCACGACTCTTCACCCGCACCTGCTGCGCCGGCACCCGCGCATGCCACTGCACCACCCCCAGCGCCTCGACCTGAAACGCGCTGCGCATCACCCGCCCCTCTTCCTCGAACGACAGCTGCAACACAAAGTGCCCACTGTTGAGCAGCAACCCTTCGCTCAACCGTTCGAACGTCTCATCATCCACCGCCCCCAACGCCTGGCGCAGCGCCGCCGCATCCACATAGCCTGATGCCGGCCGGCCACTGACGATGCGGCTGAGCAGCGAACGCGGATACCGCCCCTCATACAGGGCATCGAGCAACGGCAGATGCTCCAACCCCAGGGCATTGGCGTTCAAGCGCCAGCCCGTGGTCTGCGGCAGGGCGCACAGCATCGGGTAGCGGCGCTGGCGCGTGGCGTCCGGCTCCAGCAGCAGGTTCAGCTCGCTGGTGTCGAGCATCGCTTGATTGGCCGCCAGGCGCGGGGGTTGCTGGCGCAGGTACTGGGCACTCTCGGCCCCCTGCAAACGCGCATCGCTGTCACTGTCGAGCCAGTCGGCCAGGCCGTCGACCAGGCGCTCGGCCGCCATGTCATCGCCCAGCAGGCGGCGCAACTGGCGCTCGGCACGTTCACCGTCGGCACCGAGCAAAGCGTTTACGTTGAAGCAGGCGTGCTGGTCGCGTACCTGCAATTGCGCCTGGCCTGCGCCAAAGTCGTAGTCCAGCGGCTGCCCACGCAACGCCTGCCAGAACAACGGGCTAAGCCGCCAGGCCGGGTCGCGCAGCGCCTGCTCGGCATAGGCCAGGCCGGCCTGTTCCATCGCCCGCACCTGCACCCGCTGGTGTAACAGGCGCACTTCATCGACCTGGCGCCGGCCATCCTCCACCAGCCAGGCCATACCTGCCGCGAGCATCGCCAACACCACCATTACCATCAGCAGGGCCGCGCCCTGCTGTCGTCTGCCGCCCATCCGCGTGCGCCTCTCATGGCCTGTAAAAGCGCCAGTCAACACGCCAGTTGTTGCAGGTAGATGGCAATCGCCCTTCCGTCATGTTCGCGTCATCTACGCGAGGCAGGATTACCCTTCCTTTTCATGGCCTTACAGGAGTGGTCGCAATGGGTGGCATTGGCATCTGGCAACTGGTGATCGTACTGATGATCGTATTCCTGCTGTTTGGTACCAAGCGCCTCAAGGGCTTGGGCAGCGATGTTGGCGAAGCCATACAAGGGTTTCGCAAGTCCATGGGCGGTGACAACGAAGCCAACCCATCCGGCCCGGCTCAGGTGCAGCAGCAGGCACCGCTGGCCGGCCAGGCTACGGCGCAGTCGCAAACGGACCGTCAGGCCTGATGTTCGAGGTAGGCTTCAGCGAGTTGTTGCTGGTTGGCATCGTCGCACTGCTGGTGCTCGGGCCCGAGCGGCTGCCGGTTGCGGCACGTACGCTCGGGCGCGGCCTGGGCCAGGCACGCAGGGCCATGCAGGGCCTGCGCGCACAGATGGAACGGGAGATCGAGTTGCCCAACTTCGACAGCGAGCCCCTGCAGCGCCTTGAGCAGGACATTCGCCAGGGCATCAGCCTTGCCGCACAACCGGCCAATGACCCGGCAACCGTCCCAGTGCCCAGGGAGAATGCCTCATGAGCCTCGCCATGGACCCTGCGGCAGCTATGCCGCTGACCGAGCACCTGCGCGAGCTGCGCAAGCGCCTGGTGCGCTGCCTGGCAGTGGTCGCGTTGGTATTCGCAGGGCTGTTCCCCTTCGCCCAGCCCCTCTACACACTGATCTCCGAACCGCTGCGCCGCTTCCTGCCGGAAGGCGCCAGCATGATCGCGACCAGTGTCACCTCACCCTTTCTGACCCCTTTCAAGCTGACCGCAATGTGCGCGCTGTTCGTCGCCATGCCGCTGTTGCTGCACCAAGCGTGGGGGTTTCTGGCGCCGGGCCTGTACCGCCGCGAACGGCGCATTGCCCTGCCGCTGCTGGTGTCGAGCATTTTGCTGTTCTATGCCGGCATGGCGTTTGCGTTCTTTCTGGTGTTCCCGATGATGTTCGGCTTTTTCGCCAGCGTGACGCCCGATGGCGTGGCGATGATGACCGACATCAGCCAGTACCTGGACTTCATCATGGCGCTGTTCCTGGCGTTCGGGCTGGCCTTCGAGATCCCGGTGGCGACGTTCATTGTGGTGTGGGTGGGGCTAGCGGATGTCGCAACGCTCAGGCGCAGCAGGCCCTACGTGATTGTCGGCTGTTTTGTGGTGGGGATGATTCTGACGCCGCCGGACGTGTTTTCGCAGACGATGCTGGCGGTGCCGATGTGGGTGCTGTTCGAGGTGGGGTTGTTGGCGTGCGGGGCATTGCACAAGCCCGCTGCCCACCCCTGAGCGAGGCGCTGATGCCCCGCGGCCCCGGAGTCACTTCCCGCTGCTCGCCTGAATAACAGCGATGCACCATGGCCATTTCCGACAGCAACGAGAATGGCCATGAGCACAAACGACACCCACTTCACGCCGAGCTTCCAGAGCACTTACGCGCTGGAGCAATTGAAAAGATTTGCCCGCGCTTCGAATGAGTTGCTGTTCTCCCAGGTACTGTTACCGGTATTCGACGCGAACATCCCCGTTGCACGCCTGGAAGCATTGAGGGCTGCGCTGGCCGACGACACCGTGACCAACCCAGCGTTTAACATGGTCGACCAGGGCGAGTCGGTGGCGGTCTACGACTACCAGCGCCGGGTGATCGATGTGGACACGGGGGCGATCGAAAAAGCCCTCGCGCAACCGGAAACAACACCCACCCTGCTGATCGCGCTGATCGAAGCATTCGCCTTGCACATCGATAATCTGTTGCGCAATGACCTGGCCGATAGCACTCAAGCTGACACCGCTGCCGTGCTGCTGGAGGCGCCCGAAGGGTTGGCGACTCACTACGCCGCCATGCTGACGTACTTCGACCAGATCCCCGGCGACGGCGTGAGTTTTGCCCATTACACCAGCGCCGCCTACGACGGCCCGATCCAGTTGACCTTGCCGGCCCTTGAAGCAGCACCCGACGAACCGGAAAGGGGCACCCGACACAAGCGCTTCGCTGCCGAAATAGAAGACCATGGCGACGCAACGCATGCGCACGAGACCATCGAAAAGGTGGCCCTGACCCGCGTGGGCTTTACTGCTGAGCAGTGCCAGGCAATCTACTTTGGCAACTGGCTGCGTGATCATTCACAACTGATCGACCCCAAGATCGTCCGCGCGCCGGGTGCAGAAGCGAAATTCCCGGCCATGTTCACCCGACAGACACTGACCAAGCTGGTGGATTTTCTCGCGTTGAAAAAATTCCACGCCTTGCAGAACACCCCGCAAGGCCGCGAGGCCTATACCGTCACGCCTGCCTTGCTTGGGGTGTACCGGCCCTCGGAGCACATCGACAACCCCATTAACCTCGACGAAGCGGCGATCGACCCTCGCACCATTGACCCCGAGTTCGAAGCACTGGTGCGGCGCGATAATCCGCTCAATGTGCCGCACCCCAAGTATTCGGTAATGATGTATTTCAAGACTTCACTGCGCTATATGAGCAAAAAGCTCGACGCTGCAAAAGCCGAAGGGAAGACAGCCACCGGCATGCGCAACCTCGGCGAAGCACTGCATGTGCTCGAAGACTTGTTCGCCCACTCCAACTACGTCGAACTGTGCTTGCGCAAGATTGGCCATGCCGATGTTGCCGCGTGGTCCACCGACCTTATCGGGGCAAAACACCCGTGCCCGGTGGTAACCGGCCGGTTCAGCGGCTTGGACGTCATCGGCAGTGTGGCCGAGCCGTTGGCCAGGATCCTCTTCCCGACCAATTCCCTTGCCTTCAGGCCGATCGAGGCGGGGGAGCGCAGCGACAATGAACAAGCGTTGTCGATCTTGCTTGAGGGTAGCGATTATCCCGAGATGAAAGAGGCCTATGAATTGACCCTGCGCCAACGTGACATCGCCGCGCGCAACCCGCTGTTGCGCCTAGTACAAGGTGTCCGGTGGGCCCGGGACCTGCCACTGAATTCGGTCAACTTTGCAAAGAATTGGCTCATGCAGAAGCTGGCGACATGGGCAGGCGACAGCATCGGCCCCCTGCAGACCGCCTTCAACAGCGACCCGAATACCGACAGTGAGGCCATCGTTTCGCACTCGCAGCTGGCCAAGGACCACGCTACCCACCCCCTTCACGAGCTGGCAGCGTTGCTGGCGCAAGATGCCGTCGAGCGGGTAGCAAGAGCGATGAAAGAGGCATGGGAGGGTAATGCCCAGCGCCAACCCGCCTATCTGGCCAGCAGCTACTTCAGCCACCCGGGTGACAATACCTGGTACGAGAAAATGGCCAGAGACTGGGCCGCCGCCAACCCCGAAAAAATCGAAGAAGCCTGTAACCCTACCCGCCTGATACAGCGTCGCCAGCAAGAAATGCAAGCGTCACTCGAACGCTTGAAAAAGCTCGGTAACGACGACAACTATTCCCTGCAGCATTACTACGAAACGCTCAGGATTGCGTTCCCCATCTAACGCAATCCCAATGAAAAGGCCCGGCAGTTGCCTGCCGGGCCTTTTCATTGCACATCCTGCCACGTGACTGCTCAGAAGGCAGCCAATGGCCAGACTTCGTAGGCAGGCGTCTGATAAGGGTGACTTTGCTTGAGCGCGGCGACGACCTGGGTAATCAGGTCATCGGCCACCACCAGCTCCACCTTCCACTCCTCCACCACCTCGACCTGCCCGGCTTGCCCGAGAAATGGCTGGCTGCCATCCAACGGGCGAAACTGGCCTTGGCCCAGGGTTTGCCAGGCACAGTGGTCATAGTCGCCGATGCGTCCGCCGCCAGCGGCAAACACAGCGGCCTTGACCACCTCGACGTGGCTGGCCGGGACGAAGAAGGCGAGCTTGTACACGCCTTAGTTCACCCACACCCGCGCGTTGCGGAACATACGCATCAGCGCGGCATCTTCCTGCCACTCATCCGGGCGCCAGGAGTTCTGCACGGCGCGGAACATACGCTCCGGGTGCGGCATCATGATGGTCACACGGCCGTCGCGGCTGGTCAGGCCGGTGATACCACGCGGCGAACCGTTCGGGTTGGCCGGGTAGGTTTCGGTGACCTTGCCGTGGTTGTCGACGTAGCGCAGGGCCACGCAACCGGACACGTCGGCTTCCAGCAATGCTGCTTCGTTGGCGAACTCGGCGTGGCCTTCGCCGTGGGCGATGGCGATCGGCATGCGCGAACCGGCCATGCCCTGCAGGAAGATCGAGTTGGACTTCTGCACCTCGACCATGGCCACACGGGCTTCGAACTGCTCCGAGCGGTTACGCACGAAGTGCGGCCAGAACTCGGTGCCAGGGATCAGCTCGTGCAGGTTGGACATCATCTGGCAACCGTTGCACACGCCCAGGGCGAAGCTGTCGGTACGCTCGAAGAAGGCCTGGAAGGCATCGCGGGCACGGGCGTTGAACAGCGCCGACTTGGCCCAGCCTTCACCGGCACCCAGCACGTCGCCGTACGAGAAACCACCGCAGGCAACCAGGCCCTTGAAGGCTTCGAAGTCGACACGGCCAGCCAGGATGTCGCTCATGTGCACGTCGATGGCGGCGAAGCCGGCGCGGTCGAAGGCGGCAGCCATCTCGACCTGGCCGTTGACGCCCTGCTCACGCAGGATCGCCACTTGCGGGCGCACGCCTTTCTTGATGTACGGCGCTGCGATGTCATCGTTGACGTCAAAGCCCAGCTTGACCGACAGGCCCGGGTTGTCTTCTTCGAGCAGCGCGTCGAATTCCTGGTCGGCGCATTCGGCGTTGTCACGCAGGCGCTGAACCTGGTAGCTGGTCTCGGCCCACTGGCGTTGCAGCAGGCGACGGTCACCCTTGAACAGCGCCTCGCCGTTCAGACGCACGACGACTTCGCTGTTGTTGATCGGCTGGCCGATCACCGCAACGCAGTCTTCACCCAGGCCAGCGGCGCTGAACTGAGCCAGTACGTCTGGCGTGGCATCCTGGCGAACCTGGATTACCGCACCCAGCTCTTCGTTGAAGAGGATGGCGGCGGCTTTTTCCGGCTTGCTGGTCAGCGTGTCCAGCTCCAGGTCGAGGCCGCAATGGCCGGCGAAGGCCATTTCCAGCACGGTGGTCATCAGGCCACCGTCGGAACGGTCGTGGTAAGCCAACAGGTGGCCGTCAGCGTTGAGGCCCTGGATCACGGCGAAGAAGGCCTTGAGGTCTTCGGCATCGTCGACGTCCGGTGCGGCACTGGCCAACTTGCCGTGGGTCTGCGCCAGGATCGAGGCGCCCATGCGGTTCTGGCCGCGGCCCAGGTCGATCAGGACCAGGTCGGTTTCGCCCTTGTCCATGCGCAGTTGCGGGGTCAGGGTTTTACGGATGTCGGTGACCGGGGCGAAGCCAGTGATGATCAGCGACATCGGCGAGGTCACGCTCTTCTCGACACCGCCTTCGCTCCACTTGGTCTTCATCGACATCGAGTCTTTACCGACCGGGATGGTGATACCCAGCTCAGGGCACAGCTCCATGCCTACGGCCTTGACCGTGTCGTACAGACGGGCATCTTCACCGGGGTGGCCGGCGGCGGACATCCAGTTGGCCGACAGTTTGATGTCGGACAGTTTTTCGATCTGCGAGGCCGCCAGGTTGGTCAGGGTTTCGCCGATGGCCATGCGGCCGGACGCCGGGGCGTCGAGCAGGGCCAGCGGGGTGCGCTCACCCATGGCCATGGCTTCACCGGTGTAGACGTCGAAGCTGGTCGCGGTAACGGCGCAGTCGGCCACCGGCACCTGCCATGGGCCGACCATCTGGTCGCGGGCCACCAGGCCAGTGATGGTGCGGTCGCCGATGGTGATCAGGAAGCTCTTGCTGGCCACCGCAGGGTGGTGCAGCACGCGCTCGACGGAATCGGCCAGCGACAGTGTGCTTGGGTCGAACTCATCGCCAAGCTCGGCTTCGCGGGTGACCGAACGGTGCATGCGCGGCGGTTTGCCCAGCAACACGTCCAGCGGCATGTCTACTGGGGTGTTGGCGAAGTGGCTGTCGGTCACGGTCAAGTGCGGCTCTTCAGTCGCCTCGCCGACCACGGCGAACGGGCAACGCTCGCGCTCACAGATGGCCTGGAAACGGTCGAAGTCGACGGCGCTGACGGCCAGCACGTAACGCTCCTGCGATTCGTTGCTCCAGATTTCGTGCGGGGCCATGCCCGGCTCGTCGTTGGGCACGTTGCGCAGTTCGAAGCGGCCACCACGGCCACCGTCGTTGACCAGCTCAGGGAAGGCGTTGGAAATACCCCCCGCGCCGACGTCGTGGATGAAGGCGATCGGGTTCTTGTCACCCAGCTGCCAGCAGCGGTCGATGACCTCTTGGCAACGGCGCTCCATTTCCGGGTTTTCGCGCTGTACCGAGGCGAAGTCCAGGTCGGCGGAGCTGGCGCCGGTGGCGACCGACGAAGCTGCACCGCCACCCAGACCGATCAGCATGGCCGGGCCGCCGAGCACGATCAGCTTGGCGCCGACGGTGATCTCGGCCTTCTGCACGTGCTCTTCACGGATGTTGCCCATGCCGCCGGCGAGCATGATCGGCTTGTGGTAGCCGCGCACTTCTTCGCCGTGGGGGGTGTTGATCGCCTGCTCGAAGGTACGGAAGTAACCGGTCAGGGCCGGGCGACCGAATTCGTTGTTGAACGCAGCGCCACCCAGTGGGCCTTCGACCATGATGTCGAGGGCGTCGACGATGCGCTCAGGCTTGCCGTACGCCTGCTCCCATGGCTGCTCGAAGCCCGGGATGCGCAGGTTGGACACGGTGAAGCCGGTCAGGCCAGCCTTGGGCTTGGCGCCACGGCCGGTGGCGCCTTCGTCGCGGATTTCGCCGCCGGAGCCGGTGGAGGCACCGGAGAACGGCGCGATGGCGGTCGGGTGGTTGTGCGTCTCGACCTTCATCAGGATGTGCACCGGCTCCTGCACCGCGCCGTACTGGCGGGTTTCAGGGTTCGGGAAGAAACGGCCGGCAACGTTGCCGACGATCACCGAGGCGTTGTCCTTGTACGCAGACAGCACGCCTTCGCTGTGCATCTGGTAGGTGTTCTTGATCATGCCAAACAGGCTTTTTTCCTGCGCCTGGCCGTCGATGTCCCAACTGGCGTTGAAGATCTTGTGGCGGCAGTGCTCGGAGTTGGCCTGGGCGAACATCATCAGTTCGATGTCGTTCGGGTTGCGCTTGAGCCCCTGGAAGGCGTTGACCAGGTAGTCGATCTCGTCTTCGGCCAGGGCCAGGCCCAGGTCGACGTTGGCCTTGGCCAGCGCATCGCGGCCACCGGCGAGGATATCGACCGAGGTCATCGGCTTGGGCTGGGCGTGGCTGAACAGGTCGGAAGCCTGCTCCAGCTGGGCCAGCACGCGCTGGGTCATGCGGTCGTGCAGCTCGGCGGCGACGGCCTGTGCGTCGGCCTCGCTCAGGTTGCCGGCTACGTAGTAGGCGATGCCGCGCTCGAGGCGCTGGATCGACTGCAGGCCGCAGTTGTGGGCGATGTCGCTGGCCTTGCTGGCCCAGGGCGAAATGGTGCCCAGGCGCGGCACGACCAGGAACAGGCGGCCGGTCGGCTCCTGTACCGGCACGCTCGGGCCGTACTTGAGCAGACGGCCCAGCACCTGCTGCTGGTCGGCGGTCAGCTCGCCATCGACATCGGCGAAGTGGGCGAATTCGGCATACAAACCAGTAACAGCGGGGACTTTCTGGCTCAGTTGCTCGAGTAATTTACCGTGGCGAAAGGCAGAAAGGGCAGGAGCGCCGCGCAGGATCAACATCGTCGGGACAGCCTCAGGAAGGGGTGTGCTTAGAGGCCGTGCATTCTAGCCTAATTCCGCGGCTTTCGGCACCCGCCAGAGGGCAATGCTGCCGGGCGGCGGAACCGGACTTCGGGGTCAAAAAAAATCACGTGTTTGCTGAGGGTTTGGCGCCACAATCCTCAGCCAAGCCCGCCGAAGCACACAACGCGCTACCAGACAAGCTAACCGTTGTCGAGATATGGCGGCCCTCGTCCTTTGCGTATACTGCAAGCTATGTTCGCCCATACTGCTCTGCGCCAGCGTTACGCCAAATGGCTTCTCGCAACCGGACTCTTTCTGATGCTCGGTGCCTGTGTTGAAAAACCCAGCACCCTAGAGCGCGTGAAGGAGGATGGCGTGCTGCGCGTCATCACCCGCAACAGCCCGGCCACCTATTTCCAGGACCGCAACGGCGAAACCGGCTTCGAATATGAGCTGGTCAAGCATTTCGCCGACGATCTCGGCGTAAAGCTGCAGATCGAGACCGCCGACAACCTTGATCAAGTGTTCGACGAACTGGGCAAGCCCTCCGGCCCGGTGCTGGCCGCCGCCGGCCTGGTCAGCAGCGAGCGGCGCAAGGCCCAGGCAAAATTCTCTCATCCCTACCTGGAAGTCACTCCACAGGTCATCTATCGCAACGGCCGCTCCCGCCCCACAGAGGCCAAGGGCCTGGTCGGCAAGAAGATCATGGTGCTCAAAGGCAGCAGCCATGCCGACCAGCTGGCCGAGCTGAAAAAACAGTACCCAGGCCTGGAATACGAAGAATCCGACGCCGTCGAGGTGGTCGACCTGCTGCGCATGGTCGATGAAGGCCAGATCGACCTGACCCTGGTCGACTCCAACGAACTGGCGATGAACCAGGTGTATTTCCCCAACGTACGGGTCGCCTTCGACCTGGGCGATACCCGCGATCAGCGCTGGGCCGTGGCGGCCGGTGAAGACAACAGCCTGCTCAACGAGGTCAACGAGTTCCTCGACAAGGCCCAGAAGAACGGCACCCTGCAGCGCCTCAAAGACCGCTACTACGGCCATGTGGATGTACTCGGCTATGTTGGCGCCTACACCTTCGCCCAGCACCTGCAGCAGCGCCTGCCCAAGTACGAGAAGCACTTCAAGAGCTACGCCAAGGTCGAGCAGGTCGACTGGCGCCTGCTGGCGGCCATCGGCTACCAGGAATCCATGTGGCAGCCGGAAGTCACGTCCAAGACCGGCGTGCGCGGCCTGATGATGCTCACCCAGCGCACGGCGCAGGCCATGGGCGTATCCAACCGCCTGGACCCGAGGCAGAGCATCCAGGGCGGTGCCAAGTACTTCATGCTGATCAAGCAGCAGCTCGACGACAGCATTCAGGAACCCGACCGCACCTGGTTCGCGCTGGCCGCCTACAACGTCGGCAGCGGCCACCTGGAAGACGCCCGCACCCTGGCCAAGCGTGAGAAGCTCAACCCGAACAAGTGGCTGGATGTGAAGAAGATGCTGCCGCGTCTGGCGCAGAAGCAGTGGTACAGCAAGACCAAGTACGGATATGCCCGTGGCGGCGAGCCGGTGCACTTCGTGGCCAACATCCGCCGCTACTACGACATCCTCACCTGGGTGACCCAGCCGCAGCTCGAGGGCCAGATGGCCGAAGGCAACTTGCATGTGCCCGGGGTCAACAAGGACAAGCCGGCAGAGCAGTCGCCGCCGATGTGACCGTTGCCGGCCTGGCCACTGTCGATCGCCTGCCCCGCGAAGAGGCCCGCACAGGCTAGCGCATGGCCCGCCGAGCCTTGAAAAACTCGCTCAAGATCGCCCCGCACTCCTCGGCCAACACCCCACCTTCTACCATCACCCGATGATTGAGGAAGCCCTGGCCAAAGAACTGCCCCTGGCTCTGCACGATCCCCGCCTTGGGCTCCAGCGCCCCGTACACCACCCGCGCTACCCGCGAATGCACGATCAACCCCGCGCACATGCTGCAGGGCTCCAAGGTCACATACAGCGTGCTGCCCGGCAGCCGATAATTGCTCGCTGACTTGGCGGCTGCCCGAATGGCGACCATTTCGGCATGGGCGCTGGGGTCACTGTCGACGATCGGCCGGTTGAAGCCCTGCCCGATCACCTGGCCATGCTGCACCAGCACCGCCCCCACCGGCACCTCACCCATCGCCGCCCCTTCGGCGGCCAGTGTCAGGGCCAGGCGCATGAATTCCTGATCGCGGCTGCGATCGATGATTTGCGGGCGCATCAGACCACCGTGATCGCGGCCATCAGGCCGGTTTCCATGTGATCGATGACGTGGCAGTGGAACATCCAGGTCCCTGGGTTATCCGCCACCAGAGCGACCTGGGCGCGCTCGTTCTTGCCCAGCAGGTAGGTATCGGTGAACCACGGTTCGACGATCTCACGGCGGTTGGAAGCGATCACCTTGAAGCTCATGCCGTGCAGGTGGATCGGGTGCTGGTACTGGGTCATGTTCTTCAGCTCGAAGATGTAGCTCTTGCCCTTCTGCAGCGTCGCGATGGGCCGGTCGGCGCAGGTCTTGTCGGTGATGTCCCAGGCCTGGCCGTTGATCTGCCACAGGCTCGGCGGCCTGCCGTTCTCGGTGTTGACCGAGACCTTGCCGACCCATTCAAAATTGAAGTTGAGCTTTTCGGCATTCTCCAGGTCCGGCTCGGCCACCGGGTTCGGCGGCAAGGCTGGCGGCCAGTCGCTGGGGGCGTCGTTGCTGGCCACCGAACGCAAGGTGCCCAGGCGCACGAAACCGTCGCGCAGGGAGATTTCCTCACCCGCCTCAGGAATGCGAATCGCCAGGCAGATACGCATGCCTGGCCCCAGCCAGTAATCGTCGTCCAGTGGCCGCGGGGTGACCGGGTTGCCGTCGAGCGCGTAGATCCTGGCCTCGCAGTTGCCCTTGAGGTTCAGGCGGTAGGTCCAGGTGTTGTCCAGGTTGAGCAGGCGCAAGCGCACCACTTGGCCGGCGGGCAACTCGGTCACCGAATCGGGCTGGCCGTTGATGGTGATCAGCCGCCCGGCAGTGCCGTTGCGCGCGGCCTCGCGGGGGATGCTGAACGGCAGCCAGGCGCCTTGCTCGTCCACGTGCCAGTTTTTCAGGCTCAGGGTGCGCTCGTGCAGAAACCCGGTAGGCTCGCGCTCCTCGACGATCAGCGGCCCGACCAGCCCGCGGCCAAGCTCTTCGGAGCTGCTGACGTGCGGGTGGTACCAGTAGCTGCCGGCATCCGGCACACGGAACTTGTAGTCGAAGTACTCGCCAGGCTTGACCGGCAGTTGCGACACATAGGGCACGCCGTCCATTTCCAGCGGCAGGCGGATGCCGTGCCAGTGGATGGTGGTTTCGACCGGCAGGTGGTTGATGAAACGCACCCGCAGCCAGGTCCCCTGGCGCACCCGCAATTCGGTGCCCGGCGCCGACGGGCCAAAGGCCCAGGCCTCGGTCTTGAAGCCCGGCACCAGCTCCACTTCCAGGGGCGCGGCGATCAGTTCGTAGTCGTGCCCGGCATTCTCGTCCTCGACCTTGCCCAGCCAGTACCGCGCCGCGCCTCCGGCGCCCAGGCCTACCACAACCAGGCCGGTGAGGCCCTTGAGCATTTGTCGACGGGTGAAGGACATTGGTGCGGGTACCTCGTTTATTGCGCAAGCCAGCTGCCAGCAGGGCTGGCAATGAAGGGCGAATACGATACACCTGCATTTGCGAAATATTAAGTGAAGTCTTGTCGCAGCGGGTGTTCAGCAGGCATATGCATCGCCATGGACCTGCCCCTTGAGAATGTCTTCACAAGCCTCGTAGCCCAGTGCTGGCGCCAGTATCACGCCCGGGTGAGCGACCATGACGTACAGCCCTTCGCACCCGTCAAGGAACGTGCGCAGTGGCAGGCCGCTGTCGGTCTTGGGCCGGTACACCGCCCGTATCGATTGCAGCGACAGTTCGCACTCCGGCTGGAACAGGCTGGCAACCGCCTGCAGGCTTTCGCGACCCAGTTCGGCCATACCCTCTTCACCAGGGAAATCGGCTGCCGACAGCAAACCGCCGCCCAGCCCTGGCCGTACTTCCAGCCCCTGCCCATACAGCAGATGGCGCAGCGGCACCTGCGCTGCACCGAAGCGCAGCAACACCGCAGGTGCTTCATGGATAGGCAGTTCCTGCCCCAGTTGACGGGCCAGGCGCTGAGCCCCCATGGCATTGGCCAGCACGACGACATCCGCATGCACGATGCCCAGACCGGTACGTACACCGGTAATGCGCGCACCCTGCACTTCCAGCGCCAGTACCTCGCGCGCCTCAAGTACCCGAGCGCCTTCAGCCTGCGCTGCCGCCAACAAGCGCTGGGCCAGTACATCAGGTTCGACCGCGAAATCGTCCGGAGCCCAGATAGCCATGCCGGGTGGCTGCACCAGGCCAGGCTCGAGCTCGCGGATGCGCTCACGCCCCACTGCGGCCATCGAAACCCCGGCCGCCTGCTGCTCGGCGAGCATGGCAAGGGTCTGCTCCTCGCTGTCGAGCCATATCAAGCCACCTTGCGCCGCCACCGGCAGTGGGCCGAGTGCCTGCGTCAGACGGGGGAACTGTGCCAGCGCACGCTGTTCCAGGGCAAAGCATGCCGGGTCTGCAGACGGCAGGCGGCTGCCCGTGCCCACCCAACCATAGGAGTGCCCGGTGACACCCCGCGCAACGCCCCGCTCGCGCTCGAGCACAGTGACCGCAGCACCACGCCGCGCCAGGTGCCAGGCGACGGACGCGCCGAGGATACCGCCGCCCACCACCACTACATGAGGAATGTTGCCTGCCATTGCGATTGTCCTTGCGCAAAGCCGAAGAAGCGCAGTGTGCGCAATTACAGCCTGAGCGTCTGTGAACAATCGTACCCAGAGCCGCTCAGGGCCTGGCCAGCAACCCGCGCAGCAACAGCTCAAGTGCGACAAGGCTTTGCGACAGGCGTGCGTCGCCCTCCTCGCCTTGGGCAATCCAGCACGCGGCTTCGGCCAGGCCGCCATAAATCAGTGAGGCCAGCGCCCGCGGCTCGGCCGGAGCCAGCACGCCTTGCTCCATCAGGTTCTGAACCAGCCGTTGCATCGTTGCCAGGCAGTGCAGATGCGATTCCTGCGAGGCGCCCCCCAGCACTGCCCGGGCATCACGCAGCACAATGCGCTGGATATCGGCTTCCAGTGCCATTTCGAGGTAGGCACGGCAACGCTGTCGCAAGCCCTCCCAGGCATCGCCGGCATTCTCGGAGATGCTGTTCAGTCGCGCGTCGACCTCACCATCGATCTGCTCCACCACTGCCGCCAACAGGCCCTTCTTGTCGCCGAAGTGGTGATAGAGCGCCCCCCGCGTCAGGCCCGCCCTGGCGGTCAGCTCATCCATCGAGGTACCCGCATAGCCATGCTCGCTGAACACCTGGCGCGCAGTGGACAACAACGTGGCGCGGGTTTCTTCCATTTCGGCGCGCGTGCGACGGACCATCACTCTCTCCTTTACATACAAACTGCATGTATTTTCGCCAACGCGCCAGGCGCTGACAACCTGCCCGTCAATAACGAAAAAGCCCGCAGCAATGCGGGCTTTTTGGCTAACGGGTTCCGGCCACAGCCGGACGCCCGATCACTCCCACTCGATGGTGGCAGGCGGCTTGCTCGAGACGTCGTAAGTGACGCGCGAAATGCCTTCGATTTCGTTGATGATACGGCCGCTGACGGTTTCCAGCAGTTCGTACGGCAGGTGTGCCCAACGCGCGGTCATGAAGTCCACGGTTTCGACGGCACGCAGGGCCACGACCCAGGCGTAGCGACGGCCGTCACCCACGACACCCACCGACTTGACCGGCTGGAACACCACGAAGGCCTGGCTGGTCTTGTGGTACCAGTCGGCCTTGCGCAGTTCTTCGATGAAGATGTGGTCGGCGCGACGCAGGATGTCGGCGTATTCCTTCTTCACTTCACCCAGGATGCGCACGCCCAGGCCCGGGCCCGGGAACGGGTGGCGGTAGACCATGTCGTACGGCAGGCCCAGCTCCAGGCCGATCTTGCGCACTTCGTCCTTGAACAATTCGCGCAGCGGCTCGACCAGCTTGAGGTTCATTTCCTCAGGCAGGCCACCGACGTTGTGGTGCGACTTGATCACGTGGGCCTTGCCGCTTTTGGCGCCAGCCGACTCGATCACGTCCGGGTAGATGGTGCCCTG
The DNA here is from genome assembly GCF_014269105.1 of Pseudomonas sp. SWRI77. Classification (NCBI taxonomy): domain Bacteria; kingdom Pseudomonadati; phylum Pseudomonadota; class Gammaproteobacteria; order Pseudomonadales; family Pseudomonadaceae; genus Pseudomonas; species Pseudomonas sp. SWRI77. Next base: position 9,594 of record NZ_JABWRV010000004.1, on the reverse strand, counting down.
GGCCAGGAACTGGATGTTGTCCAGTTTGCTGGCTTCGGCATCGAAGATGTCGATGAAGGTGCGGCCGATGATCTTGCGCTTCTTCTCCGGGTCCGCTTCGCCTTCCAGGTTGCCCAGGAACTGCGCCTCGGCGTCGGCACGGATCACCTTGACGCCCATGTTCTCCTTGAACATGGCCATCACCTGGTCGCCTTCGTGCAGGCGCAGCAGGCCGTTGTCGACGAATACGCAGGTCAACTGGTCGCCGATGGCGCGGTGCAGCAGCGCGGCAACCACGGACGAGTCGACGCCGCCAGACAGGCCCAGCAGGACGTTGGCCGAACCGACTTGCTCACGCACCTGGGCGATGGCGTCTTCGACGATGTTGGACGGGGTCCACAGGGCTTCGCAACCACAGATGTCCTGGACGAAGCGCGAGAGGATGCGACCACCTTGCTTGGTGTGGGTCACTTCCGGGTGGAACTGCACGCCGTAGTAGCCGCGCGCGTCGTCGAACATGCCGGCGATCGGGCAGCTCGGGGTGCTGGCCAGCACGTGGAAGTCGCCTGGCATCTGGGTGACCTTGTCACCGTGGCTCATCCAGACGTCCAGGCCCAGTACGCCGTCAGCGTCCACGTGGTCTTCGATGCCGTCGAGCAGACGGCTCTTGCCGACCACGTCAACGCGGGCGTAACCGAATTCGCGCAGGTCCGACCCGGTAACCTTGCCGCCCAGTTGCTCGGCCATGGTCTGCATGCCGTAGCAGATGCCCAGCAGCGGTACGTTCAGGTCGAACACGGCCTGCGGCGCGCGCGGGCTGTTGGCTTCGTGTACCGATTCGGGGCCGCCGGCGAGGATGATGCCGCGCGGGTTGAATTCGCGGATCGCTTCATCGTCCATGTCGAACGGATGCAGTTCGCAGTACACGCCGATTTCGCGCACACGGCGGGCGATCAGCTGGGTGTACTGGGAACCGAAATCGAGGATCAGGATGCGGTGAGCGTGAATGTCGAGGGCCATGACTCAATCTCTGGTGCAACTGCAAGCGTCTAGCTGCGAGCTGCAAGTTGATCGGGGAAAACGCGGTAGCTGCTGCAACGCAACTACCGCTTGAAGCTTGCTACTTACCGCTGGAGGCCTCAGCCGACCCGGTAGTTAGGGGCTTCTTTGGTGATCTGCACGTCATGCACGTGGGACTCGGCCATGCCGGCACCGGTGATGCGCACGAACTCCGGCTTGGTACGCATCTCTTCGATGGTCGCGCTGCCGGTATAGCCCATGGACGAACGCAGGCCGCCCATCAGCTGGTGGATGATCGCAGCCAGGGCGCCCTTGTACGGCACTCGGCCTTCGATACCTTCCGGTACCAGCTTCTCGGCACCGGCCGAGGAGTCCTGGAAGTAACGGTCGGAAGAGCCCTGCGCCTGTGCCATCGCACCCAGCGAGCCCATGCCGCGGTAAGCCTTGTAGGAACGGCCCTGGAACAGTTCGACTTCACCCGGGGCCTCTTCGGTACCGGCGAACATCGAACCCATCATCACGCAGGAAGCACCGGCAACGATGGCCTTGGACAGGTCACCGGAGAAGCGGATGCCACCGTCGGCGATCAGCGGCACGCCAGTGCCTTCCAGTGCGGCAGCGACGTTGGCGATGGCGCTGATCTGCGGTACGCCGACACCGGCGACGATGCGGGTGGTGCAGATCGAACCTGGGCCGATGCCGACCTTGACGGCGTCAGCGCCAGCTTCAGCCAGGGCCTTGGCCGCGGCACCGGTGGCGATGTTGCCGCCGATCACCTGAACCTGCGGGTAGGTTTCCTTGACCCAACGCACGCGGTCGATCACGCCTTTGGAGTGACCGTGGGCAGTGTCGACCACCACCACGTCAACGCCGGCGGCAACCAGGGCGGCTACGCGCTCGCCGGTGTCCTTGCCGGTACCGACCGCGGCGCCGACGCGCAGGCGACCTTGGTCGTCCTTGCTGGCCAGCGGGTAGGCCTTGGCTTTTTCGATGTCCTTGACGGTCATCATGCCCTTGAGGCTGAACTTGTCGTCGACGATCAGGACTTTTTCAAGGCGGTGCTTGTGCAGCAGCTCGCGGACTTCGTTCTTGTTGGCGCCTTCGCGCACGGTGACCAGACGCTCTTTCGGCGTCATCACATCGCGGACCTTGGCATCCAGACGGGTTTCGAAGCGCACGTCACGGGAAGTGACGATGCCGACCAGGTCGCCGTTTTCCAGCACTGGAACACCCGAAATGTTGTTCAGGCGGGTCAGGTCGAACAGGTCGCGCACGGTGGCGTCTGCTTCGATGGTGATCGGGTCCTTGACCACGCCAGCCTCGAACTTCTTGACCTTGCGGACTTCGCCGGCCTGCTGTTCGATGGTCATGTTCTTGTGGATGATGCCGATGCCGCCTTCCTGAGCCATGGCAATGGCCAGACGCGCTTCGGTCACGGTATCCATGGCAGCGGAAACCAGCGGAATGTTCAGCTCGATGCCACGAGTCAAACGGGTCTTGAGACTGACTTCATTGGGCAGTACCTCGGAATAGCCAGGTACAAGGAGGATATCGTCGAAGGTCAGGGCTTCTTGGCTGATACGCAGCATCGCGGGGGCTCCCGGGCGGGAAAAATGGAAGCGCGCCATTATACTCATGCACGGCGCGCCGCTCAATGCAAAATAAGGGCCTTCGGTCAGCCTTGTGGCAGTTTTACCTGCACCACGGCCACTGGCTGGTCCAGCCAGTCAGCGAAGCTGTCGAGAAAGGCTTGGGTGAACCCGGCCTCGCCCCAGTTGTTGAAGATGAACCCCAGGTTGGAAAAGGCACATGGCTGCAGGTAAAGAAAGCCGTTGATGTCGTCTTCGAAGCCGCACAGCGGGCAGGTGAAGTTGTCACTGACCCCTGGCATCCACTCTTCAAGGCTCTCGAACAGCGGCTCGCCGACCTCGCGCCGGCACTCCGGGCAGCCGGCTTCTTCGAGAAAACCGTTGGTCGGGGTATAGATGCAGCGCTTGAGCATGATCTCCAGGCCGTTGGCTTGTTCGCCGAACGGCAGTTTGTCCGGGTGCAGGGCCACCTTGCGCGCACCGTCGGCCAGGGCATGGCCCATGCGGTTGCCGGTGCGACCGCAGGTGGTGAGTTGTTCCTCGATGACTTTCTCGCGCACCAGCCAGCGCACGATCGCCCGGGCGCGGGCCTCGTGAGCCGGGACGGTGGAAAGCTTGGGGACGATGATGCTCTGGGTGTTCATTAAAGAGGCAAGCCTGCGAACTGCGGTAATGCAGCAATTCTACCGCTCACAGGCTCAGGTAGCGACCGATCATGGCCAGGCCGCTGGCCAGCACCAGCCAGGTGACCAGGCGCACAAAAGCCTCGCGGGACAGCTTCAGGGTCAGCCGGCGCCCGGCCCACAGGCCGACGAACATCACCGGCAACAGGCAGGCAGCGAGCAACAGCAGGCTGCTGTCGGCGTAGACTCCGGCGATCAGAAACAGCGACAGGCGCACCACGGTACTGCAACTGATCAACGCGCTCTGGGTAGCGCGCACCTGCTCTTTGGCCTCCAGGCGCGCGCTCAGATAGAGGGCATAGAGAAACCCGCCACTGCCGAACAACGCACCGAACAAGCCCCCCACCGTGCCCATGGGCACCGCCCAGAAGCCTGAAAGGTTCGCCGGGCGCACCCTCACCGCCAAGCCATAGACCGCATAGGCGCTGACGAACAACCCCATCAGCAACAGCAACACGTCAGCCTTGAGCCGCAGCAGAAACACCACGCCCAGGGTGCAGCCTATCGCCATGAAGGGCAGTAGACGCAGCAGTTCGCCACGCACCACATCACGGCGCGACGGCAGCAGGTTGCCAAAGGCCGCCACGAAGTCCAGCAGCACCAACAGCGGGATGATGCGCGACAGCGGCATGAAGTGGATCAGCACCGGGCCGGCCACCAGCGCGGTGCCGAAACCGGCAATGCCGAAGACGATGTAGGCCAGGCCGACACCGAGCAGGATGGGCAGCCAATCGAGGCCGGAGAATGGCAATTGGGTGAGCATGGCGTGTGTTCCTGGAAGGTCATGCAAAGGTTAGCCAGCCATGAGCCATGCCGACTAATATGCCTTTTTGCCATTACCTATCTCAAAAAGGCATGACATGACGTCGATCCGCCAGTTGCGTTACTTCGTGGAGATCGCTGAAAGCGGTAGCTTCAGCGTTGCCGCCGAGCGGCTGTATATCGCCCAATCGGCGCTGAGCCGGCAGATCAAGGAGCTGGAGCAGCACCTGGGAACGCCGTTGTTCGAACGTACCGCCCGGCGGCCACGGCTGACGCTTGCCGGGGACGCCTTTTTGCAGCGTGCCCGCCGCTTGCTGGCCGACCTGACGCACGCTGAGCGCATCACCCGTGACGTGGGGGATGGCTTGCAAGGCAGCTTGCGCCTGAACCATTCCAGTACCGTGCCGCTGACCGGGCCGCTGCTGGCTCGCCTGGGCTGTTACTTGCAGGGCCACCCAGGGATCTCGCTGGAAATCGCGCAGCAGTCGTCGGAGGCGCAGCTGGAGGATATTGCCGCTGGGCGGCTGGATATCGGCCTGCTGCGGCTGCCGGTGCTGCGCCAGCATGAGGGGGTGGTGCTGCATGAGCTGTTCAGCGAGCCGTTGTTGCTGGCCGTTGCGGCGGGGCACCCTTTGGCTGAAGAGGCAGTCGTGCGACTGGAGCAGTTGCGTGGGGAGCGGTTCATCTCTATCCCGCACCGTGATCGTGGCGGGTTGAGCTACCTGTCGGCGTCGTTGTGCATGGAGGCTGGGTTCTTTCCGCAGGCAGCCCAGGTGATTTCACGCAAGACCACGCAATTACAGCTGATTCAGGCGGGGTTCGGGGTGGCGCTATTGCCTGAATGCATGCGTGATATTGCGCCGGCATCGGTCAGGTTCGTGGGGTTGGGGGAACCTTGTGAGAGCACCGTGGCATTGGCCTGCAGGCGCGATGCGGGGGTGATGGTGCGGCAGTTTCTGGCGGCGATGTTGGGGGGGTGATGGGGCCCGTAGTGCATGACGGTGGTTATTCTGCGCCCTGCACTGGCAGCCCCACGTCCGCCAATCCTCTCACCTCCCAGCCCCGACACAGACAACCGCCCCCGATGTCCTTTATGATGCCCGCCATGATCAGAGACCCCTTCGAACGACTCGGCCTGGACCGCGAGGTCCTCACCGTCAGCCAGCTCAACGGCCGCGCCCGGGTGCTGCTGGAAGACGTGTTCCGCAGCGTCTGGGTGGAAGGCGAGATTTCCAACCTCGCCCGCCCGGCCTCCGGCCACATGTACTTCACCCTCAAGGACAGCGGCGCCCAGGTGCGCTGCGCGCTGTTCCGCCAGAACGCCACGCGGGTCCGCCAGGCCCTGCGTGACGGCCTGGCGGTGCGGGTGCGCGGCAAAGTCTCGCTGTTCGAAGGGCGTGGCGATTACCAACTGATCCTCGACACCGTCGAAGCGGCCGGTGACGGTGCGCTGCGCCTGGCGTTCGAAGCACTGAAAGAGAAACTCGGCGCCGAGGGCCTGTTCAGCGCCGAACGCAAGAAACCGCTGCCGGCGCATCCGCAACGCATCGGCATCATCACCTCGCCCACGGGCGCGGTGATCCGCGACATCATCAGCGTATTCGGCCGCCGCGCCCCGCAAGTCGAACTGAACCTGATACCCACCGCTGTGCAGGGCCGCGAATCCATCGCCCAGATCGTGCGCGCCGTGCAACTGGCCGACAGCCTTGGTTTCGATGCGCTGATCCTGGCACGCGGCGGCGGCTCGCTGGAAGACCTGTGGAGCTTCAACGAAGAAGCCGTGGCCCGCGCCGTGGCCGCCTGTGTCACGCCTATCGTCAGTGCCGTCGGCCATGAGACCGACGTGTCGATCTGCGATTTCGTCGCCGACGTCCGCGCGCCCACCCCGTCCGCCGCCGCCGAACTGCTGGCCCCCGACAACAGTGGCTTGCAGCACCGCCTCGACAGCCTGCAACGGCGCCTGCTGCTGCGCATGCAGAACCGCCTGAGCCACGACCGCCTGCGCGTGGAGTCGCTGGCCCGGCGCCTGCGCCACCCAGGCGAGCGTCTGCGCCAGCAGGCTCAGCGCCTGGACGATCTGGACATGCGCCTGCGTCGCGCTTTCCTCGGCAACCTCAACCAGCGCCGCGAGCGCCTGGGGCGCCTTGATACCCGCCTGGCCGCGCAGCACCCGGGGCGCACCCTGAAGCTGCTGAACCAGCGCCTGGACAGCCTTGCCGAACGCCTGCCCCGGGCCATGCGCGAGGTGCTCAAGGACCGTCGCCAGCGCTTCCAGGCCCAACTGCAGACGCTGCAAGTGGTCAGCCCGCTGGCCACCCTCGCCCGCGGCTACAGCATCCTGCTCGATGAGCGCGGCCAGGCCATCCGCAGCGCCGAGCAGACCCACAACGGCCAGCGCCTGACCGCTCGCCTGAATGAAGGCGAACTGCAGGTGCGGGTCGAAGACAACCACCTGACGCCCGTTACCCTCTCACTACTGGACTGAACCATGCCCCGCCTGTTCGCGCCCCTGCTCGCCCTTTCCCTGCTGTTGCTGGCCTGCGGCGCTCAGGCCAGCTACATCACCCGTACCTTGAACAAGCCGGTGCCCGGCGGCGTGGCCGTGGTCGACCTGGGGCCTGCCAGCACGGCGCCGAATGCACGCTTTGACGGCAAGCCGGTGCTGGTGGTCAAGGAACAGGACAACTGGCTGGCGATCGTCGGTATTCCGCTGACCCAGAAGCCCGGCACCGCCGTGCTGAGCCAGGGCGGCCGCAGCCTGCCCTTCACGGTCGGGAGCAAGAAGTACCCCGAGCAGCGCATCACCCTGAAGAACACGCGGCAGGTCAACCCGAACCCGGCGGACCTCAAGCGCATCGAGGGCGAACTGGCCGAACAGATCAAGGCCTACCGCAGCTTCAGCCCGGCCCTGCCGAGCAACCTGATTCTCGACAAGCCGGTCAACGGCCCACTGTCGAGCAAGTTCGGCGTGCGCCGCTTCTTCAATGGCGAAGAGCGCAACCCGCATGCCGGCCTGGACTTCGCCGTGCCCGCCGGTACGCCCATCAAGACCCCGGCCAATGGCAAAGTGATCTTGGTGGGTGATTATTTCTTCAACGGCCGTACCGTGTTCGTCGACCATGGCCAGGGCTTCATCAGCATGTTCTGCCACATGTCGAAAATCGATGTGGCCGTGGGGCAGGCGCTGCGCCGCGGTGAGGTGGTTGGCCGGGTTGGCTCGACCGGGCGGGCTACCGGGCCGCACATGCACTGGAATGTCAGCCTGAATGATGCGCGGGTGGACCCGGCCATCTTCATTGGTGCATTCCAGCCCTGAAAGGGCGGGCTTCTTCGCGGGGTTACCCGCGAGAAGCCGGCACTGACACCCCACTTCCCGTGTCTTGCGCCATCAAAACCTACAGCGCAAAAACCCGAAAGCCTCGCAGCAATAAGCGCTACAAAATCTCGCCATCCAGCTTTTTTTAAGCATTCCTCTCAATTTTTCGCGAACACTTGCCATCCCTCACCCCGCTGGCTTAGGGTTGAAGCATGAAAACCTCCAGCACCCTCATTCTGCTCCGACAACATCGCAGCCTCTGCCTGGTCAGCGCACGACTACCAGGTTGAATCGCGTCGCCTCGCCTCTTCATCTCGTTATTGCTCGGCAGGCCCGATCTCGGCCGCATACAAAAGGATTGCTTCCATGACCATGCTCAAAGACCCTTCGAAGAAATACCGCGCCTTCCCGACCATCGACCTGCCTGATCGCACCTGGCCATCGAAAACCATCACCGCAGCGCCGATCTGGTGCAGCTCCGACCTGCGTGATGGCAACCAGTCGCTGATCGAGCCGATGGATGCGGAGAAGAAGCTGCGTTTCTGGAAGACCTTGGTGCAGGTTGGCGTGAAGGAGATCGAAGCCTCGTTCCCGTCCGCTTCGCAGACCGACTTCGACTTCGTGCGCACCCTGATCGAAGATGGCCACATCCCGGACGACACCACCATCCAGGTGCTGACCCAGGCCCGTGAAGACCTGATCGCCCGTACCTTCGAATCGCTGCGTGGGGCCAAGAAGGCCATCGTCCACCTGTACAACGCGACCAGCCCGTCGTTCCGCCGCATCGTCTTCAACCAAGACAAGCAAGGCGTGAAGGACATCGCCGTGAACGCGGCCAAACTGTTCGTCAAGTACGCTGCCCAGCAGCCGGACACCCAGTGGACTTTCCAGTACTCGCCCGAAACCTTCAGCGCCACCGAGCTGGAGTTCGCCAAGGAAGTCTGCGACGCGGTCATTGAAGTGTGGAACCCAACGCCTGAGCACAAGCTCATCCTCAACCTGCCAGCCACCGTGGAAGTCGCCACGCCGAACATCTACGCCGACCAGATCGAGTGGTTCTGCCGCAACATCAGCCGCCGTGACAGCGTGATCATCAGCCTGCACTGCCACAACGACCGTGGCACCGGCATCGCCGCCACCGAGCTGGGCCTGATGGCCGGCGCCGACCGCGCCGAAGGCTGCCTGTTCGGCAACGGCGAGCGTACCGGCAACGTCGACCTGGTGACCTTGGCACTGAACCTCTATACCCAAGGCATCGACCCACAACTGGACTTCTCCGACATCGACGGCGTGCGCAAGGTCGTCGAAGAGTGCAACCAGTTGCCGGTGCACCCGCGTCATCCGTATGTCGGCGACCTGGTTCACACTGCGTTCTCCGGCTCGCACCAGGACGCCATCCGCAAAGGCTTCGCCAAGCAACAGGAAGGCGAACTGTGGGAAGTGCCGTACCTGCCGATCGACCCGGCCGACATCGGCCGCAGCTACGAGGCGGTGATCCGCGTCAACAGCCAGTCGGGCAAAGGCGGCATCACCTACCTGCTGGAACAGGAATACGGCATCAGCCTGCCACGCCGCATGCAGATCGAGTTCAGCCAGGTGGTCCAGGGTGAAACCGACCGCCTGGGCCTGGAAATGACTGCCAAGCAGATCTACAGCCTGCTGCAGAAAGAGTACCTCCAGGCCAACGCCCCGTATGCACTGGTCAGCCACCGCCTGCAGGAAGAAAACGGCCACAGCGCCGTGGAAGTGGAAGTCGCTGGTGAAGGCGAAACCACCCTGCACTGGCGCGGCAAGGGCAATGGCGCCCTGGAAGCCCTGGTCGCCGGCCTGCCGATTGCCGTGGAGATCATGGACTACAACGAGCACGCCATCGGTGCCGGTACCAACGCCAAGGCGGCGGCCTACATCGAGCTGCGCGTGGCCGGTGGCCGCCCGGTGCATGGTGTGGGCATCGACGAGAACATCACCACCGCCAGCTTCAAGGCGCTGTTCAGTGCGCTGAACCGCTCGCTGAGCCAGCAAGAGGCCAAGGCGGCGTAAGCTGCGGTTTGATGGCCAAGAGCCCGCATCCTTGATGCGGGCTTTTTTATTGCCCGAACTGGCCCTTTCGCGGGGCAAGCCCGCTCCCACAGAATGGACTGCCCCCAAGAAGTTGGACAAAAAATCCAACCCTTGGGGGGACCGATGGGCAAATACACAGAGCAGTTCAAACTCACAGCCATCTCAGCCTACCTAGATGGTAGCG